>JAQCJI010000037.1 GCA_027593175.1 Bacteroidota bacterium | reverse complement strand
TGTTTCATCAACTAAGTTAAAATGGGGAGGTCTATCATTATTTTTAGTTTATTTCTTGGATTACTTTTCTCATGTAAACCGGGAAAGGAAAAAGAAGAAATCTCACAGCTAAAAATTGCAGCTTCGGTAATCACAGATACTGTGAGCTACGATACGGATGATCCTGCCATTTGGATGCACCCTAGCGACCCAAATAAGAGTTTGATTATTGGTACTGACAAGGATTCCTTGGGAGCCCTTTATGTCTTCAATTTGGAAGGTAAAATTATGGACTCTTTGGTGCGAAAAGGTATTCAACGTCCCAATAACGTGGATGTTGGTTACGGCTTGACACTTGCGGACGGATCTAAAGTAGATTTTGCAGTAACTGGGGAGCGTTTGACTTCCAAACTCCGTTTTTTCACGCTACCAGAGATGAAAGAATTGAATCCAGGTGGGTTCGAAATTTTTAAAGGGGAGGAAGGTCCGGAATACCGAGATTTAATGGGCGTTGCCCTTTACAAAAGCCTCAGCACAGGCAAGCAGTATGTAATCGCAGGACGTAAAAATGGGCCTACAGATGGTACTTACCTCTGGCAATACGAAATTACAGCTGCTGCTGAAGGCATCCAATTGGAGTTGGTCCGCAAGTTTGGGCATTTTTCTGGGGAGAAAGAAATCGAAGCCATTGCAGTAGATACTGCTCTTGGGTACATCTACTATTCTGACGAAGGTGTAGGGGTAAGAAAGTATGCTGCTGAACCGGGTATGGGAAATAAAGAACTGGCACTTTTTGCAACCGAAGGTTTTGCGGACGATCACGAGGGCATTTCCATTTACGAGTTAGATGATTCTACCGGATACCTGCTCGTTTCCGATCAGCAGGCCAACTTATTCCATGTTTTCCCGAGGGAAGGAAGCCCCGAAAACCCGCATGCCCATTCTCTAATTACAAAAGTATTGCTCAGTACCAACCAAAGTGATGGGTCGGAAGTGAGTAGCCGTTCCTTTGGGCCAAAATTTCCTAAAGGGATTTTTATTGCCATGTCGGACAATAAAACCTTCCACTTCTACCGATGGGAAGATGTGGCTGGAAAGCAATTGAAAACTAGAAAAAACAATTAACTAAAATTCCATGAAAAAAAGTATACTATTATCTTTTACTCTCGCCTTCTTGCTCCTAGTTGGAGGTCAAGTACTGGCGCAAGGAGTACTTAAAGGAAAGGTGATTGATTCCCAAAATTTATCCCTTCCTGGCGCAAATGTGATCCTGAAAGGAAAAACTACAGGAACGATTACCAATCAAAAAGGAGACTTCTCTTTCTTGAATTTGGCAGCAGGAACTTATGAAATAGAAGTTTCTTACTTAGGATATGCTTCTTTGACGAAGCAGGTGGAGGTTCAAGATGGCCAAACCGCTACGCTTAATTTTAAAATGAATGAGACTGCATTGGAAAGCCAAGAAGTAGTTGTTTTTGGTGATCGATTGAAAGGCCAAGCAAAAGCACTTAGCCAGCAAAAGAACAATGCAAACATCACCAACGTGGTTTCTTCAGATCAAATTGGTCGTTTCCCTGATGCAAACATTGGAGATGCATTGAAAAGAATCCCAGGCATTACCATGCAAAACGACCAGGGTGAAGCGCGGAATATCATCATTCGAGGCATTGCGTCACAGCTCAACTCAGTGACTTTGAATGGAGAACGAATTCCTTCTGCTGAAGGGGATAACAGAAACGTGCAGATGGATTTGATTCCTTCGGACATGATCCAAACCATCGAAGTCAACAAAGCAGTGCTTCCTAACATGGATGCAGATGCTATCGGTGGTTCTGTCAACTTGGTTACCCGTCAGGCACCTAATGCACTTCGTGTATCGGGAACAGCTGCCTCTGGTGTCAACTTACTATCCAACAAGCCGATCTGGACTGGCGGTTTGGTAATCGGTAATCGAGTAGCCAATGATAAATTGGGATTTGTTTTTTCAGGTTCTTACAACAACCACAACTTCGGTTCTGATAACGTGGAGGCGGTATGGTACAATTCTGACAATGGCCTTGCTCTTGAAGAATTTGACATTCGTGAATACCGTGTGCAGCGTGTAAGAAGATCGGTTAGTCTAGCAACTGATTTTAAAATAAACGATAACAACCAAATCTTCCTTTCTGGTATGTACAATCATCGAGATGATTGGGAAAACCGATTAAGAATGCGTGTGGGTAACTTGGACGATTCCTTTGATGATGGAGACTTCACCCAGACTTCTCCCAATGTATTTCAGACAAAAGGCCGGGTGCAATACCAAACCAAGGGAGGTATAGACGGTGGCAGAGTGGATAACCGAAGACTCGAGGATCAGCGTGTTTACAATTTGAGTTTAGGAGGAAATCACCTCTTCAACAAACTAAAAATGGACTGGAGCGCTACCTATGCCCGCGCATCTGAAGAGCGTCCCAATGAACGCTACATTTCCTATAGATCTTCCAATCAGGATGTATTTGTAGACTTATCCAATCCTGAATTTCCAAACGCGAATTTATCCAATGCACAGGATAACTTCGGGATAGGATTTCATGAAATCTCGGAGGAAAACCAATTCACATTCGACCGTGATTTAAATGCTAGATTAGACTTCAAATTACCCTACACCGATCGAGGAATTTTGCAGTTTGGATTGCGATATAGAGGGAAGCGTAAAGAACGTGAAAATAGCTTCTTCGAATTTGAGCCCGTGGATGAAGACGCCTTCGGAGCAACACTTGGATCCGTTCCAAATGAAGATTTTACTGACCCCAACTACTTGGCAGGTTCGCAGTATCAAGCAGGATTCTTTGCAACACCAGAATTTTTGGGTGGATTAAATCTCAACAATACCAATCTCTTTGAAAGCACCGACCTTCCTGAAGAATATGCACCGGGTAACTATACCGCCAATGAAAATATCACTGCTGCCTATGTAATGGCCGATCATCAATTTTCTAGCAAATTTTCAGCTATTGCGGGACTACGGATCGAAAATACAGCCATAGATTATACGGGAAACATCTTCAATATCGATGAAGAAACAGTTAGCTCCGCCTCAGGGGATCAAAACTATACGAATATTCTACCGGGTCTTCATTTGAAATATGATGCAGATGCCAATACCGTATTGCGATTTGCTTGGACTAATACCATTGCCCGCCCCAATTATTTTGACTTGGTTCCCTATGCGGAATTCAGTCCAGATGACGAGGAGCTTGCCCGAGGAAATCCAAACTTGAGAGCTACCACAGCTATGAATTTTGATTTTATGGCGGAAAGATATTTTTCAAATGTGGGAATTCTGTCCGGGGGTGCATTTTACAAGGATATTGATGACTTCATCTACACCATCACCACGCAAGGATACAATGATCCAATTTTTGGTTCGGACCTAGAATACTCAAGACCCGAAAACGGCGGTAATGCTAGTGTTTATGGACTTGAAGCATCCTTTCAGCGACAAATATGGAAAGGACTGGGGATCTATTTGAACTATACCTTTACGAAGTCCACCACCACAGGGATTGAAGGTAGAGAAAATGACGATTTGGTTTTACCTGGTACGGCTGAAAATATGTTCAATGCTTCGCTTTCCTATGAAACTGAACGATTGGTTCTTCGACTTGCTCTGAACTATGCTTCTGATTACTTAGACGAATTGGGTGGAGAAGGTTTTGAGGATCGTTTCTATGACAAACAAGTATTTTTAGATGCGAATGCCTCCTATGCGATCACACCAAAATGGCGGATTTTTGCAGAGGGAAATAATCTAACCAACCAGCCATTGCGTTACTACCAAGGCATCCAAGCAAGAACTATGCAAGTGGAATACTACAATGCCCGATTTAACTTCGGATTGAAGTTTGACTTGTTTGACTAAATAATTAGTGAGTTAAGCTATATAGAGCTGCCTCCGAAAGGGGGCAGCTTTTTTGTTGGAGGACATTTTTACTCTTTTGGGAAACTCCTTAATTATTTTTGAAGCCTCATCTCATCAATGAAATCTTCTAATCTTTCGAAGGTTTTCTCCCCAACCCTCAACCCGAAAGGAGCCGTAATCACCAAGATTTGATCCAAGGAGGCAAGCCCCGCCTTCACCAAGGCCTTCTTTACCCAATATACTTGTTCGGCAGGTCCTTCAATCTGAAAATCCGGTATCGCTTGACTCCACTCCACTCGCCCTCGGGCCACATTAAACCGATAGCGGTCTGAAGGAAAAAGGGCTTGAATCTGCCCCGAAAGTACCAGGTCCTCTGGCTTCCCAGCCAAAAGCGGAAGGCCACAATTCAGCAGCCAAAATCGATCCGCCGTCTCCAAAGCAATGTCCAAATCATGGGTCACGACCAAAATGGCCTTTCCTTGGTTGCGGCTGATTTCGCGCAGCAAACTCATGATCTCCAAGCGATTCACCAAATCCAAGTGGGCCGTAGGCTCATCCAATACGATTATAGGCCCGTCCTGCGCCAAAGCTCGTGCAATCATAGCCTTTTGCCGCTGTCCATCGCTGAGTTCCCCCAGTCGAGCATCTCGTAAATACCCGATATGGGTGTCTGCTAAGGCCTTTTCCACGAGGATTCGGTCTGTATCGCCCAAATGCCCTAACCAATTGGTGTGTGGCGTCCTGCCCAATGCCACCAACTGTCCCACGGTCAGGTTGCCTGGATAGATCTGGTCAGTCAAGACCACCGCGATGTGCTTCGCTCGATCTCGAATGGAGTAGGAGGATAGGGGTTCCTGCTCTAGCAAAAGCTGACCTTCCCAAGGGGTAATTTCCCCCAGAATAGCTTTGATCAAAGTTGATTTCCCCACCCCATTGGGTCCCAAAAGGCAGGTGAGCTCTCCTGCGACTAACTGAAAATTCAGATTCTCCAATAGCGGTTTCCGCAGCCCTTCCTGGCTATACCCAAGCTGGAGTCCAATTCCTTCCAATGCGATTTGGTACTGTTTCATCCCTTAGAAGTCTTTGCTGAGGTTCTTTTTTAAGATCAAGGAAATCACCATAGGGGCGCCAACCAAGGAGGTGACTGCATTGATGGGTAGCGAACTGGCCCAACCAGGGAAGTGGCTAAAGGCATCGCAGAGCAGGAGCAAACTTGCCCCCAAGACGGCCGAACCAGGGAATAGCACCCGATGGTCTGCACTTTTCCAAGCCATGCGTGCCAAGTGAGGAACGGCTATCCCCAAGAATGCGATAGGACCACAAAAAGCGGTAATTCCCCCAGCTAAAATCCCGGCACTTCCAATCATCCACCAACGGAGACTTGTCGTATGAATACCCATGCTGCGGGCATAGGTTTCTCCCATAAGCAAGGCATTGTAGGACTTGACTGATCCGACAATAGGAAGGGTTCCAATCAAAATCAAAAGGCCAAGGATGCTCACCTGCGACCAGGTCAGAGATCCCAAACTACCCATGGACCAGACGGTATAGAGCTTCAAGGCTTCTGCCCCAGAAAAAAAGGAGAGGACCGCCACCACCGCGGACACGGCACTGCCCACCATCAGGCCTACTATCAATAAAGTCATCGGATCTTTCACTCTCCAGGCTACCAGTGTAACGAGAGCAAGCAAGCTGCCAGCACCTAGAATTCCAGCTCCCGCAATCGCCCAAGAATTGAGTCCGGTAAGGGATACCCCAAATGCTGCTCCCGCCAGCATCAGCAAGGCTACCCCTAATCCCGCTCCCGAACTGATTCCCAGCACATAGGGTCCAGCCAGTGGGTTTCGGAAAAAGGTTTGCATTTGTAAGCCACTTACACTGAGTCCTATGCCTGCCAAAATCGCTACCAAGGCCTTAGGAAGTCGGTAATGCAGGATAATTTGCTCCCAGGAATTTTTGGCCCAACTTCCCGTTGCCATCCCTTCCACCATCTCTGTAGGCGGAATCCACACGCTACCCATGCTCAGGTTGAGCAAGAAACTCATCCCAAGTAGGAGGAAGGTAAGTGGAAAAAGGAAGCGTCTGAAGGACATGGACAGGGCGTAATTCTTGTTGCAAGGGCTTGGAGTAACCGGTGCTAATCCGATTCTTCCGGGCTAAAATACGGGAGGAAATCCCATTTCGACCGACTTAGTCCGGTATTTTTTGGTAAAAATAGGGTTGGTAGTCCAGCAATAGCTCGGGGTGAAGAATTTTTATTAAGTCTTTGAGAATAAGGTCGGGGCGCAAATAGCCCAATTCAAAGTATTCCAAGCCTCCTGTTTCTCCTTTCTTGGCGGTGTAGGTGTACAGTTCCCCGGCCTTCCATGCAGCAAAAGCTTGGTAGCGTGGTTCACGTGTCCCCATCTCAGCTCTTGAAGCAAAGTCTGCCGCCCCAATCCAAATTGGAGTTGAACTGGCCTTGTCCAGCACGTACTCGTAATTGAGTTGTAGGCTGCCCGAACCAGCATTCTCTTTAAAAGCATAGTTGCCTCCCGCTCGACTGAGGAGCTGTGCTGCCCAGCTGTCTGCACTGGGTGCATACCAGATGTCCTGATACATCACTCCGCTGAGTACCCTAGGCTTGTCTTTTTCTGGTATCGAACTGGCTAAGTTCGCCGCTTCGTTATAGTCTTTTTTGATTTGTTCAAATTGGGCCGAGGCGGCTGCATAGTTACCCAAAAGCACCCCGGTAAACTTGATCCATTCGGCTCTACCCAAGGGGTTTTGCTCCACATATTCCCCGTTGATGAGGGCAGGAATGCCCGCCTGTTTGAATACTTCCAAGTACCGAAGATCTTCTCCCAAGGTGGAAATCATGATCCAATCGGGTTGTAGGTCCAACACCAACTCAGGATTTGCCGAAGGCCCCGACCCCAAGTCCTGAACTTTTCCTGCCGTAATTCGCTTCCGTGCAGCCCGAGAGGAAATCAGATCGAGTTGGGGAAAGCCTACCAGCAGATTGGTCTGCCCCAAGGCATCCAAGTGGGGCACCTGGGTGGTGGAAGTTAGGACAACCTGATCGATTGGAAGTTGAATCACTGCATCGTAGTTTGTTGCATTGACCTGTACCCCTGAATCCAGGACCAGGTAGCGATAGGTTCCCGAGGATCCCGCATAACCCTTACTTACTTCAATTTCCCAGAAGCCTTCCCCCTGGTACAACTTGAATCCTGTCGCAAAATCCAGGGGAACGGGTCTTTTGAGGAGAGCATCAGTTTTCTTTTCCGCACAGGATATTAGCACCAAAGCAAAACCTAAGCACAGTAAGTAGCTAAGCTGGTAGGGTAGGGTTCGCAAGTAGGTTGAAGAAGGATGCATGTCTTGGTAGGAATTTTTCACAAGGTAAGCGCCAAGGTCTGACTCTCAAAAAAATATTCGCTTCTCCTCTTTTTATTGCCACTTAATTGGGTGTTATTTACAACGATTTTGGTTTCCATCCCGAGCGTTTCGGTTCTTGGAATTAAAAGGGAATCCGGTGCAAAACCGGAGCTGTCCCCGCAACTGTAAGTTTGGTTTCCTAGAGAATACCTAGGAAAAAGCTTTTGCAACCCCCGCCATTGGTTCCTCGGAACTGAGAAGGCCTGCAAAAAGTCAAACGAGCCAGGAGACCTGCCTTGATCAATGATTCTGAGCTTTCGGAGGAAAAGCAGGTAGAAGCGTACAATGGCTTTATCCATTTTTTGGGTAGGGCTGATTTTCATTTCTATTTTTTCTTCACGAAGCCGGACTCGACTAGACCTTCTAATCGGAGCCCAATGACTTTTGCCCTCTTGTTTGTATCCTTGATTTATTATGCCTCTCCCCGAGATACGGTGGTGCTGGCTGAAGTGGCCGTGCATGCAGCAGCCTTGGATCGATTTGCAGCAGGTCAAACACTCTTGACTTATGAAAAATCTACCCTAGAGCGCTATGCAGCACGCTCTTTAGGAGACTTACTTCAAGAGACTTCTCCGATTTTTGTGCGCCAGTACGGTGCAGGCATGTTAGCTTCTCCGTCGTTCCGTGGTACTTCCGCAGGGCATACTGCCCTTTTCTGGAATGGGGTGCCCATTAATAGCATCTCTCTGGGTCAAGCAGACCTAAGTATTCTCCCGGTACAGGCTACAGATCGGGTGGAAGTCCAGTTTGGAAGTGCAGGGGCACTTTTTGGAAATGAGGCCATCGGAGGATCTGTACACCTCTCTACTGACCTTCAAAAGCAGGAGGGCTTTGGCGGAGATTTTAGCCAGACAATCGGAAGCTTCGGCCAACACCAAACTTCTTTTGCAGCAAGGTACGGGAAGCCTACCCTCCGCCTTCAAAGCAAGGTTTACAATCAGGATCAACCCAATACCTTTCGCTACCGAGATATTTCCCTAGCAGGTGTCCCCTGGGAGCGCCAAGAACATGCTGCCTTCAAGCAGCGGGGCATACTCCAAGACCTGTGGTGGCAGGCGGCTCCCCATGCACAAGTGAAGGCCTCCCTGTGGTGGAATCAAGCCCAACGGGAGATTCAGCCCCTGATCGGGAGCAGCACGCAGGATACACAGGAGGATGAAAGTTTCCGGGCGGTAGTAGATTACCGGTACCAAAAGAAGTCTTCGGTATGGAAACTCAAAGGTGCCTGGGTTGCAGATCAACTGCAATTTAACGCGCAAGAAAACCAAACCAGCCAGGGTCTACTTGGGCTTGATTGGGAACTCCCATCGGCTGGCAATTGGGCACTTCGTGCGGGTGTGCGAGGCACCTGGATGAATGCCAAGCTAAGCACCTACACCGCCACAGAGCAGCGCTGGGAAGCCTACCAAAGCATTGGTTGGGAGCTGGAGGAGCAAATTTCTTTTTCCGTCAACCTCCGGCAATTGGCCTATCCCAATGAACTGGTTCCCTTTCTGCCTGGTCTGGGATTGAACTGGAGGCTTTTTGAAAGTGACCGAACTAGCCTTCACTTCAAAACTGCATTTGGGCTCGGACTGAAACTTCCTACGCTAAACGATCGCTATTGGGAACCGGGAGGAAATCCCAATCTGCGTCCTGAGAAAAGTCAAAATGGAGAAATAGGCTTCCAATTCAAGCAAGCGGGAACTTTTTCTTTGTCTCAGCGCCTGACCTATTACCGAATGCAAGTAGTCGATTGGATCATTTGGCTCCCCAAAGGTAACTTCTGGAGCCCAGAAAATATCCGAGAGGTACACAATCAAGGCCTAGAATACCAAGGCGAGAGTTCTTGGAACACGGGGCCCTGGACCTGGCAAGCCAATCTCGCCTACACCTATTCCAGTACGCGAGACCTCGCCCAAGAAGGGTCCCAGCAACTCCCTTACAGCCCTAAGCACCAAGGAAATGCAGGTCTGCAGGTGAAACGAAATGATTTAGCCTTTAATCTTTCTAGCTTCTATGTCGGTCCACGAAGTATCGCTTCTGGAAATTCACGGATTCTGGAAGGCTTTGCGATTGGTAACCTGGGCCTTACTTATTCAGGGACCAAGTGGAAATCGCTGCAGTTGCCCCTGCGGTTTCAAATTCTAAATGTATTCAATCAATCCTACCAAGTACTCTACCTACGGACAATGCCCGGACGATCCTACCAACTTAATTTAACACTTACCCTATGATTCAATTTAAAACTTACTCTATGATTCAATTTAGAAAATCAATTCTGACCTTTTTCATTTTGCCACTACTTTTTGTGGCCTGTAATCCAAACTCAGATGAGCGGCCTCGTGGGGTGTATGACTCAGGAATTTTGATTGTGAATGAGGGGGCTTTTGGGGCCAATGACGGAGAGGTAACTCACCTCGACCCAAGTACTGGGACATTGACCTCAGCACTATTTGAAAAAGCAAACGGACGCCCCTTTGCAGGGCTTTTGGAGGATCTGGTCTTGGAAGAAGACCGTCTGTATTTGGTTGCCAATACAGGCAAGGTAGAGGTGGTACAGCCGGGAGATTTTAAAACGGCTGGAGCCGTGAATAAGGACCTGGACCAGCCCCGATCTCTGGCTACTGCTCGTGGCAAGTTATTTATTTCGGATTATGGGCCTTACGATGCCAGCTACAATACTCCTTCTTCCTATGTGGCCGTGGTACAAGGTCTAGATGGTGGAGTAGTAAAGAAAAAGATCCCTGTTTCCAGCAAACCCGAAGACCTCTTTACCTTTGGATCTTATGTATTTGTAGCGAGTTCTGAAGGCAAAAAGGTGGAGGTGCTGGATGCCAATGCTGTACTGTTATCCAAAACGTTGGAGATGCCTGGCAAACCGGTTCAGTTTTTTGAATTGAACGGGGACCTCTGGGTATTTTGCTACGATGCCCAGAAAGTCTATTTCGTTTCCATTTCAAAAAGTGGACTAAGCCAAAAGGAAATCCGCACCTTTCCCATCGCTCAGGCCACCGGTCGCATGGCACTAGGGGATAAAGATGCCATCTATGTGTTGACGAGTTCAGGATATCCAGAATACCGGGATGGGATATCAGTAGTTAATATCCTTTCTGGTACCTTGGTATCGGATTGGAAAAAAGGTACTGGCTTCTATGGAATCGGCTATGACTCGGATCGACAGCAAGTCTACCTTGCCAATGCCAAGGGATTTCAAGGCAATGGGGAGGTTCTTTTTTACCAAAAGTCTGGAGCGGAAGTTGGTAAACTAACGGTTGGACGAGGACCTTCTGGGTTCTTATTCCGATAATTAAAAAAAGAAATCCCAGTAGGTAATTCACTACCTACTGGGATTTCTTTTCCTTACCTTACTTGATAACTTTGGGTAAAGGGTTGTCCGTTGGGTGCTACTCCCTCCATAACCAGTCTGCCACTAAATTTTTCCAAATAGGGTCCCAGTATTCGCGGGTCTTTGGCAGGCATTTCATTGACATGTGTGATCACAAATCCTTCTCTGAAACCTAGGTCGCTTAGGTATCCGTTGGTAAGTGAGGTAATCTTCACCCCATAGGTGAGTTTGAGGCGATCCTTATCGATTGAATTGATGGATTCAAGGCGAGCTCCGAGTACCTCCGAACTAAAAAACTCGCGTTTGCTGATGCCAATGCCCCCTTCTAAATTTTGAAGGGTCAGCGATGCTGTGGCAGGTTTGCCTTCCCGCAAGTAGCCTAGAGTCACCTTATCCCCTGGATAGTAGTAGGATAGGGCTTCCTCAAAACTTCCTTTTCCGGCGATTTTCCAGTCACCGATTTGGGTGATTAGATCCTTGTTTTGTAGGCCTGCTTTCTCTGCCGCTCCATTTTTTACAACTCGAGTGACCACTACCCCTTCCAAACTGTTCAATTCCATTTCTTTCGCCAATTCAGGTGTTATTTCAGATACCTCTACCCCAGGAATAGCTTTCTGGACCTCCCCATGTTGGATCAGGTCATTGGCAACTTTCACGGCTACGTCTACTGGAACGGCAAAGCCATAGCCGGTATAATACCCCGTACGGGAAAGAATCGCAGTGTTAATGCCCACCAATTCCCCTCGAACATTTACCAAAGCCCCACCTGAGTTTCCTGGGTTGATTGGTGCATCAGTTTGGATAAAGCTTTCCAAAGGAAAATCACCGCCTAGGATATTGATTTGCCTCTCTTTGGCAGAGACGATACCTGCCGTCACTGTGGATGTGAGGTTGAAGGGATTACCCACGGCCAGCACCCATTCTCCGATTTGGAGGGTTCTACTGGATCCCAACTTGATTTCGGGGAGGTTTTGGGCTTCAATTTTCAACACGGCGATATCGGTATTTTTGTCTGTACCCACCAATTTGGCCTTATAGGTTTGCTTCTGATGGACTACTTCCAAGGTCTCTGCATCATCGATTACGTGGGCATTGGTAAGAATGTAGCCGTCTTTAGAGAAAATCCCCCCCGAGCCTGTACTTACTTGTTGGCTCGGTGTAGTCCCAAAAAAGTAATCAAACATGCTGTAGCGTCGGTAGTCTGTGCCGCTGAAGTTTTTGATGAATACCACCGATCCTGTACTGCTTTTAGAGGCTTCCACGAAGGATTCAGGTGGGAGCCCTATGACTGCACTGGAAAGGGAGGAAAACTGCATGGGTAAACCTTGCAAGGAGGGAGGGGAAGCAGGATCCTCAATGCTAATTAAAAAAGTAGTCCAAAATGCTGCGCCAGCCAGACCTGCCAGAAAGGAAATTCCTATTGATTGTAATTTGGAGTGAATCATATTCTAACTATGTTTTCGATATAAATGATTGATTCTTAGTTTACTGCCATTAATTTCTGAAAATTCCACAAATAAAATTGGAATAAAAATTATCCCAAACGCTAAAATCTGACGAGATGTACCTAGAAATTCAGTTCAATTGGTAATTTTGTCAGTTCGCACCACAATCTTCTTCTCTGAAGTGGATTTTATTTTGTATCACATATTACCTAAATGACAGCAACCAAGCGCGTAGCACTTCTAGGAAGTACAGGGAGTATAGGAACCCAGACCTTGGATGTCATTCGGCAACATCCAGAAAAGTTTGGAGTAGAAGTGCTTACTGCCCAAAATAATTGTGATTTATTGATTCAACAGGCTTTGGAGTTTATTCCCAATGCCGTGGTGATTGGTAATGAGGCAAACTATTCCAAGGTCAAAGAAGCCTTGGCTTCTGTGCCAATTAAGGTCTTTGCCGGGCAAAAAGCTATCGCCCAAGTGGTGGAGATGGAGACGATTGATGTGGTGCTGACCGCACTCGTTGGTTACTCTGGCTTGATTCCTACTGTGCATGCTATTCGTGCTGGGAAGCAAATTGCCTTAGCTAATAAGGAGACCTTGGTGGTGGCAGGGGAGTTGATTACGGCACTTGCCAAACAGCATGGGGTCAATATTTATCCCATAGATTCCGAGCATTCTGCTATTTTCCAATGCCTGGTGGGGGAATTTCACAATCCTATCGAAAAAATCATCCTAACCGCCTCAGGAGGGCCATTTTTGGGAAAAGACCGAGCTTATTTGGAGTCGGTCACCCGAGAGCAAGCTCTCAAGCATCCTAACTGGGATATGGGTGCGAAAATCACTATTGATTCTGCATCCATGATGAATAAGGGTTTGGAAGTCATTGAAGCCAAATGGCTTTTTGGGCTAAAAATTGAACAAATCGAGGTGGTCGTGCATCCTCAGAGCATCGTGCATTCCTTGGTGCAATTTGAAGATGGATCCATCAAAGCGCAACTTGGTTTGCCAGATATGCGTATCCCTATCCAGTTTGCCCTAAGCTATCCTGAACGTTTAAAAAGTAATTTTGAGCGTTTCAACTTTACCAACTACCCGCAATTGACCTTTGAACAACCTGATTTGAAGACCTTTCGAAACCTGCAGCTTGCCTACGATGCCCTTGCGGCTGGCGGCAATGCACCTTGTGTATTGAATGCAGCCAACGAAATTGCCGTTGATGCCTTCCTCAATAAGCAGTTAGGATTTTTGGAAATGTCTGATTTGATAGAAGAAACCTTAACTCGGTCCGATTTTATTGCCCGCCCTCAGCTTGAGGATTACATTGAAACTGATCGAAAAGCTAGAGAATTCACTAAAAATTTACTTAAGTCAACTAACTAAATGGAAATCTTAATTATGGTGGGCCAGTTGCTCCTAGGATTGTCAATCATTGTGGGACTTCATGAGCTGGGACACTTGCTTACCGCCAAGCTATTTGGCATGCGCGTTGAAAAATTTTCGATCGGATTTCCTCCAAAAATCGCTGGATTCCAATGGGGTGAAACAGAATATTCCATCGGAGCAATCCCCCTTGGAGGCTTCGTAAAGATTTCAGGCATGGTGGACGAGTCCATGGATACGGCTCAACTTGCCTCTGAACCTCAACCTTGGGAGTTTCGTGCCAAGCCCGCTTGGCAGCGACTTATCGTGATGTTGGGAGGGATCATCGTCAACGTGGTCACTGGAGTTATCATTTTTGTGACGCTAGTGTATTCCAATGGGGAAACCTATTTCTCAAGAGATCAGGTCATTGAAAATGGAATTGTGGCCTATGAGTATGGTGAAGCCATCGGATTGAAGACTGGAGACAAGGTCTTGGATATCAATGGGCAGCTTTATCAAAGCATTGGAGATTTGAGTAGCGGTTCTGCATTATTGAGTGATAATGGGTATTACACGGTAGATCGTCAAGGAGAAAAAATCAAAGTGGATATCCCCAGAGGATTTATCAACTCCTTCAACTCTGAAGAGGCATTCAGTAAGTTTATTGCTGTTCGTTTCCCTTTTGAAGTTGGGGAAGTGGAGCCCGGTACAGGGGCTGCAAAGGTTGGGATTGCCTCTGGAGATCAAATTTTGGCAGTTAACGGTAGCTCCATCACCTACTTTGACGAGATGCAAACTGAGTTGAAGCAGGTAAAAAATCAATCTGTAACGCTAGTTCGTCGTCGAGTTGAGCAGGTAGACACCCTGAGTGTTCCTGTTTCTGCGGATGCTAGAATTGGTATTGCTGTCACTCCCTTGCTGGAGCCTGTAAGAAGAGATTATGGGTTTAGGGAATCTCTTTCACGCGGTACCTCCCGCGCATTTGGTGCTGTGATATTGAATGCGAAAGCCTTGGGTAAAATGTTTACCGGTGAGGTGTCGGCCAAAAATGTAAGTGGACCAATTGGCATGGCGAAGATTTATGGTGATAGCTGGGATTGGGTCAAATTTTGGAGTATTACCGGTTTGATTTCCATGATTTTGGCATTTATGAACCTGCTTCCCATCCCTGCATTAGATGGTGGGCATGTGGTATTTTTATTGTACGAAATGGTGTCTGGAAGGGCACCTTCAGATAAATTTCTGGAGTATGCACAAAAGTTCGGGATGGTCATTTTGCTTGGCTTGATGGTATTTGCTATTGGGAATGATATTTTCAAATTGATCTTTTAGCCTACCTGTCAATTTGGCTAACTTATCTTTGGCATTTCAATTGAACCTTTTTGAAGAACTTGGAACTAGTCCAAGTTCTTCCTTTATTTTAGCTATATCCTGACAGCATGCTGTCAAACTGTCTATATGAGCCAATTCGAAAACTCTTTATTTCATAATTTAATGAATAGTGAATTTGCCGCTGAAGGCGACTTGATTCAATTAATTACTGATGATGAGGATGATGCCACCCCTAAGGAGGCTTATGGGGAGGAGATTCCTATTCTATCCGTTCGAAATACGGTTCTTTTTCCTGGGGTAGTCATTCCCATCACCGTAGGTCGGCAGCGCTCGATTCGATTGGTTAAGAAGGCACAGAAAGGAAATAAATACATTGGGGTTTGTGCACAAAAACAGCCCAATCAGGACGATCCCAGCTGGGAAGATCTATACCAGGTGGGGACATTAGCCAAAATCATCAAAATGATCGTGCTTCCCGATGGGAACACCACGATTATTATTCAAGGGAAAAAACGCTTTGCCATACGAGAGCAGGTGACTGACGATCCCTACTTTATGGCCAAAGTGGACTATTTGGAGGAAAATTTTCCCAAAAACTCCAAGAAAATAAAAGCCTTGGAGGAATCCCTTAAGGATGCGGCAATCAAAATTTTACACCTCAATCCAGAGATCCCTCGAGAGGCTCAGGTAGCGTTGGACAATATTCACAATACTGCCTTCTTGACTCATTTTCTCTCTTCCAACATCAATGCCTCAGTAGAGGCCAAGCAGCGTCTTCTCGAACTCAATGATGGAGTTGAGCGAGCGACTTTGCTGTTGGAGTTTATGATGAAGGATATCCAAATGCTGGAGCTCAAGTCAGAAATCCATAAAAAAGTTCATACTGATATCGACCAGCAACAGCGTGATTATTTCTTGCGTCAGCAGATGAGGGTGCTCCAAACCGAGCTGGGTGATGAGGGGCCAGAGAAAGAGGTAGATGACCTCCGTGACAAGGGGCAGCTGAAAGCTTGGCCCAAAGAGGTGAAGAAACACTTTGAAAAGGAATTGGACAAGATTCTACGCATCAACCCCTCCGCTGCCGAATACCCCATTGCCTTGAACTATGTGGAAACTTTGGTAGAACTGCCATGGAATGAGTTTACCCAAGATAATTTTGACCTCAAGCATGCCCGTGCAATTTTGGACGCAGATCATTTTGGTTTGGATAAAGTAAAAGATCGCATCATTGAATACCTGGCTGTATTGAAACTGAAAAATGACCTCAAAGGTCCAATTCTCTGTTTGTATGGTCCTCCAGGAGTGGGCAAAACTTCCTTGGGGAAATCCATCGCCTCGGCTTTAGGGCGTAAATATATTCGAATGTCTTTGGGTGGTCTGCACGACGAGGCAGAGATCCGAGGGCACCGCAAAACCTATGTGGGCGCCATGCCTGGCAAGGTGATTCAAAATATGAAAAAGGTCAAAATCTCCAACCCTGTCTTTGTGTTGGATGAGATCGACAAGCTTTCGTCTGACTTTAGGGGGGATCCTTCTTCAGCCTTTTTGGAGGTATTGGATCCAGAGCAAAATAATACCTTCCTAGACAATTACATTGAGGTAGAATACGACCTCAGCAAGGTGCTTTTTATCGCCACTGCCAACTCCTTGGACTCCATCCAGGCTGCGCTGCGGGATCGAATGGAAATCATTGAAGTGACAGGCTACACCCAAGAAGAAAAATTAGAGATTGCAAAGCGGCATCTAGTGCCAAAGCAACGCAAGGAGCATGGGATCAAGCCAAGGGAGATCACCTTTGAAAAGGCAGCGCTACAAAAACTTATCGAAGAGTATACCCGAGAGTCTGGCGTAAGAAGTTTGGAACGGGTGGTTGGCAAAGTGGTGCGAAATGTCGCTAAATCTATTGCCATGGAGGAGGCCTATGAATCGAAAATTACCCCTGAGGCGGTGCATAAGATTTTAGGGGCATCGATTTTTGACAAAGAAATTTACCAGGATAATAGCATTGCTGGAGTAGTTACTGGATTGGCCTGGACTAGCGTTGGAGGAGAAATCTTGTTTATTGAATCAAGCCTGAGCAGAGGTAAAGGCAAGTTGACCCTATCCGGTCAGCTGGGTGACGTGATGAAGGAGTCTGCCATGACGGCATTATCGTACTTGAAGTCCAAGGCGGAGCAAATTGGGATTGATCATCGCATTTTTGAACAATACGACCTACATATCCATGTGCCAGCGGGAGCTGTTCCTAAAGATGGCCCTTCTGCAGGTATCACCATGCTCACTGCCATGGCCTCTGTGTTTACGCAGCGAAAAGTAAAAGCTAGAGTTGCCATGACTGGAGAAATCAGTTTGATTGGTAAAGTGATGCCAGTAGGCGGAATCAAAGAGAAAATTTTGGCAGCTAAGCGAGCGGGAATCAAAGAAATCATTCTCTGCCATAAGAATAGGCGAGATATTGAAGAGATTGATGCCCATTACCTCAAGGGCATACAATTCCATTTCGTTACTAAAGTTGACGAGGTGCTCGATCTTGCTTTGACTTCAACCCAGGTGGATCGCCCATTAAAGTTTAATTTGAGTGCCGAGACTACCCCTTCCGTCTAATTTGCGGCAAGGTTTTTCAGATTTTCTATTCCATGGAATCACAACGAATATTTCAAGCATATGCTTAATCCCCTTTCCCTCACCCCCCGACAGATTGTCGAAGAGCTTGACAAGTATATCATTGGTCAGCAGGATGCCAAACGCAATGTGGCTATCGCATTGAGAAACCGCATTCGACGAATGAAAGTGACTTCGGACATCCAAAAAGACATTGTTCCTAACAATATTCTGCTCATTGGAAGTACTGGGGTTGGTAAAACCGAAATCGCGCGAAGACTTGCAAAAATCGCACATGCACCCTTCACCAAGGTGGAAGCTTCCAAGTTTACAGAAGTGGGCTATGTGGGAAGAGATGTTGAGAGCATGGTGCGTGATCTGGTAGAACAGAGTGTTCAGCTTGTTCGAGATTCAAAACAGGAAGAAGTAAAAGTAAAGGCTGCAGAGGCAGTGGAGGAAATTCTTTTGGATATATTGATTCCACCGGTCAAAGGAACTGGGTTTGGAGGAAGCACCTCTTATTCGGGCGAGGGTTCAGTACCCGCTTCCGATGAAGAGCTCAATGAACGCACGCGGGATCGGTTTCGAGAGAAGCTTCGACTGGGGGAGTTGGAGGATCGAAAGATCGAAATTCAAGTCAAAGCAGCTGCTCCGATGGGAATTGGAATGGTGGGCAATGGCATGATGGATGATGCCAGCATGGCTGGCCTTCAAGATATGATTTCGGGCATGATGCCCAAAAAAACAAAAAAGAGGAAGCTCCCTATTGGAGAAGCCAGAAAGGTGCTCATGGAAGAGGAGATGTCCAAGCTAATTGACTTTGATGAAGTAAAAGAAGAGGCGATTCGATTGGCAGAAAACAATGGGATTATTTTTATCGATGAGATTGATAAAATTGCTTCCAAATCTGGAAAAGGAGGTGGAGGCCCTGATGTGAGCCGAGAAGGTGTACAGCGGGATTTGCTTCCCATAGTAGAGGGTTCTTCCGTGACCACCAAATATGGGGTTGTTCACACCGACCACGTGCTATTTATTGCTGCTGGAGCCTTTCATGCAAGTAAACCATCCGATTTGATCCCGGAACTGCAGGGTAGGTTCCCCATTCGCGTCGAATTGCAGGCATTAACCAAAGAAGATTTTACACGCATCCTTAAGGAGCCCAAGAATGCCTTGATCAAGCAGTATCAAGCACTTTTTGAGGTGGAGGAAGTGTATTTAGATTTTACTGAGGATGCTATTGAAGAGATTGCCAACCTCGCATTTGTAATCAATCAGGAAGTGGAAAATATCGGTGCCCGTAGACTACATACGGTGATGAGTCACCTGCTGAACGATTTTCTTTTTGAAGTTCCGGACTTGATTGGTCCCAATTCCAAGATTTGTATCACTCAAGAGATGGTTCAAGAACGCCTCAGTACCTTGGTGAAAAATCGAGATTTGTCCCAATACATCCTGTAATTTCTTTCTTTTAAGTAGTTGAGAGGCCCTGTTTTTCTAGTTTACCTTGCATTTATCGAGTAGGGTATAGCAGTTTATCCACTATTTTTTTGGACTATCCCACCAATCTGGGGTGCAGGATTGTACACTCAAGTCCTTCCACTGACTACTCAGTAAGGTAAATGCAAACTGCCCTGAGGTAGGGAGATTATCCAGTTTCCCGCCCAACAATGCAATAAATTCGGTTAATCCTGGATTATGACCAACCAGTACAATCGTTTGTATTTTTTCAGGCTGGGATTGAATTACTGCTAGCAGATGGTTTGCAGAAGCATGGTAGAGTGATTTGTCCCATTGAATGGCTGTTTCTGGATATCCGAGTACCGCGGCGGTAATTCGGGCAGTTTGACTTGCTCTTTCAGCGGTGGAAGAGAGGATTCTATCTACATGAAGCCTTCTATTTTTGAGTAATATGGCCATTTTGGGGGCATCCGCTAAACCTCGGTCTGCTAGTGGGCGATCGTAGTCTTGGAGCATTGGATTGTCCCAAGACGATTTCGCGTGACGAATCAAAATTATTTTTTTCATTTTTAGATAAAAAAAAGATTGTTTTATTTATTTGAATAGTTATTTTTATCCTCTTTTTGTTTCTAATTTATCACAATTTATTATGTTTAACGGGACAGTAAAATTTTACAATGAAGCCAAAGGTTTTGGATTTATCGTTGATGACGAAACTCAAAATGAGGTGTTTTTGCACGCTACAGGCTTGGTAGACAAAGTAGCTCAAAATGACAAAGTTACTTTCGATATTAAGGAGGGTAAAAAAGGACCCAATGCAACCAACGTGAAAAAGGCCTAATTTTTCCAAAGGGGAGCTTGGATAATTGAATCCTCCAAATTTGTTTTGGAGGATTTTTTTGATTTTGAGAATAGTTAATAGTTTTTTTCGTTAACAATTAGTCATTGAGCCGCTAGAAAATAAATATAATGAGACTCTCAAAACTTCTCTTAGCCCAATTGGTTAGAAGATGTAGTATTCAAAAGCTAGGTTAATTCTTGTTAATGAAAGTCACTTAAAGAGGTGAAACAGCGTAAAAATTAAAGTAAATCATCTGATTTTAAAATTCAATACTTATGAGTAAAAAACAATTCTTTCTTGGGGTCCTTGTGGCCGCCTTGGTTGGTGGATTCGTGGCAGTTGCGGGAGTAAGTTTTTTAATGCGACCGCAAAACGCAAGTACCTTTAATGAAAAACAAAAATCGAGTTTTGTAAATTTACTCGCTGGTAAGGACTTTACAGTTCCTGATGGAATCAATTTCATTGCTTCCGCCCAGCAGGTGACTCCTGCAGTAGTTCATGTGAAGAGCCAAGTTGCTTTTTCTCCGCGTGCACAACGGGATCCAATTCAAGAATTTTTTGGGATTCCACAGCCCGAGTCCGGTCCAAGAAATCCAAGCCAAGAAATGCCCATGAGTTCAGGTTCAGGCGTAATAATTTCTCCTGATGGTTACATTGTGACCAATAATCATGTGATTGAAGGAGCTACACGAGTCGATATTTCCTTAGACAACAACAAGCGCTACGAAGCAACGGTGGTGGGTACGGATCCTACAACAGATTTGGCGCTTCTCAAAATTGAGGGAGAAAACTTTCCTTTTGTTAAGTTTGGTGATTCAGACCAAACCCAAGTAGGGGAGTGGGTCTTGGCCGTTGGTAATCCCTTCAATCTAAACTCTACTGTAACTGCTGGAATCATATCTGCTAAGGCAAGAAATATTGGAATTTTGCGCGATGTTGAGAATAACTTGCAAATTGAGTCTTTTCTTCAAACCGACGCAGTAGTCAATCCAGGCAACTCGGGGGGAGCACTAGTTAATTTAACCGGAGAACTTATTGGTATTAATACCGCTATAGCTACTAGTACGGGCACATTTTCCGGCTACTCCTTTGCCATTCCAAGTACTCTAGTAAAAAAGGTGATGGATGACCTCTTGAAGTATGGAGCAGTTCAGCGTGGCTTGCTTGGGGTGCAAATTCAGAATGTAAGCCCAGAGCTTGCTGATTACCTAGGAAAGAAATTCCCTGTAGAACAAGGGGTTTATGTAGGGGGAGTCAACGAAAACTCGGCAGGAAAGGCAGCAGGTTTGAAAGAGGGAGACATCATCGTAGGCTTGGACGGCAAGCCGGTCAACAATGTGGCCAACCTTCAGGAATTGGTAGCTAGAAAGCGACCTGGCGATGAAGTGGAAGTGAGCTATTTAAGAGACGGAAATTCACTCAAAACTACTGCTACGCTCAAAAATTTCGCTGGTGACACTAATGTTGTCAAAAATGAAGCCCCAAAAGTATTATCCTTTGAAGGTCTGCAATTGGAAGATGTAAAACAGCAAGTTAAAGACCAACTTAAAATTACTGGAGGTGCAGTGATTAAATCCAACGCCAACGAGGTTTGGAGAGCGGCAGGGGCTAGAAATGGTTTTATCATCACTTCGGTAATCTCGGATAATGGCCGGAAGCGGGTGACAAGTGCACAAGAAATGATCGACTTCTTGGAAGATTCCAAAGGGGAAGAAATAGTGGTCTTGGGCATGTTCCCTGATGGTACCGAATACTATTTTGAAATCAAACCAGAGTAATTAATTTACTCTCAGAATTGAACACCTAATTAAACCGGAGAAATCCGGTTTTTTTGTTTCTGATTTTGCTTAACTTTTACTTTTAAAACCCAAAATCACCATGAAAAAAATCCTTAGTTATTGCCTGCTATACCTTGGTTTAGGGGCTACAGTTTTTGCACAAACGATCAGTCCGGCAGGCAACAGCCCTGTTCCTGGAATTTCAAAAGACCGTATCGCTAAAATCGACGCCATGCTCGAAGAAGCCATCAAAACGGAGGAGGTCCCTGGTTTGGTAGCGATGGTCGTCAAAGATGGAAAGATTGTCTACCATTCAGCCAAAGGGTTTGCCGATGTAGGCGAAGGGAAAAAGATGGAAAAGAACTCCATTTTTCGAATTGCTTCGCAAACCAAGGCGATCACCTCGACGGCTATCCTGATGTTGTTTGAAGAGGGGAAAATTCAGTTGGACGATCCCATTTCCAAGTACATTCCTGAATTCGCCAATCCTCAGGTTTTGGCTTCTTTTCGTTATGCAGACAGCAGTTAGACGAGCAAGCCAAGTTCTAAGATCATCACGATTCGGCACCTCCTCACTCATACTTCAGGCCTAGGCTATGGGGTGATTGATGGAGACGAGCGCATGAAAATGATCTACCACAAAGCAGGTGTGACTGACTTGTTTACGACGGAGAAAATCACAATTGGAGAAAGCGTCAAGCGCCTAGCCAAACTGCCTTTGCACCACGAGCCAGGTACCAAGTTCACCTACAGTGAAGGGCTAGATGTATTGGGGTATTTGATAGAGATTGTCTCTGGAAAGCCATTTGATGTGTTATTGAAAGAAGGAATTTTTGACCCACTGGGTATGAATGACACCCGTTTTTACCTCAATGAAGCCCAAGGGGAGCGCTTAGTGGATGTACATACCTATAAAGGAGGCAAATGGCAGGAGTATCCCGTCACATTTTATGATCCAGCTTACCCGAAAGCAGGTGCCAAGACCTTCTTTTCCGGAGGTGCTGGCTTATCCAGTACTACGGAAGATTATGCCAAATTCTTGCAAATGTACCTGAATGGGGGAAGTTACAATGGGCTGCGCTTAATGAGCCCAGCCACCATTCAAACGGCAATGCAAAATCAGGTGGGTGACCTTTGGAATTCCACTAAATATTATGGTTTGGCTTTTGGCGTGGTTACCGACAAAGGGGTCGCCCAAGGGGGACAAGGAAGCGAAGGAACCTTTGACTGGGTAGGGTACTTCAATACCCAGTATTTTGCAGATCCCAATCATAAAATCATTGGATTGCTCTTCAAGCAAACTTCAGGGGCAGGTAAGGGTGATCAGACGGCCTGGAAGTTTAGGCAAATGGTCTTTAGTGCTGTGGAGTAATCGTATAACTAACCGATAATTAACCCCTTAGCAAACAGATGAATCGTTAAGGGGTTTCTTTTTGGTCGTTTTAGCCACTTGCCTGTTCAGGCTACTTTTTCTTCTTTTTTCACGAAATCAATTTGATTGAAAATGCATTTTTTAGGGCATAAATTTGAAAATAAAATAATTTAAATGATTAATAATTAAAAATAACACATCATTAAATTGAATTTAGTAGTAATTTAACCAGTC
>JAQCJI010000111.1 GCA_027593175.1 Bacteroidota bacterium | reverse complement strand
TTAATCAATCCGTTTATTGGTTTTCAAATAGGCCATCAAATTAATAATTTCTTCCTGCGATAGATTTTCGAAGAGCCCTGATGGCATCATGGAGACTTCTGTCTCCTCTCGGGAAAGTATTCCCGATTTGTTAATTAGGACATGATCCTGACCCACAATACGCATAGTTAGTTGACGCTGGTTTTCTGAAGTAATATTGCCAGAATAGGTTCTTCCGTCTCGGGTATTGATAACAACCATTTTGTAGTCATCTTGAATTTCAGCACTAGGTTCTAAGACGTTCATCAGGATATATTCTGAATCGGGTCTATTTGATCCAGTGAGGTCAGGCCCTAGCAGCCCACCTTGTCCATACATTTTATGACAACTCCCACAGCTTTTATTGAAGACAGATTTTCCAATTTTTAAATCCGCTGAAGCCAAAGCCTGTGAACTGAGTATAGCTCGGTATTTTTTATATGCAGCCTGGTCATTTGGTACTTGTTCGATAGGCCCCCAAACTTCAATAAATCCACTACCTACAACCCGAAGAAGCTGTCTTGCCACACTAGCGGGAACCTCTGATTTAGCGATTTTTTTATTTTTGAGTCTCTGAGTTACTAAATTTCCATAGCGGGCTCTTGAAGAAAGTGTTTGCATGGCCTCAAGTTTTTCTTCTGGCGAAAAGCTTGAATATTTTTCTAAAAGTAAATTTCCTAGGGACTCATTGTCATATGCAGCAATCGAACGAATCGCATCAATTCGCATTGCAGGTTCTTGAAGTAACTTTGGAATTTCTGCAATCAGGCTGCTGTGCTGCTGTGCTGTAATCGTCTGGAGTGATTTTTTTCGTTGATCAATTGATACTGATTTATTTTTTAGAATATCCATAGCTCTTTGAGTAGCCTCTGTATCACCAAATAAGCTGGAGATTTCTAAGGCAAGAGTTTGCTGATTACCTCCTTTTATTTGGATTTTCTCAGAGACAAATTCCCAATTACTCGGAGTCTTAAGATCAATCCTTCCTTCCATTCCACTCAACATTCCTGACAGAATTAATTCAGAAGTTGGAACACTTTTTCCTACTGATAAAAATAATTCTGAAGTCGGAACACCTTTTCCAATGAGGGTAACAAGTTTTGGAATTTGATCTCCATCAACTGCTCTTCTAGCAATGTTTTGGGTGATAAAGCTGAGTTTTGATTTCAGGGCCAATTCTAGGAATTTATCCGAATTAATGGCAAAAAGGGATTCGATTCCATACCAAATCATTTTTTGTAAGTTATGATCTTTTTCATCTTCGGAATGTTTAATCAAGTTTTCTGCAAGTGCCCATTTATCATTTATAGGAATTCTCTGCAAGGCTGAGGTTAGGTAAAGTCGAACAACTGGGGAGGAGTCAAACAAGGCCATGGACTTAAACTTGGCTAATGCTTCTTTGCTTGGATTCATATCCTCGCACAGGAATTGGATTGCCCAAGCTCGGATGTATTGATCTTTATCTGAAAGTGCCTTGATCAGTTCTTTTTCCTTAAAACCTCCAATCTGATGAAGTGTCCACATTGAGCGAAGCCGCCAATCCTGATTTTTCTGCTTTTCAAAAATCTGCTTTAGAGCAAGGTTAGTCTTTGGATCAAGTTTTTTATTCACCGCTCGCTTGTGAAGGATGCCTCTTGCTCGACGAGCATGCCAATCCGATTCATTTGCCTGCAATGCAACAAGTTGAGCATCCGACATTTTATTAAGATCAGAATATCTTCCATCAAAGTCCTTAGCCAAAGACTTTTCAGGCATTATTCGAAAAATACGGCCTGTTTCTTCGTTTAGCACTTCCTTACCGCAGATATCTGCATCATGCCAGTCTAAAATATAAAGTCCTCCATCAGGTCCGATTTCCATGCTGAAACCTACCCATTGTGCATTATTTGCCATCATAAATTCATCGGCATGTTTTCCCTCAAAACCAGAGCCTTTAGGGGTTAGAATATCTGAGAGAACTCCATGCTCATGAATATTTGCCATGAAAATTCGTCCTTGTTCTTCTTTTGGAAAAGCATCAGATTGATATATCCGAGCACCTCCATGGGCGGAACGGTGACTATGATTTGCAATGGTTTTGATATCCTCATAAACAAAAGGATTAAAGTGTTGGCCGCCTTGTCGATGGTAAATTCCACCTTGGATTATATGCCAAAGATGCGGAATAACACAAGCTGTCATAAAGAGTTGGCCTTTCGCATCATAATCAATTCCCCATGGGTTACTGAAGCCATGTGCTACTACTTCAAAGCGGTCTTTGACTGGATGATATCTCCAAACTCCCCCATTAATATCGTCCCCATCTGCTTCTAGTAAGTTATCCGGAAATGGGTCATTGTGAAAGTAAAGTTTTGCGTCACTTTTTGGCTTACGAATTTTGGATGGCGTGGCAAATCCCTGAAGTCCATATAGCCAGCCATCAGGTCCCCAGAGCAAGCTATTGAGAGTCTCATGACGATCTCGGATTCCCCAGCCCGTAAGTAGGATTTGAATTTCATCAATGTCTGCTTTATCGTCGCCATCTTTATCTGGAACAAAAATCAGATTGGGAGGTGCGCCGATGAAAACTCCGTCAAAGCCAACTGCAATCGCCGCAGGAAAAGCTAAGCCCTCCATGAATACCTTTTTATGATCAGCCATTCCATCTCCATTGGTATCCTCCAAAATTAAAATCCTACTTTCTCCCGAATTGGAAAATCCATATCCACGGGATTCGTAATCCTTATTTTCTGCTATCCAGAGCCTTCCTCTATCATCCCAACAGAAAGCCATAGGTTGGGTCATCATCGGTTCTGAAGCCCAAACATTAGTTTGGAAGCCTGGCTTTACCGTCATAGCTTCTACAGCTTGCTGAGCAGTAAGGAATTTAGCATTTCTCCCTTCTTGCTGAGCCAAACCCCAAAGTTCGGTGGTATTATACATTCCTTCTTTTCCAGAAAATTTCGACCAGGATTCTGTTAAACGCACGTCATTAAATTCAGTGGTATATACTAGTAACCGAAGCTTTATGGTCTCTATTTTACCAAGAGGGATTTTCCAATCCGCATCTTTTGTGAAAGCAGGACCAAGACCAAGTTGACCGTCAACTCGCCATTTATTTGGGTAACCTCTGTTTTCCGGATGATCAAAAATTGCAACGTTAACCCGATCCTCTCGGTCATCCACCGTCATTCCGAGATTTATCCACATCGATGACTGTCCCTCAGCCATTTTATTTTTTTGTCGGGCGGCATTTGAGATTTCACCATCGATTCCTTCCTTCCAAGGCATTCTGAGGAAAAGACTCCCATAATCATATTGACCTATGGTCACTTCTTTTTTGGCTTCTCCTTTCCACTCCAAATCCAAGTTGTATTCACCATCTGTTTCACTTAAACTCCAATTTTGAGTTTCTTCTAAAACTGGATTTCCAAGTGAGTCAAGAAGTTGATAAATCGTCTGCCATTTTACTTGCTCACCACTTTCTTCGACTATATTTAACGCCAATTTTCTCCAATGATCCCCTTGAGGATTATGAAAATAATCACGCCCATTTACACGTGTCAAACCCCAATATAAACCAGTTTGATGCTTATGATGCCCTGGGCTATATTCTGTCAGAATTCCTTTGCCATCGGGTGCCAAAATAGGGTGAATGTACGGGCGGAAATTTTCTTGGGCATTTTGAGTTAAAATTGGGTCTTCTTCTCCTTGCCTGAAAACAGAGATGGTACCCTTGGTTTCGTCGTGGATTAAATTTAATGTAGTTGTTTTGTCAAATTTTTCTTTCTCAGAGTTTTGATAGGGTTTACAGCTAAAAAATGCAACAAAAAAAATTAAGATGGAATAGTATTGAGTGCTAAAAGGTTTCATTGGATGAAAATTTATTGGG
>JAQCJI010000110.1 GCA_027593175.1 Bacteroidota bacterium | reverse complement strand
TGAGTTTTCAATGTAAGTAGATCTCCTCAGGACCACTTGATTTGAGTTTTCTGCCTTCTTTAAACCTGCATAGCGATGGTCAGTAAGCAGAAGCTGTTTGGGAAGATTTTTACCTGAAAAATCTCCCGTGAAATATCCACTCATCTTCGTTTGCGAATCAAATGCGAATAAGATTAGTGGTTCTTTGGAATCGATAGCCGTCTCATCCAACTTCAATCGCTCTCTACGGAATATGATTTGCCGTTTTCTGCCTTCGCCTAAAGTAATATTTTTTGCTGCAGCTGGATTTCGAGGATCTATCTTCCAAATATCAAAGCGGTCATTTATCAGGATTGCCCCATCTTCGGGTAGCCAGCCCACCATACCATAACTACTTGGCAAGGAAGGGGAATCATTTAGTTCATCGTAAAATGGAACCGATAACCCCTTCGTTAAATTGATTTTTATTTTTGACTTCAAGTCATAAGCGACCCAAGAACTATCTCTTGCAGCATACCAATAAGCATATTGACCAGAAGGTGAAATTCGGGCAGATCCAGAAGCATTCTTTTCAATCAATTCTTTCGTTCCAGTTGACAGATTTAAGAGGTAGAGATCGCGCCCCAATTGTATGTCCCAACTGTAATTTCTTCGGTAAGGTGCGTCCGTCGAGGCCAAAGCAATCTCTTTGGTAATTTTATCTTCCAACTGCACGTCGTCTACTTCTGGAGTTCCAAGTTGAACCACCTGAAAATCCTTCAAAGAGAGAACAGCTAAATAACTCTTAATTTCTTCTTGAGCTTTGTTTTTGAGTTGCATGGGTTGGATTTCATCCTCCTGCCAGCCCCAGATATCTAGGCTTACTCGATCCTCATCCAATAGGGTACTGTCATTTTCATAGGCAAAATCGATGTAATCGGCTGTTACTCCAAAAAACAAGCGGCCTTCATCTTCTGAGAAATGCAGAGAAGCATCAGGACTTATGCGACTATTTTCAAGTTTGACTCCTGATTTATTCAATTCAGCCACCATAGCCTTCTTTTTGAGGTCATAGACCAGTAGCTTATGGCTTGGCTTTTTGGACTTTAAGGAGTCATCACTCGTCACAAAAGAAAGGTAGCCGGACTGTGGAGAAAAGGTCATTCGAGCATAAGTAGTTATCTTTTCATGCACCAACCTTTGCTCTCCCGAGTTCAAGTCAAGCAAATAAAGGGCTGCATTGTCTTGTTTCTCCTCTTCAGCAAGTACGTAGTAGAGGAAGTCTCCATTCGGGGAGAAACTATACGACTTTACACGTTCAAGTTCCCAGTTCACTTTTCCATCTAGCGATCGCACCACTAGTTTTGTACCATCTGTCTTTTTAGGTTTTTCAACTTTTTTGGTAGAATCAGTAGTGGTATTCTCTTTAAGAGTATCCTTCTTGGCGAGGTCCTTCTCCAGGTGGATCGCAATCCAACTTCCCTTCTCGTTTGGGGTAGCAAAAGACTTCACTCGAGCGATTTTCTCTAACTTTCCTGTAGCCAGTTGGAGAATAAATAAACTATCCTTTGGAAGGTCATACCCTTTCTTATTTTTTAGTTTAAGTGCATGAACGGAATCTTTTTGAGCTACAATTTTTCCCACCGCATACGCATCATCGGGAGTAAATAAGAAACCAGTTGCGCGAGGGATTTTAGTTTTGTTTGTAGGAGTTTTAAAAGGGAAAATTTCCAGCCTTCCATCCCCATCTTGAGGGGAAATTTGGAACCCAACAAACTGTCCGTTCTTGGTAATTTTTTCTGAGGATAGGCTTTCCCAACCGTCGTAATCGGCATGTGTCAATGCTCTTTTTTGCTGTGCAAACAGCAATTGTGAAATAAGCAGAAGGGTAAAAACCGATCCAATCGTGCCTCGTATGTTAATCATGCGTTTATTTAATTACTTAGGGTAAATTCTTTTTCAATAAATCCTCCTCGTGTAGAAGAAAGCTTAATCTTTCCTTTGACAGGCGCATCGCCTTTTACCTGCACGACAAAGGTTGCTGTCTTCTTCTCTCCTGCTCCTGTGTAGCCAGCATAGATTGTTTTATCATATAAACTTGGAGTAATAATGCGAACAGTAGCTTCTTGATCCCCTTTCAACAGGTCCTTGTCAAAATCTAAAGACAAACGATCCTCTTGAACGATTTTTACTAGTTTGGCCTGCTCCAGAGCAACAGGCAATTTTCCTGCATTGGTCCAAGTTAAAGTCACTTGGTATTCTCCAGCTTTAACTTTCTTCACCTTCAGATCATCAACCACCAGCTGAGGCAATCTTTTTGCCATGGTTAGGTTGAAGAGTGCTTGCTTTTTTGCCCAGCTTTCCAATTGCCAAGGAGGACCATTTTGCCCAAAAAACTTAGGGTGAAAGCCTCCAAGCTCCACTTCGCCCAGTTCTGGATGGGTAAAAGCGGTCCATAGCTTAAACCCTTTGCTTCCATTGGCCTCATCATCCCACATCAGTCCATCGTAATCGTCATAGATTCCATCGTTGTTGTAATCTTTCATGGCACCATTATTCCAAAGCTCATCCCCATACCAAATGCTGCCGTAATAAAAGTAGCCGAAGTCAGGTCCATGTCCGAAAAGCGGCTCAGGCTTAAGCGGATCACCCGTCATGGAATTAACCTTGTAGCGGGTAGCATAAGTTTCGTACACATCCCCAGCCCAAGGGTAGCTAGTAAACGATAGCCCTAGCTGGTCCATCTCCTTATAGATAGCCAAATCCTGTGGATACATGCGTTCCTCGCTTTTAGAAGTAGAAGGTGGGCGCAAGTGCATCGGCACTCGCGTATCCATGGAGTTCACCACCGAAATATTGGGGTGACTCATCATCCATAATACAGTGGCACGAGATTCAATTTCACTAAGCGGATATTCTCCTGCTCCAAACTGAGTATATCCCCTTCCCGTCAAATCGCCACCCGTGTTTGGCCTCCAGTTCTCCGGATAGTTGCGGTGAAGGTCCAAACCGCCGATCCCGTCTTCATTGTGTCGCTCATCTCCATCGTTGTCAATGCCTTCGCTGTAAATTAGGTATTCTCCCTTTCCTGGGAAAGTTTGCTTCATCAACCGACCTTTGGGATCTCTAGGGTCGAGAATATAATTTGCTTTTTCTTTTTCTTCGGGAGTAATTGCCTTTTTGCGAACTTGATAAAGGATGCCATCTCCATCTAAATCTTCTTCTGGATCTTCATCCACCAACCCATCTCGGTCGGTATCGTGAGGCTTCACAGTACTACGGTTGCGCTGAGCGGTAAACAAATACATATTTGAACCGTCAGGATTATTTTGAGGGCGTAAGTAAATCACCTTGCTATCAAGTAGCGCAGTGATCTCAGGATCCTTACCATAATTTTCCAAGAGATGCTGGGTCAACCATAGGATAGATTCACTCGAGGTGATTTCTCCCGAATGTCTCCCTCCTTCAAAATATGCAGCTGGCTTTTCGGTGTCCTCGCCTGTAGTCTTATTAGTAAGCGTCATTTGATAAATAGGTCTACCTTCAAAGGAATCGGCAACCACGTAGAGGTCTACCAGTTGTGGATATTGAATAGCCCATGTTTCATACCAATGGTACATGACATCGACTGTATGGTATTTAGTGAAGTCGAGCGTTGCCCCAGGACGATACTCCACTTCTGAAAATTCGAATTTTTTGAAAAAGGAAGTGCCGTGACGTTCTCCTGAAACAAGGTAGTGTTTGGCCTTCGTGTTTTTCTCTGGCAACAATTTTTTTGCTACAAAAGGTCTTACTTGAGCAGTAAGGCTACCTACGAGAAGTAAGGTCAGAAGGAAAAGTAGTTGTTTTTTCATGGGACTGGTAGTTGACTAGCTAAAAATAGGGAAGAGAACGAGAGAATTAGTTGCCATTCAAAAAAATTATGCGTTCACAAATTCAGGAAAACAAA
>JAQCJI010000002.1 GCA_027593175.1 Bacteroidota bacterium | reverse complement strand
AAGTATATATCTTTATTTTCTATATTTTAAAAAACTTTAAAACAAAAATTTTTTGTTATGAAAAAAGTACTATTATTTATCCTTTTTGCTGGCTCTTTGGCATTTGCAGCCAACGCCCAGGAATTCAACAAGTGGTCCATTGAGGCTACTGCTGGCTTTAATAAACCTATGGCGCCGCTCACAGCCGGTTTCCTTTCTCCAACCCTCAATGTTGGTCACGTAGATCTAGGTGTTCGCCACATGTTCAATGAGAAGTTTGGAGCCAAGCTTGACTATGGTTTCGGATCTTTCAAGGAAGTAGACGGAAACAGCCCAGCATTTGATACCAAATATTTTAGATTAAATCTTCAGGGAGTGGCAAATGTGGGCCGCATCATGAATTTTGAATCTTTCTCCAACAAACTTGGATTGTTGCTCCATATGGGTGGAGGTATTGGTGTTGTTAACCCAGAATTGAATCGCTACAACGATTTCAATGATCGAGTTTATACTATGATTTTTGGTTTTACTCCACAAATCAAGCTGACCGAAAAAGTTGCCCTTGTAGGTGATATTTCCACTATCTTGAATGGCCGTCAAACTATTACTTTCGATGGCTCTTCAGCAATTCTTCCTTCTACTATGCCAAATCCATCTACAAATAATGGGTTTTTCGGAGCGAATGGAACTTGGTGGACTGGTACTGTGGGCCTAAACATTTATTTGGGAAAGCAAACTCAACATGCTGATTGGTTCATTGCCGCCAACAACTACGCAACTAAAGAAGAGTTAGCAACTCAAATCAATGGCATTAAGGATATGTTGAAAGATTCTGATGTCGATGGAGTTCCTGATTACCTAGATAAAGAGCCAAATACTCCATCCGGGGCGAGAGTAAGCCCATCTGGGTCAACCTTAGATTCTGACGGTGATGGATCACCTGACCACTTGGATAAGTGCCCTTTCCAACCAGGTGCTGCCGCAAATGGTGGATGTCCAGTTGAAGTGAGCCGAGATGAGGTAGATTACTTAAGAAAAGCACTCAACGATGGTTATGTAAACATTTACTATGCATTTGATAGTTCAAAACCTCTTGGTTATTCTATCAGTGCAGCACAATACATCTCCAATTTCTTGAAGAGAAATCCAGGAGTTAAAGTCGAAGTTAAAGGATACGCTGATGAATTAGGTCCTGAAGATTACAACATCAAACTTTCTGAAAGTAGAGCAAAAGCGGCTTATGATTTGCTTATTGCTTCAGGAGTAGATGCCTCTAGAGTGTCTTACAAAGGATACGGTGAAGATACTTCAGTGGATAAATCGTCTGCTGATGCACGACAGCTGTCAAGAAGAGCAAGCTTCGAAGTGAAGTAATTTGATTATCAAACAGATAAAAAGAGGCTGGATAAAAAATCCAGCCTCTTTTTTTATACTCGAATAATTCAGTATCCTTCGATGCATTATGATTTGCTGGATTCAAATGAACTCCATTTGAAATAGGTCCGACCAGCCCTCCACTTTTTCCAATCTTTTCGGTAGATTTATTCATGTTTATTCTTTCAGAACAGCCTTCTGTTGCTAACCAATTTTTAGCCGAACTCCGAGACGTCCATACGCAACAGGATAGCATGAGGTTTCGAAAAAATTTGGAACGCTTAGGGGAACTACTCGCTTACGAAGTTTCCAAAACCTTGACCTACAGAAGCATCGAAGTACAGACCCCTTTGGAAAGAGCACAGATGGAGGTGCCCGCAGATCAGGTAGTCCTAGTGGCCGTCTTGAGAGCTGCGCTTCCATTTTATCAAGGGTTCTTAAATATTTTTGATCAGTCAGAAAGTGGGTTTATCGGTGCTTTCCGGCAGGAGAATGGAGAAAAAATAGGAGTGAACCTTGGCTATCATGCCAGTCCAAAACTGGATAACAAAGTACTTATTCTTGTAGACCCTATGCTCGCCACAGGCCAATCCTGCGTAACTTCTCTAAAAACTCTTTTAGAACATGGAGCTCCCAAAGCCATACATATCGTCGCAGCCTTTGCTGCTCCCGAAGGGGTGCAATACTTAGCTACAACCCTTGAGGTTCCTTACATTTTATGGCTGGGTGCCCTAGATGAAAAGCTCAACTCTAAGGCCTATATCGTTCCCGGACTTGGAGATGCCGGTGATCTAGCATTTGGTGAAAAGCTGTAATCAACGATTCGCATTAGCCTTCACTGCGTCTTTACATGTATTGTCAGTCCTTAGCGCAATTATTAAACCTTTTATATCAGGAACAAATTTGAATCCCTTTTCGTTACCTCATAAATCTATAGTGCAAAGATTTTAACCTTTGGGCATGGTAGATCTTAAGCACCTAGCCCCATTCCCACAACAACCAAATGAGTGAAGCCTTCTTTACCTTTTTTGGAATTTACTTGCTTTGCCTTATTAAGTTTTTTGCTGGTCCTGTCCTGGGGACTGCAGCAGGATACAATGCATGGGAAATTATAGGAGTCAGCGTTTTAGGAATGATGACCAGTGTTACCTTTTTTACATTTCTCGGAACAAGGGTGAAAAAGGCCTTTCAGTCACGAAGCAGCAAACAAAAGAAAGCATTTACCAAAAAAAATCGGCGAATTGTTCGAATTTGGAGTTCTTACGGAGAAATAGGGATTGCGGCGCTTACTCCTATTCTACTTACCCCCATAGGAGGCACCTTGATCTTGGTTTCCTTTGGATCAGACAAAAAGAAAATCTTACTCTATATGCTGATTAGTGGACTAATCTGGGGGATAATCTTCAGTTTTTCCATCGAATGGTTATTGATGTTCCCCCCAATAAGCGCCTTAATCAGGTGATTCCTCATTTGGAAGTATCTCAATGTCTTGAATCAATACCCGCTTGGCTATTTCTTGGCCTGTCAAGGTTGCAGCTAATCCTCCCATAGCCGTCTCCTTGTATCGGCTCTCCATCGATGCGCCAATCTCTCCCATCGCTTCAATGCATTCATCAACAGGAATAACGGCGCTAACATTGGCTAAAGCTATTTGTGCTGAGCTGAATGCAATCGACGCAGCACTGGCGTTCCTAACAACACAAGGAACTTCCACCAAACCTGCTACAGGATCACAAACTAGGCCCAACATGCACTGGATCGTAATAGCTACCGCATTAAAAAGTTGGTCCGTGGTCCCTTCAAGACAATGGACGATTGCACCAGCTGCCATGGCCGCAGCCGAACCCGTTTCTGCTTGACAACCGCCGACCGCTCCCGCCAAACTTGCCTTTTGCTCAATAATTAAAGCAATCCCAGCTCCAATCAACAAGCCTTCACAAATTTTCGCATCTGTTAGACCATGAATTTCTTGCAAGGTTACCAAAGTGCCTGGAAGTATTCCCGAGGCGCCCGCCGTAGGCGCAGCCACCACCCGACCCATACAAGAATTGACCTCTTTGGCAGCCAAAGCTCTGGAAATCAAGCGCTGAAATTCTGGTGAAAGAACAGTCAAGGGATGGTTATAAACTTTTTTAGCACCGCTGCTTATCATCCCTGAGCGAGAATTCATGTCCTGCTCCAAACCTGTCTTTACGGCATCTTTCATAACCTGATAGGCCTTTTGGAGCCCCTGCCAAACCTGCTCTGGAGCAGCCCCTTTTTGAGCCACCTCGTAATCTAGCACAACATTTACTAAGGATAAAGACTGCTCATCGCAGTATTTTTTCCATCCACTAAAACTTTCAAATAGAAAAGACATAATTGTTTGGGTTTATTTATTTCGAAGAGTAGACCTTAAAAACTCCCAATGAGTTTAAAAGTCAAAGGTGATCATTTGGCTAATTGAAGGATCAAGGCTCAACGCAACTGGACAAGTACGGGCAGCATTTTTTAGTTTTTGGCTCATTGCAGTCGAGAAAGGTGCAGCAGACCAATGAAAATTCACTTGTATCTCTTGGATCTTTCTTGGATTGCTTTGCATAATCTTTGTGACTTCCCAAGAAAGACCTTCCAAGGAAACTTCTTCTCGCTCTGCAACAATCCCCATAATAGTTACCATACAGCTCCCTAAGGCCGCAGCGACCAAATCCGTTGGAGAGAAAGCCTCACCTTTTCCTTTGTTATCTATTGGTGCATCTGTCAACAATGCATTTCCTGAAAGAACGTGGGTCGCTTGGGTTCTCAAATTACCTAAGTACGAACTTTTTATAGTGGGCATAAACTCTTACTTTTAAAATTACGTTATATAGATTCCTAACCAAAATTGGACATTATTTTCGACCAATGCGAATGAGTAAGCTGAATTTCCTGTTTCCTTTATTTTTCTTCCTCCTGACTATCCCTGTATTAGCACAGCGAAAAGATGTAGGTAATTATGAATACGATAGAGAATACTTATTGGGAATTAATAAGAATACCAACGGCGGATTGATCGGTGGTGTTGCCCTTAAAGTAGGGAACCGAATAGACGATTCTCAATTTGCCTACTTTGGACTTGAACTCGCCAATGTAAAGCACCCCAAAGAGGCACGGTATAATACTATTACGGGAAACAATTACATCTATGGCAAATCCAATTATCTCTACGCCATACGCCCGCACTACGGAAGGGAAGTGATTCTATTTAAAAAAGCTCCTAATCAGGGTGTTCAGGTTTCGGCTCTGGCGGCTGTAGGCCCTTCAATCGGGCTTATTGCACCTTACTTCATTGAATATGCATTAAATCGAGTGGAAACGGTGGTAGAACCTTATGACCCTGCCATTCATCAAAGCAGGTTTAATATCTTTGGAACAGGACGGCTTTTGCAAGGTGTAGGTCAGTCCGAACTAGCAATTGGCGGAATGGCAAAAGCTGCCCTCCATTTTGAATTTGGTGTTTTTAAAAGCAATGTCACTGGGCTAGAAGTAGGCTATCAAGTAGAAGGGTTCCAAAAAGAAATCCCACTTATTCAGACTGCTGAAAACAAGCAATTTTTTCAGTCCGCATACTTCACCTTGTTCTTTGGATTTAGAAAATAAGCCAAATAAGCTAGTTTTTATCAGGTCTAAATTACCTTTGCAACAAATCTTTATCGCATGATTGAATTACCTGTTATTTCTAAAGAAGCTACAAAACGCACAAAACCCGATTGGCTACGGGTAAAACTACCCGTAGGAATCGAATATGCTAAAGTTAGAAAACTGGTAGATCAACATAAATTACATACCATCTGCGAGAGTGGAAATTGCCCCAACATGGGCGAGTGCTGGGGAGCTGGTACCGCAACATTCATGATCTTGGGTAATGTCTGTACACGATCTTGCTCTTTTTGTGCGGTAGCTACGGGAAGACCAAACGAGTACGATACCGATGAGCCGAGACGTGTAGCAGAAGCGATTCAATTGATGGGCGTTAAACATGCCGTCATCACTTCAGTAAATAGGGATGAACTCAAAGATCGGGGGGCGGAAATTTGGTATCAAACGGTCGTGCTAACTAAAGAACTATCTCCATCTACCACCATTGAAACCCTCATTCCAGATGTTAAAAGCAATTGGGAGGCACTTTATCGAATGATTGAGGGTGGTCAAGAAGTAGTGTCACACAATATTGAAACAGTGGGTAGGCTCTACAAGATGGTTCGGCCACAAGCAAAATACGAGCGTTCCTTAGAGCAAATTAAACGAACCAAAGAAGTTGGTAAACGGACAAAAACTGGGATCATGCTAGGATTTGGAGAATCTATGGAAGAAGTCTATCAGGCTATGGATGATTTGGTAGCAAATGGCTGTGATATCCTAACTATAGGACAATACCTGCAGCCTACAAAAATGCACATTGAAGTAGCAGAATTTATTCATCCTGATACCTTTGCATTATACAAGGAGGAAGGGCTTCGAAGAGGGCTTAAATATGTAGAATCTGGACCCCTAGTACGATCCTCTTACCATGCCGAACGACATGTTCATGTTTGATATTTAGACAAAAAAGGCAGCCTGTAGGCTGCCTTTTTTGTCTAAATTAGTTGCTGAACTGACTTGCATATTCCTCTACAGGAATGCAGCTACACACCAGGTTTCGATCTCCATAAGCAGAATCAATTCTTCTTACCGTAGGCCAGAATTTATTCTCTTTTACGAAAGGAGCAGGGAATACCGCCTTCTCTCTTGAGTAAGGCATATCCCAATTTCCAGTCAAGACCATAGTTGCAGTATGCGGTGCATTTTTAAGCACATTTTCTACTTTATCCGCCTTACCTTCTTCAATTTCTCTGATTTCTTCTCGAATGGCTAGCATCGCATCACAGAATTTATCCAACTCTGCTTTGGTCTCTGATTCGGTAGGCTCAATCATCAAAGTACCTGCCACAGGGAAGGATACCGTAGGTGCATGGAATCCATAATCCATCAAACGCTTGGCAATATCTTCCACTTCAACACCTACTTCTTTGAAGGAACGGCAGTCCACAATCATTTCGTGTGCAGCACGTCCTTTTGAACCAGTATAGAGCAATGGGTAATTTCCACTCAATCTCTCTTTGATATAATTAGCATTCAAAATGGCAATCTGAGTAGCACGAGTAAGCCCTTCAGCTCCCATCATGGAGATATAGGCATAGGAAATAGGAAGAATGCTAGCACTTCCATAAGGTGCTGAAGAAATGGAAGAAACTGCGTGCTCACCCCCTGTTTTTACCAAAGGATTGCTTGGGAGAAAAGGAGCAAGGTGCGCAGCTACGCAAATTGGGCCCATTCCAGGACCTCCTCCACCGTGAGGAATACAGAAGGTCTTGTGTAAGTTGAGGTGACAGACATCCGCACCAATTCGCCCTGGAGATGTTACCCCTACTTGAGCATTCATGTTGGCCCCATCCAAATAAACTTGACCACCATAAGAATGGATGGTTGCACATATTTCTTGAATTGCTTCTTCAAATACCCCGTGTGTAGAAGGGTAGGTAACCATCAAGCAAGAAAGTTCTCCTGCATGCTCTTCAGCTCTAGCCTTTAGATCTTCTAAGTCAACATTCCCCTTATCATCACAATTAAGCAATACCACTTTCATACCCGCCATCACAGCGGATGCAGGATTGGTTCCATGAGCAGAAGTAGGAATCAAAGCCACATTTCGATGTCCTTCTCCTCTGCTGAGGTGGTAGGCACGAATGACCATCAAACCTGCATATTCCCCTTGTGCTCCAGAGTTAGGCTGAAGGGAGGTATCTGCAAAACCAGTAATTTCTGTCAACCAAGTTCTTAGATTGGTGAACAATTCCTGATACCCCTCAGTCTGGTCAATTGGAGCAAAAGGATGGATTTGGCCAAATTCAGGCCAAGTCACCGGAATCATTTCGGCAGTAGCATTCAGCTTCATGGTACAAGAGCCCAAGGAAATCATGGAATGCACCAAGGAAAGATCTTTGGATTCTAGTTTTTTGATATAGCGTAGCATTTCATGCTCACTATGGTTGCTGTTGAAGACAGGATGGGATAAGTAAGTAGAAGTTCTTACTAGCGAAGCTGGCCATTCCAACTTCAAGGAATTGGCCATCTCTGGAGTGAAGGATGAGTTTAACCCTTTTGAGCCTGCAAATACCGATAAAACCAGTTGCACATCTTCTAGGGTTTTGGCCTCGTCAAATGCAATGAAAACTGCACCATCTTGGTATCTAAAGTTCAGTTGAGCTTCTATAGCAAGCACTTTCACCTTGGCTTGCGTCGCAGTATCTATCTGTACCATCAGGGTATCAAAATAGGAACTAGAGCTCAAGGCAAAGCCCAACTTCTCTAATCCTTTAGCCGTCAATTTGGCAAGGCCATGCGTACGAAGTGCTATATTTTTTAATCCTGTTGGTCCATGATATACTGCATAAAAGCTCGACATTACTGCGAGCAATACCTGTGCAGTACAAATATTGGAAGTAGCCTTTTCTCGTTTGATGTGCTGCTCACGAGTTTGGAGAGCCATACGATAGGCTTTATTTCCAGCTCTATCAATAGATACACCAATAATTCGACCTGGAATCTGTCGTTTAAACTCTTCTTTGGTTGCAAAAAATGCAGAATGTGGTCCACCATAACCCATAGGAACGCCAAAACGCTGGGCAGAACCCACCACTACATCAGCACCCATTTCACCAGGAGGAGTTAACAGGGTTAAGGCCAATAGATCGGAGGCAAAAGCAGTCAACACCTTATTTTCCTTTGCAGCTGCCACCAATGCCGTGTAGTCCAACACTTCACCATCCACATTTGGATACTGAAACATGGCTCCATACAATTCCGGATCGGTGAGGTCAAGAGCAGATAGAGGCCCAAATACCAAATTAATGCCGATAGGCTCAGCACGAGTTACTAATAAGGCCTTGGTTTGTGGGAATACCTTTTCATCTACAAAGTAAGTGTTCGCATTTTTCTTTTCCCGAGGCTTTACCGCACAAAGCATGGTCATGGCTTCTGCCGCAGCTGTTCCCTCATCCAGCAAGGATGCATTGGCGAGCTCCATACCAGTCAACTCAATCACCACAGTCTGGAAGTTGATCAATGCCTCTAATCGGCCTTGTGCAATTTCAGCTTGGTAGGGAGTGTAGGCAGTGTACCATCCTGGATTTTCCAAAACATTTCGAAGTACCACTCCTGGCACTTGAGTATCGTAATACCCTAAACCAATAAAAGAAGAAAATACCTTATTCTTGGAAGCTAATTTTTTGAAATTCTTCAAAAACTCAGACTCCAGCTGGGCTACTGGAAGCTTAAGTGGACGTTCCAATTGAATAGATTCTGGTACAGTTTGATCGATCAGTTCGGTCAAGCTTGAGGCTCCGATTTTTTCCAACATCGCTGCAATTTCCACTTCAGTCGGGCCATTGTGTCTGCTCTCAAATTTGACAACAGAGTTAAGATTGATCTGCATAAGTAAGGGGTAGAACGTTTGAACTAATTTGGTATGATTTATTTCCGATTTTACGTGTACAAAGGTATACTTTACAAAAGGATTCGCCGAGGCACATCTTTAAAATTTTATGCTATAACACGTAAAATTGATAAGTGGTTTTTTTGAGGGTATAAAAAATAGCTAGCTTAGGACTTTAATCGAAAAAAAATGAAAAATAAATACCTATTGAGTGCTGTATTGGGGATTGTAACCCTAATGACAGCCCGGGCTCAAAACCCTGTTCAAGTTAAGTATGCCAACTCCATTACGGTAGCGGATCTGACCAAGCACCTGACCTACCTGGCATCGGATGAGATGAAGGGCCGTGACACCGGTTCTCCTGAAGGAAAAATTGCTGCTAACTACCTGGCTGATTTTTACAAAGGTCTTGGATTAGCCGCTCCAAATGACGGTAGTTACTTTCAGAATGTGCCTTTAGTCAGTGTAGACTTTTCTGAGGTTAGCTTACAAATTGGAAAAAAGAAGCTCGTTGAAAATACCGACTTTGTATTTACTGGGGATGGAAATCTTACCAAAGCGGTCAAAACTGAGCTTGTTTTCTTGGGTGCAGTAAATGATGAGAACTTATCCAAAGTAAATGTGAATGGAAAACTGGTGGGTCTTTGGGCTGTAGGACAGCGCAGCAATGACTTAGTTACAAAGGTGATGGATGCCGGTGCAGCAGGGATCGTCATAGTAACCATGGAAGGCCAAGCTAATTTTGACCGGATTGCCAATCGGTACAAGTCCTTGGACGGTAGAGGCCGCATCGGTTTTGACCAAGAAGTCAAGCAGCGCCCAATATTTATGGTGAGTTCCGACAAAATGGCGGAATTATTTGGAACTCCAGTAGAGGAGCTCAAAGAAGCCGCCAAGTCTAATCCCGCATCAATTGCCGCACAAAAAGCAAGCTTTCAAATCGTTAAAACCAAAACTCCTGTTGATGCAGTCAATGTAATGGGCTTTTTGGAGGGAACAGATAAGAAAGAAGAAGTATTGGTAATCTCTTCACACTACGACCACGTGGGCGTGAGCTCCATTGGGGATGCTTTCAATGGTGCAGATGACGATGGCTCTGGCACCGTATCTGTGATGGAAATTGCGGAAGCCTTTGCAATAGCAGCCAGGGATGGGGTTAAACCTAGAAGAAGCATCTTATTTCTGAATGTAACAGGCGAAGAAAAAGGGCTTTTAGGCTCTGAGTACTACTCCGAAAATCCAATATTCCCGATTGCCAACACCGTAAATAATATCAACATTGATATGGTGGGTAGAATTGATTACGAATACCAAAAAGAAGAAAACAAGGGCTATGTGTATGTCATCGGCTCTGAGATGCTTTCCACTCATTTGAAAAAAATAAATGAGTACAACAACATTACGTACACCAACCTTATCCTAGATTACAGATACGATGCTGAAGACGATCCAAATCGTTTTTACTACCGTTCTGACCATTACAATTTTGCCAAATTCAACATCCCCGTTATCTTTTTCTTCAATGGGGTACACGACGACTACCACCAAGTAACAGATACAGTCGACAAAATTGAATTCCCTTTGATGACCAAACGTGCGCATTTGATTTTCCATACCGCCTGGGACCTTGCCAATAGAGAGCAGCGCACCCCAGTTGATGGAAGCAACACCCGAACTGATCGATAAAAAAATGGAGCCCAAAAAATTTGGGCTCCATTTTTTTCTATCACTTCAAAGAAATAGTCAAATCATTGATTCACATTCCTGGCCCTATTTCCCTTTGTTCTTTTGATTCTTGGTCTTGAGCTGGTTTCTATTGGGCTTCTTTTGTTTCTTTCTAGCCTTTACCTTCTCCCCTTTTCCAATATTTTCCTTGGGGCGCTCCTTTTTCTCGTGGAAAGCTCCTTTGTAGTCTGGGTTGTCCCGCTGCTTGAGCCGGTCTAACTCCCTCTCGTACCCTTGTTTTTCTTCAAAAGGAGTAGCAGGCACGTCCACTTCATCTGGAATCGGCAACTCACCTACCTTCATCCGGATAAGGCCTTCGATTTTTTCAAAATGGTAGGATTCTGCTGGATTGATAAAAGTGATGGCCTTTCCTTCATTTTCAGCTCTGCCAGTTCGGCCGATGCGATGCACATAATCTTCATAGATCAAGGGAATATCAAAATTGATCACATGCGATACCAAGGTTACATCCAATCCACGCGAGGCTACATCCGTAGCCACCAAGATTCGCACATCCCCTGCCTTAAAATCTTCCATGGAGTTGATCCGCGTATTTTGCCCTTTATTCGCATGGATGACTCGGATCTCTCCAAAATGCTTACGCTCCAAGAACGAATAAACCGACTCTGCATTTTTTCTGCTGCGCGTAAAAATCATGGCTCGGTTGATCTCTTCATTCTCGAGCAAGTGAGCAAGCAAGTTGATCTTGGTTTTAATATTTGGGACGCTGTACCTGACTTGGGCAATAGTCTCTGCCGTAGTGGCCGAAGGAGCTACTTCTACCCGTTCAGGGAACTCTAAAAATTCAGCTGCCAAATGATCTATCCTTCCAGAAAAGGTTGCGGAGAAGAGGAGGTTTTGCCGCTTGGATGGGATCACCTCTAGAATCGCTCGGATTTGAGGTATAAATCCCATATCCATCATTTTATCGGCCTCATCCAAAACCATCGTTTTCAAGTCCTTGGTATAAATAGCTCCTTTTCTATAGAGATCCATAAACCTTCCTGGCGTCGAAATCAGGAGGTCTACTCCTGCTTCCACTCGTTCAATTTGCATTTTAGGGCCTAGCCCTCCATAAAGGCTTGCGATTCGAAGGCCAGTATACTTTGCCAAGTGCTGAGCCACTTCTTCAATTTGCATGACCAGTTCCCGCGTTGGTGCTAACACCAGACCTCTTGGGTGCATGCCCTGCGCATACTTGATTTTCATCAGCAAGGGCAATAGGTATGCAGCAGTTTTACCCGTACCTGTCTGTGCTATTCCCAAAACATCATGGCCCGCAAGCGCCAGCGGAATAGTTTGTTCTTGGATTGGAGTTGGAACGGTATAACCAGATTCGGCTACAGCATCGAGCAATTGTTTGTTTAGCTTGAAGGCATCAAATCCTTGCGGTTTATTGCTCATTGGGTAGAGAGGTAAAAATGAGAATTTAGGAAGCTAGATTGGTTCAGAAACACAAATATAGGCAATCACATGCGGAATACTTCGGAAAAAGGAGGGCCTAACGCTCTTGCTACGCTGCCCTAAAGGCAGAGATGACCTGCATGAGCCAGAGGTATATTGAAAATTGAAAATGCTCCCAATACGAAACGGCCAAAACCCAGCTGAAATGTATTTTTCAAACAAATAAATTGCCTCGGTCTTGCTCCAAAGAAAGACAGTCCTTACTTTTGCAAACCAATTCGAGGCAAGCTTCGAGTTGGAACCCACACGGTGATTGTAGCTCAGTTGGTTAGAGCGCTGGTTTGTGGATCCAGAGGTCGCCGGTTCGAGCCCGGTCTTTCACCCAAAAACCCCTCCTGAGAAGGGTTTTTTTTATAGATTCGTTTTCTTTTGGCATGCCCTTTGTCATGATTACAAAAACTAAACCAACAGCTATGTTTACTTTGTTCAAATCATCTCCGAAATTTCCAGTTGTGAAACCAGTAAATATCCGGCAGATAAAAAACTACCTCAGCAAGTTTGAAGAGTCCATCAAAACCTGCGAGGAACTGCAAAAGGAAGCGGTTCATTCCTGAAACACAAGACTAGCTAAAGGTTATGGAAACATAACCTTTATTTTTAAGCTTTAATTTTTCTTATCCCAGCAATAGCCTATTTTTATTTTTATTCAATTTCCCCCAATGAGTAGCTATATCCATTTTGATAAATCCCAACTGATCAACCTAAATTATTCCCTGGAGCGGGAAATCATTCGGACCAATCGATCTGGGGCCTATACTAGCACCACCATCATTGGCTGCAATACTAGGAAATACCATGGCTTGCTGGTTGTTCCCCAACCGCAAATCGACTGTCAAAATCACATCCTATTATCTACTGTTCAGGAGACAGTGATCCAGCATGGGGCCAGTTTCAACTTGGGGATAGCCAAGTTTCCAGGGAATTACTCCCCTAGAGGCCACAAGTACTTGGAAGACTTTGATTCAGAACCCATCCCTAAACTAACCTACCGCGTTGGCGGGGTACTGCTTCAAAAAGAATTAATTCTCGACTCCAATAGAGATCGTGTGATGATACGCTATACGCTACTCGAAGCACAGTCTCAAACTACCATCCGAATTCAACCCTTTTTAGCCTTTCGCGGCTACCACCAACTTCAAAAAGCCAACGATCGCATCAATCGAGCCTACGAGTTGATAGCAAATGGGGTTAAGTTTCAATTGTATCCCATCTATGATCCACTTTACCTGCAGTTATCCAAGGAGGCTACCTTTATTTCAAAGCCCGATTGGTATTACAACTTGGAATACATCCAAGAGCGAGAACGAGGGTACGACTACCAGGAGGACTTGTTTGTTCCTGGATACCTTGAATTTGAAATTGGTAAAGGAGAATCGGTCATTTTTTCTGCGGGACTAACAGATGCAGACCCCAAAACCCGAGCGAATGCTTTCAGCAAGGAAATTGCAAGACGAATCCCGCGAAACAACTTTGAAAATTGCCTTAAAAATTCTGCTGGACAGTTTATCCGCCGAAGGGACGGGGAAGTTCGCCTCATCGCAGGCTACCCTTGGTTTGGATGGTGGGGAAGAGATACCTTCATCGCTGCGCCAGGTTTAACTTTGGCAACGGGTGATCCAGAAACCTTTTTGGAAATTATGGATACGATGTCCAAGGATCTGAAAGGGGCCCTTTTCCCTAACATTGGAAGTGGAGATTACACCAACATGACCTCTATGGATGCGCCGCTTTGGTTTTTTTGGTCCCTCCAACAATACATTCACTATACAGGAGACAAAAAAACAATTCAAGACCGGTACTTGGCCAAGCTCCGAGGAATCTTAGAAGGATTTAAGGTAGGAACAGACTTCAACATTCACATGCTCTCTTCAGGTCTGATCTGGGGAGGACAAGAGGGCGTGGCCCTCACTTGGATGGATGCAATCACTCCGGATGGACCCGTCACTCCTCGAATTGGCTGCCCAGTGGAGATTCAAGCCCTCTGGTACAATGCCTTGTGCTTCTATCATGAACTCAGTGGGGAAGAGGAATATTTGACCCTAGCCGCAAAAGTAAAAGAGTCCTTTGATCGCGAATTTTGGTCCTGGGACTACGGCTACTTAGCGGATGTGGTAGATGAAGAAGAAAAAGATTGGTCTATTCGGCCAAACATGGTTTTTGCCACTTCCCTACCCTATCCAATCTTGGAGGAAGAAAAATGTGATAAGGTATTGGAAATTATCAAATCCAAACTATTGACCCCAAGAGGACTGCGTTCTCTTTCACCGGATGATCCAGGATACAAAGGCTACTATTTTGGAAATCAAATCAGTAGGGACCAAGCCTATCACAATGGAACTGTTTGGGTCTGGCTATTGGGACATTTTGCAGAGGGTTACGTTCGCTTACATGGAAAAGCAGCTAAGATTTTTGTGGAAAAAATCATCAAGGGCTTTGATGGTGTCATGGCCCACTATGGAGTTGGAACAGTAGCTGAGATTTACGATGGAGATGCAACACACCGTCCCAAGGGGGCTGTATCTCAGGCATGGAGCATTGCAGAGCTGCTACGCATGATGGACTTAGTCAAACAGGTTTAATGGATTCCCTATGAAAGTACTCATGTTTGGGTGGGAATTCCCACCCCATATCTCTGGAGGACTGGGCACGGCTTGCTACGGATTGGTGCAGGGCATGAATATCCATAAACAAGAAGTGATTTTTGTGGTACCCAAACTCTGGGGAGATGAGGAACCTATGGCAGACTTTGTAAACGCCAGCGGAGTGACCATTGATTACCGGGAGCGACGGTTTAAAAAACTCTGGAAAAACCTGACTTACCTGGAAGTAAACAGCTTTTTGGTGCCCTATTTGGGGCCCACAGCATTCAAAAAATTTACGGATTATTCCATTCATGACCGTACCGATGTGGATGAGAGCATTTTTTCTTTAAACTACCAGTTTAGCGGAAAATATGGTAAAAATTTGATGGAGGAAGTTTCTCGATATGCCCTCGTTGGGGCGCAAATCGCGAGAGACCGGAGTGATTTTGACATCATCCATGCCCACGACTGGCTTGCTTATCCTGCTGGCATCGCAGCAAAAGAAATAAGTGGCAAACCCTTAGTTGTCCATGTCCATGCCACCGAATACGACCGGTCAGGAGAGTCTGTCAACTTTCCCGTATTTGAGATTGAACGGGCAGGCATGCATGCTGCCGACCATATAGTGGCGGTAAGTCAGCTCACCAAAAATATCTGCATGCGAAAATATGGAATCCCTCCAGAAAAAATTACCGTTTTACACAATGCAGTACTGGATGCAAGCATCATATCCTCTACCTATAAGAAAAAGGTGCCAGAAAAAATCGTGACCTTCCTCGGTCGAATCACTTATCAAAAGGGTCCTGAATACTTTGTAGAAGCCGCAAAAAAAGTGATTGATCGTGACCCAAATGTTCGCTTCGTCATGGCGGGATCGGGGGATTTACTCAATAAAATGATAGATCGGGTGGCGGAACTTCGAATGGGTACCAAATTCCATTTCACTGGATTCTTGAAGGGGGACGATGTAGATCACATGTATGCTATAAGCGATGTCTATGTCATGCCTTCTGTATCTGAACCCTTCGGAATCGCTCCCCTAGAAGCCGTTCGGTACAATACTCCAGTCATCATCTCCAAGCAATCTGGAGTGGCAGAGGTTCTCAAAAATGCCATCAAAATTGATTTTTGGGATATAGATGCCATGGCAGATGCTATTTTTGGACTATTGCACTACCAAAGTATTGCTCGAATGTTTACCGAATTAGGTGCAGATGAATTGAAAAAATTAAAGTGGGAGCATGTTGCTGCCAAACTAGTGACTGTTTACAAAAAAACTTTAGCTCAACTCGCATGAGAACTGTCTGCTTTTATTTTCAAGTTCATCAACCTTATCGGCTGAAGCCTTACCGATTTTTTGATATTGGGGAAGATCACCACTACTGGAATGACTACCTCAATCGTAATGTAATTCAAAAAGTAGCTCAGAAATGCTACTTACCCATGAATTCCTTGTTGTTGGAGCTAATTCAACGCTATCAAGGCAAATTTAAGGTGGCATTTTCAATTTCGGGTACCTTCTTGGACCAGATGGAAGCGTATGCCCCAGATGTATTGGAAAGTTTCCAGCAACTCGTTACGACTGGTCATGTGGAATTACTCAATGAAACTTACTCGCACTCCCTAGCAGCACTAAAAAGTAAGGAGGAATTCTTCGCCTTGGTAAAAAAACACCAAGACAAGATAAAGGACCTATTCCATGGGTACAGCCCAAAAGTATTCCGAAATACCGAATTGATCTATTCAGATGAAATAGGCGCTATGGTAGCTGAATTGGGTTACCAAGGAATGCTTACAGAAGGTGCTAAGCATATTTTGGGCTGGAAAAGTCCCAATTACATCTATTCCAATACCCTAGCACCTAAATTGAAGGTGTTATTAAAAAATTTCCGCCTTTCAGACGACATTGCTTTCCGCTTTGGTGACAAAACTTGGGGAGATTTCCCCCTGACAACCAACAAGTTTGTAAGCTGGCTAAATGCCTTACCAAAAGAAGAACCCGTTGTCAACCTATTTATGGACTACGAAACTTTTGGTGAGCACCAGTGGGCAGAAACTGGAATTTTTGACTTCATGCGCCATCTCCCAGAGGCGATTTTTACCCAGTCAAACTTTACCTTCTCTACCCCTTCAGAGGTGGTAACTGCCCTTTCTCCTGTCAGCAACATTCATGTACCCACTCCGATTTCCTGGGCCGATGAAGAGCGTGACCTTACCGCATGGCTAGGTAACGACCTGCAAGACGAGGCTTTTGATCGTTTGTATGAACTAGAAAAGAAAATCAGGAAGATTGATGATCCCGATTTACTTCGGGACTGGGAGTACCTGCAGACTTCAGATCACTTCTATTACATCTGCACCAAATTCTTCTCGGATGGATCGGTACACGAGTATTTCAGCCCATATGACACCCCCTACGATGCCTTCATCAATTACATGAACGTATTGAGTGACTTCATTTTAAGAGTGGACGCTGCTTCTATCAAGTAAAGAATGGGATCAAATCCCGATTCATGGGATTTAGTTAGCACGAAAAAGCTACCCATGAAACCAGAAATAATCTTAGTAGCTCTCTGAAAAATTGGGGAAATCCTCCACGAGAATGATATCCATTCCATCTACATCCACAATTTTTGCCATTGAAAAATCATAGGCCGTCAGCATGGATATTTTTTTACCTCTTAGCTTCATTTCTTGAAGCGTGTGAGTAGTAATGCGCTTCACAGAAGAAGAGGAATGGATAGATATACAAACTTAGAGAAGGTGAACAGAATAGTTGTTACCAGAAAAATCAACCCGAATATGCTCATTAAAGGTAGTGGCCAACTCAAAACCTGTGTAGTCGGGCTTTATTGGAAATAAACCGTGGCTTCTGTTGACGAGCACGGCAATTTCTATTTTTTCGACTTCATCCTCCAAAAATGGTTTTAATGCATAAACTAGGGTTTTCCCCGTGTTGAGCACATCGTCCACTAAAATGATAGTTTTCCCTTTTAAAGCCATGGGGCTGGATAGTTGTACCTCAGTAGCAGTTACGCCTTGTTTATCCAATAGTACCTCCACTTCCTCTACTGTAATCGGAGAGATTCTTCGAAGCTCAGTAGCCAGAAGGTGGCCTAAAATAGTTCCCATACCGGTAATCCCTGCAACCACCATTCCGCCAGAAGCATGGAGATTTCGCTCATAGATTTCAAAAGCCATTCGGGTGATCTTTTGCCCTACTTGCTTATGGTTCAATACTTCGGTCATAGGATAATTTTTTTTTACAAAGTGAAAATTAGACCAATTTGCCCTAGTTTCAAAACACTTTATCGATGACTGTCCTCCTCACTTAGGATATTCAAGTAACTCTGGTACCTATAGGGGTGGATATACCCCTCATTTAATTTTTTGAGCACCACACAACCGGGCTCGTTTACATGGTTGCAATTGTTGTATTTGCACTGCCCAAGGTACTGGCGCATTTCAGGGAAAAAATGCGAAAGTTCCTCGTCGGCAACATCCAAAATTCCAAACTCTTTAATGCCCGGTGTATCAATAAGGTCTCCCGATCCTGGTAGGAAAAATAGCTCTGCAAAGGTAGTGGTATGTACTCCCTTCGCACTGAAATCAGATATTACCTTGGTTTCCTGCCTAGCTTCGGGTAAAAGCACATTGAGCAAGGTACTTTTCCCTACTCCAGAATGTCCAGAAATCAGGTTGGATTTACCTTGAATTTTGGGCAGCAGTTTGGTATCAAGATCCGTATCCTTCAAAGCAGACACCTCTACAACAGAATAGCCGAGTGGCACATAAATCTCATGAATATCTTGAAGCCAATCTCTTTCCTTCTCGCCGTCCAGCTGATCCATTTTATTAATAATTAACAGTGTAGGGATTCCATAGCTTTCCGTGGCTACTAGAAAGCGATCAATAAAGCCTAGTGAGGTTCTTGGCTTTTTCATGGTAATCACCAAGATAGCCTGATCAATATTACTGGCAATCATGTGCGAAAAATGCTGCTTCCGTGTAGACTTTCGGATTACATAGTTATTTCTCGGCAAAATCTCATGGATAATCGCCGAATCCTGTCCCCCCTCTTTTTCTAGTTCCACCCAATCGCCCACAGCAATTGGGTTGGTGAGCTTCAGTTCATCTTGCTTAAACTTTCCCTTCAAACGTGCCGAAAAAATCCCATGTTCTGTATGAACAAGGTACCAACTCCCGGTAGACTTGATAACTCTTCCTTTCATTTCGAGGCGATTGAAGTGGTTAGATGATCTAGGATTCGGTCCGTTGCTCCCAAATTTGCCTTCACCCAGTGATGGGCAGAAGCAACGGAGTTCGCATAAAATTCGGGTTGCTCCAACTTATTAACATTTTCCTGAAGTTCAGAAAAATCTGTCACAGCAAAACCACAGCCTTCAACCTGACTTTGTGCAGCTTCTGGAAACTTGGAAGCTCGCCTTGGCTTTCCAAAGATTACAGGAATTCCAAAACCTAGCGGCTCTAAAATATTATGCAGTCCCTTTCCAAATCCACCCCCAACGTAGGCAAAATAGGCGAATTGATACAGGGAAGAGAGCATGCCAATGTTGTCGATAAATAAGATTTGAGGATCTTGTACTTCCTTCCACTGAGAATATTTTTTAGTAGGAACCCTTAGGGCCAATGCCCAACGATCCATCGCAGCGGGATCAATCGCATGGGGTGCAATGATCCATAAAAATTCAGGTTTGGATTGGATCAAGGGAATAAGCAGGTTCATATCTTCCTCCCAAGCGGATCCGATCACCACTGTCGGTCGACCTTTGATCCATTCACGAATAGCTGGAAAGTCTATCGGCTGCGCTGCCGTAGCCGCTACCTGATCAAATCTAGTATCCCCCGTTTGACTTACTTTATTAATTTTTAGGGCTGTCAATAGCTGAACACTTACCTCGTTTTGCGTAAATATCCAATCCATTTGCTCCAGCATCTTACGGAAAAAGCCCCCATACCAAGAAAAATATGTTTGATCCGGGCGAAAGGAGGCAGCAATCAGATAAGTAGGAACATTTTTCCGCTTCAATGCCTGCAGATGATGGTACCAGAGGTCGTACTTTACAAAGATGCTTCGGGTAGGTTGCAAAATCTCTACAAAACGCTCCGCCCAAGACTTGCGGTCAAGCGGAAGATAGGTAATCCAATCCACTCCTTCCTGCGGCTTCCTAATAGTAGGTTCATAGCCAGAAGGGCTAAAAAAACTAACCACCACCTTGGTGGAGGGTTCCTGTGCTTTGAGGACCGCAATGACAGGTTTTGCCTGTTCGTACTCTCCTAGGGAGGCCACATGAATCCAGGTTAAGGGCCCTTCATGGGCAGCTCTGAAGCTGCTTAGCGTTAAAAATAAGCAAGATCTTTGATCCAAAAAATATCTGATTTTTGGCATAAAAATGCCTAGGACTGGCAAAATCCTTGAGCTTAACTCCATAAGTAGCCAGTACACGACATTCATCTTTCAAAAGTAGGCAATCCCTTAGATTTCTATATTTTTTTTAGCTTTTGCTTGGATGAAAAAGCGCAGATTACTTTTTTTATACCGTAATCCCCTGATTGAGATAGTTTGTGGTGGATCCAAATGAAGTTTCAATGATTAAAGTTTTGTTTGTGTGTTTGGGTAATATTTGTCGGTCTCCCATGGCCGAGGGTATTTTCAGTGCCAAAATCAAGGGGTTAGGATTAGAAAAGGCCATTCAATCGGATAGTGCAGGAACTTCAGACTACCATATTGGAGAGCTAATGGATGAACGTACCCTACGCTGTGCTCAAAGAAATGGGGTGGGAATCCAGCACCGGGGCCGACAAGTGCACCTGACAGATTTTAGGGATTTCACCTACATCATCGCGATGGATTCGAGCAACCATCAGAATTTGGAGCAGCTCAAACTACAATCTCGGTTTCCCAACAAGGAAATTTTTTTAATGAGGGACTTTGCTGCAGGGGATACAGGCCTCTCGGTACCTGATCCCTACTACGGTGGGGAGGAAGACTTTGAGAAGGTATACCAAATATTAGATGCTGCACTAGATGGATTGATCAACCATCTAAGAGTAGCGCATCCCCAGATTTTTGCGGGATAGAAAGGATAAGTAGGAATAACAGTTCGTTACAGATTTTTACACTACTTACCTTAGCCATATCTGAGCTAAATAATTACTTTTTCTCCTGTTTTCACAGCTTGATAAATTGCGTCCACGATACGCATGTCCTTCAGTCCTTCCTCTCCATCTACTGGAATTAGGGGTAGTTTCCCATCCAAGATAAGAGCTGCCATTTTGTCCATTTGGGTGGTTTGATGGGTCACATGTGAGTGCTGAAGTGGACCCACATGGGTCCAGGCCTTGATGGGTCCATATCCTGTAGAGGGTTGCATTTCGGCAAAGCCTTTGGTACCTGATAGAAAAAATTTATCCAGATAGTTGAGGGAGTAGGTGGATAGGCAGGAGGCAGTAGCTCCAGATGGGAAGCCCATTTGAAACGTGATGGTCTCGTCTATGCCCTCTCCAAATTTGACTGGATCAGTTTTGGTTTCCTGCGCCGTCACCCAAATCGGTTCTTCACCAAGTAAGTAACGTGCTCCATTGATGGAGTAGATGCCAATATCCATCATTGCTCCCCCTCCAGATAGTAATTTATTTAACCTCCACTGGGAAGGATTGCCGATAACAAACCCACTGAGCCCTTGGAAGAAGAGCGTTTTGCCAAATTCTCCTGCCCGCTGTTTTTTAACAATATCGAGGGTGTTGGCTTCAAAGTGCATGCGGTAACCTATCAAGAGCTGAACCCCAGCTGCTTTACAAGCAGCGATCATCTCCTGCCCCTCTTGGGCGGTGGTGGCCATGGGTTTTTCACAAATCACGTGCTTGCCCGCCTTGGCAAGTGTGAGGGTGTGCTCTTTGTGTAAGCCATTGGGAGTAATCACATAGACCGCATCGATATCCTTGTTGCTTTTGATTTGGTCTACATTTTCGTAGGAGTAGCAATTTTGAGCGGATAACCCATGTTTTTGCTTCCACTGCTCTATTTTGGAAGGAGTGCCGCTAATTACACCTACTAACTTGGCTCTGGAACAATCTTTCATCGCTTCGGCGACCCTGGAGGCGTAACTTCCAAGACCCATGAGGGCCACGCGCAAAACCTTCGGCTCTTGCTGACCCAATGCTTTGGCAATGCTATCTGAAAAGGGAAGGCTAAGTGCGAGCGTTGTAAGGCTCGCTTTCTGGAGAAAGTGTCGGCGTGTGGACATGTCGGTTTGGGATTAGTGCAATTTAAATTAGTAAATCCCTGCTGCAAGTATCGCCAAAACCTACTTTTTTCTTCGAACGGCTTGGTAGGTAGTTCGGGTGGTTTGTTCTAGGAGTAGCTCATATCCTTCCATCAAGGAAGGAATATCCTCTTCCTTTGGCTTAAGTATGGTCAAGAGCTCCAACTCCTCATTGTATCGGATCTCAAAGGTAGTTTTGAGACTCTCAACCAGTTGCTCCAATTTAAAAAGTTGGGTATCCACTACTAGAGAAACTGAGATAGCGGATAGTTGTAGCATATTGGCACGTAGCTTAAGTTCTTTCAGCTTCTCGTAAATGGAGTGAATGTGTTTTTCCTCGATAAAGGTAAAGTCCGTGACCTTAAAGCTGATAAGCACTTGATTTTTTTTCAGCACCAAGGTAGGAACATCGTGTGCGGCTGCATGCTCATGGATTTTAGTTCCCGAAGCCTCTGGATCTAAAAATGACTTGACAAAAAGCGGAATCCCTTCATTTGCTAGAGGCTTGATAGTTTTGGGGTGAATTACCGAGGCCCCAAAGTAGGTCATCTCTGCTGCCTCGCGGTACCTGAGTTCCTCAAACTTTTGGGTATTGGGGAACAGTTTGGGATCCGCATTGAGTACTCCAGGAACATCTTTCCAAATGGTCACCGACTCCGCATCCAGGCTAGCGGCAAGAATCGCCGCTGTAAAATCGGAGCCCTCCCTTCCCAATGTGGTTGTTCGGCCCTGAGCCTCTTTTCCAATAAATCCTTGGGTCAGGATGGTCGTGTGCTCCAGCAGGCTGCCCCATTGACTTTGGCAGGTACTACGGGTTTTTTTCCAATCGATTTTCGCAAATCTGAAGTCAGAGTCAGTATGAATCACTGATCTAACGTCTTGCCAAGAAAGGCATAATCCTTTAAAAATAAGGTATTCTGAGACGAGAATCGAAGAAAGCAATTCACCGTAACAAATCAGCTGATCATACACTTCATCGTAATTGATTTTAGAAATAGGCAACTCCAAGATGGGTTGAGCTGTATCCATCAACTGTCCTAATTTCTCAAATACCGGGTGAGCAGCGGGAAACAGTTCCTCACAAACTCCTACATGAAATTCCTTGATCTGCTTCCAGTCCTTGGAAAAATCCTCTTGTCCCAACTTTTTAGCCAATACCGCTTCTAGTGCATTGGTTGTTTTTCCCATGGCAGAAACTACGATCACCTTGATGGCCTGAAGTCGGGAGTGGAGAATGGTATGGAGATTAAGGAGGGCAGCCGCATCTTTTACGGAGGCCCCACCAAATTTATACACTTGCAAAGTCCTATTCATAGGTAAAAAGAGTAAGGGAAATCCTTGCTGCGAAGGTACGCAAAGATGAATTATCCACCTACAACCCCCAGTATAGGGAGGAGTACATGCACGTTAATCCTCTCCAATCACCACTATTCAAAAATTGGATAAGATTTGGAAGGAGATGTTTATATTTATAGTCCAAACTGTAACACCTATGGCATTACGCTCCCTGTACCTCTCGCTAGCCATTTTGACGATGGCAGTCACCACTTGGTCCTCTTGTAGCCCGAAAAAAGATACCCCTGTTATCGACGAAACCTTCGCAACCCAAACAGAAAAATTGCTGATTAAGGTAGATACCCTCCACACCGGTTTGGAAAACCCTTGGGGCATGACTTGGCTTCCAGATGGAACGCTCCTCGTCACTGAAAGAAAAGGAGAGATTCTAGTTTTCAAGGAGGATAAATTTTCAGGTGAAAAAATTCAAGGTTTACCAGCAGTTCATAATGTAAATCAGGCTGGTCTCTTGGACATTGCAGTGCATCCCAACTACTCAGAAAATAGATGGATTTATATTTCGTATGCCAAACATTTTGAAGACAGCACTGCAGCTACCACCATCCTACGATTCAAATTAGAGGGCAATAAGGCCGTAAATCAGGAAGAACTGATCGTGGCAGGACCTTCTTGGAAAGGTGGCCGTCACTTTGGTGGCCGAATCATCTTTGATAAGGCAGGCTTCCTGTATTTCTCCAACGGTGACAAGGGAAATATCCCAATGAACGCTCAGAATCTTAACAATGCCCATGGTAAAATTCACCGCATCAAAGAAGATGGAAGCATCCCTAAAGACAACCCATTTACAGATTCCTTGGGCAAGGTGAGTTCGATATGGTCCTATGGAAACAGAAACCCACAAGGTCTAATTTATGACAAAGCGAACGATAGAATCTGGGAAGTAGAGCATGGCCCCATGGGTGGTGACGAGCTCAACCTAATCGAAAAAGGGAAAAACTACGGATGGCCTGTGATCACCTACGGCATCAACTATGACGGAACACCGATCACAGAAATCACGGAAAAGGAAGGAATGGAGCAGCCCAAGCATTACTGGGTACCCTCTATCGCTACCTGCGGCGTTGCAGTAGTCACCTCGGACAAGTATCCTGCTTGGAAAGGCAATATCTTGGTTGCAGCCCTTGCAAAGCAGCACATTGGCCGAGTGGAAATGAATGGCACCAGTTTTGTAAAAGAAGAAAAACTTCTTCAAGACATTGGCCGAGTACGGCAAATAGCGCAAAGCCCAGATGGCTACCTCTATGCGATCACCGAGGCAACAGGCTTGTTGGTCAAATTACTTCCTATACGATAAAGATTTCCCAATTACATTCCAACAAGGCCTTTCAATCGAAAGGCCTTGTTGGGTTTTAGAAAAAAGTACTTTGACTATTCCTTTACCTACAAAGAAAAAAAGTTGATTTCCCTATCCGAAAACTCTAACCATCTCCTGCGCGTTCTTCTCCTGGATCTTTGAACCTTAACACTATGAAAACCGTTTCTACATACCTCTTAGTCCTTTTATCTTTTATTTCCCCGATTTTTTCATGCCAAGCCAAGGAGGGAGATCCTGTTCCTGACAGTTTATCCACTCAAAAATTCACTACGAAATCGGAGAAGATGGTCATCAAGGTAGACACCCTCTACACTGGCTTTCAAAATCCGTGGGGCATGACCTGGATCAATACAGAAACCCTCTTAGTCACTGAAAAGAAAGGGGAATTACTTTTATTCACAAAAGACAAGTTCACTGGACAAAAAATCACTGGCCTCCCAGCATTTTATACCTCAGGCCAAGCCGGCTTACTGGATATTGCAACCCATCCCAATTATGTTCAAAATGGTTGGATCTACATTGCCTATGCCAAACCTGTAGGCGATGGAGGGGCTACCGCAATTGCTCGATTTAAATTGTCAGGAACTGCTATTGCTTCATTTGAAGAACTCATCGTCACCAGTCCAGAATGGAAGGGGGGAACCCATTATGGCAGTAGGATCGCCTTTGATAATCAAGATTTCCTGTATTTCAGCAACGGGGAGCGAGGAACTCAAGATAATGCCCAAAACCTAAAAAATTCACATGGAAAAATTCATCGCATTCATGACGATGGGCGCATCCCATCAGACAATCCTTTTGTCACCACTGCCGGGGCTATTCCTTCCATCTGGACCTACGGAAACCGAAATCCTCAAGGACTCTTTTTTGACAAAGCAAGCAACCGCCTTTGGGAAGTGGAACATGGCCCTCGTGGAGGAGATGAACTGAATCTCCTCGAAAAAGGGAAAAATTACGGGTGGCCTGTGATTACCTATGGTATCAACTACAACGGTACCCCCATCACCAACATCACCGAAAAAGAAGGGATGGAACAGCCCTTAAAGTACTGGAATCCCTCCATTGCTACCTGTGGCATGACCTTGATCACTTCGGATCGCTATCCAGCATGGAAAGGAAATATCCTAGTGGCGGCGCTTGCGGGTACGCACATTGCTCGCGTGGAGATGAATGGAACAAAACCTGTCGGAGAGGAAAAATTACTTCCTGGAATAGGGCGAGTGCGGCAAGTAGCACAAAGTCCAGACGGGTACTTGTATGCCATTACGGAAGGTACAGGTCTTCTGATCAAACTAATTCCTTCTTCCTAAGCTTGAAAAATTGGTGTATTTCGTCTTCAAAAATCTAGATAAAATCCACATCTACGCTAAAGGGATACTTCATTAAAAAATGAAGTGCCTCCTCAATGGGGAGGTCTTCAAATAATACCCGATGGAGATTTTCGGTGATCGGGGCTCTTATCCCGGCTGTTTTCAAAAACGCATCCACAATTCGTACCGTATTGACCCCTTCGGCGACTTCTTCCATAGTTTCTAGGATTTGATCTAGCGTCTCTCCTTTTGCTAGGCGATATCCTACCGTAAAATTTCTAGAATCCAAGGAATTGCAGGTGGTCACTAAGTCTCCTATCCCTGCTAGCCCCATCACGGAACTGACCGTGCCGCCCAAGGCTTTGCTCAAATGTGCCATTTCTACCATCCCTCGTGAAATCAACAAGCCTTTGGCATTTTCACCCAATTCTAGGCCCGCCAAAGCCCCTGCTGCAATCGCAATAATATTCTTGAGAACCCCACTGAACTCTACCCCAATGATATCAAAGTTGCCATACACCTGGAATTTTTCGGAACGAAGGAGGCGCTGTCCTTCTTGAATCACCTCATTGTATTTACTGGCAATAACGGTGGCGGCAGGCTGACCATTGCCAAGCTCCTTGGAAATATTTGGCCCAGCCAAGCAACCCACCCGTACCGCAAGGGTTTCTTGGACGATGACTTCACTCATGGTCATGATCTGATTGCGACGGAGCTTTTTGACAGTATCCCATTGTTCTCCATCCGCCAACTGTACGACCAAGCCTTTGGTACCATGGATGACCAAGTGGTACGGATGTAAAAAAGGAGCGAACGTACGCGTTACTTCCAAGAATGCCGTAGAGGGAACCATTAAAAATAGAACCCCACAAACTCCACAGAGTTCTTCTGGAGAAAAAGTGGCACGAATCTTCGGATTCAGTAATTTCCCAGAAGCGCTGTGCTGCGTATTAATTTCATCTACCACTTCCTGCTTACGCGCATAGACCATCACCTCGTTTTTTTCTGCGAGCATATTGGCAATCGCAGTACCGAAGCTTCCCACTCCGATCACTCCTATGAGGCGAGATTTAGAAGAGTTTTTCAAGGCCATACCCATGTATTCTGTTGTGGTAAAAATAAAGCAAACTCATGTCCTCGGTAGCTAGGTTGCCCTCCTTATCTTTTATCAGTGGACGTTTGGCATGGTACATCCCCACATTTTCAAGTCCATGGGTGATAATTTCATCCATAGATCGGTAGAGGTGGGGTGCAGCATCAATTTTTCCCTGGGCTTTTAACTCAAAAATTTTATCCAATACCTGTTGACAAGCGGCTTTGAATTCTTCGTAACCTACCGCTAAGTCCTCCTGAGGGAGACGGATGAGATCAAACAAATCCATTTTGGCATTCTTTGCTTGAATCAATTCGAATGCTACAAAGGTAACTAGATGGGAGCTAAACACCCGATTGATTTTATGGAATTCATCCACAATTCGCTTACCAAGCATTTGGGTATATTCTTCTTCCCGCTGAGCATCTATTGTAACTTTGCCGTTAGACATAAAATACTCCTCGGTATTCACTGCTCTACCCCATTTATCTCTGCTATTGCCCTCCTCATCGACATAGTTACCCATCACATCCAAGGCACTACCTATCGAGACAGAGATATCAGAGCCCTTGGTGAAAAACTTGAAGAGAAACTTAAAAATCTTGTAGGAGGTGGAAAACTCATCGTTTTCCTTGTAATAACGCTCCTGACCAGTCATACTCAAGTAATCCTGAATCAGACTAGGCGCCTCTAAGACAAAGTGGTAATTGATAGTGACTGGAACTATGAAAATCTTGCCGGAAACATCTGAAATGCCCTGCTGAAAATTCGCTCGCTGCGCTTCTATGGCAGTGCTTAGCAGTCCAAGTTTCAACTTGGATTCAATGATGCCACTCCGAGAGCGTGTACCTCCTGGGAAAAACAAGCTATGACAGCCAAACTGAATTGCCTCTTTGGAATAGGTTTTAAGAGTCTCCATGTACATCAGATTTTTCTTTCTTCGATCCACCTTGTATGCTCCAAGGGCATTCATAAAGTAGGCGAAGATGGAGATATTAAAAAGGTTGAGTCCAGCCCCGTAAATAAAGGGTGGCAATCCCAACACTGAAATTATCCACCCAATCAAGATGCTATCTAAATTTGAAAAATGTGTAGGCACCATCACGATAGTTCCCTTAGTTGCCAGTTCACGAATTTGGGCAGTCTGCCCTGTAATCTGGATTTTATCCTGGAGGGAATATTGGTTACTAAATAAGGATCCAAAGCCCTTAACGCGGGTGGCATTAAGAAGTCGAGAAAACCCATAGGACACCATACTCCGGGTAAATTTGTAGTGGCTAGCTTTAAAATTGGAAGCAATTTCTTCAGAATAGCGCCTAGTGATCTTTCGCAATACTGACTTGTAAGCCTCAAGTTTCTTGGCTTTGGTTCGAGAGCCCTCCGAATGAATTTGAAGCAAGTTATTTTTTACCTCCCCCCAGAAGGGCCCTTCATCATCGGGATCTACATCCCAGGGGTTTTGCTTAATACGGAGCTTCTCCCGGTAGAGTGTGGTTTCAAGCTCCTCCTTTAGTATTTCAGAGTTTTTTCCGATTAAATCTAAAATCCGTTCTTCGGAAAGTGCTGCCACCTTATTCACAAATTCCTTCCGTTCCCGAGCAAGCTTTACCACAGGCCATTCGTTCTTTTTAGGCAAAATAGGCCTGTACTGATGCTTGATATAGTTTTCCTCCAAGTGGTAGTTCTGTTTTAAAAACCCTTAAATATAAACAAAAAGGAACTGTTGCTGCCTAAATTATTCGGATTGGCCTTCCTGTGGACGCGGCCTCAAAAAAATCATCACCCCGACTGTCGTAAGTAATCCCATCACCGCAGTAAAAAGAATGGATTTGGTCGTATAGTTCATCAAGTTAAAATATGCTTGGGCTTCAGACATGCTCATCTTACCTGAATTTACAGAGAGCTGGATTACATTGGAAAAGTAAGCAGGCGATATAAGGCTATGGGAAATATACTGACTCAAAGGGGTGAGCAATACAACAATTAGGGTAAGAGCAAATCCAGAAAGTGCCCCTTGGATAAAGGTCATACTACCTGAGTAGGTCTTTCGCTTTTTTTCCCAGAGAGCTACGAAATAAATCAAAATCGCCAGGGGAGCATAGAGGAAGGTATACAAAGAATGCTGCTAAATCAATCGATCGTGCCAACCCAAATTTTTCTCCAAAGCCATCCAGGCAAGCCCTGATAGGAAGAAGTGAATACCCCATTTTACTTCAATACGGAACTTTTTCATGGGTAGTTAGGGGAGGAATAGTAAAAGGAAAATTGAATTTACAAAAAAGCACAAACGTTTTGGTCTCTTGGTGGTTAAAAAAGGAAAGAAGTAATCCCTTGCCCATGCCAAAAAGCGTGGTATTTTTACGCCATCCTTCATCGATGAAACTAGACCTCAAACAAATACAAGTGCCTATTGAGACCGAAATGGCTCAGTTTGAACATAAGTTTAGGGACTTTATGAAAAGCAAGGTCAAGTTACTCGACCATATCACCTACTACATTGTCAAGCGAAAAGGGAAGCAAATGCGCCCCATGTTTGTCTTCTTGACGGCGGGAGTGTGTGGACAAATCAACGAATCTACTCACCGAGGTGCTGCGCTCATCGAATTACTCCACACGGCTTCCTTAGTCCATGACGATGTGGTAGATGATGCCAACTACCGTAGAGGTTTTTTTTCCATCAATGCGCTGTGGAAAAACAAAATTGCCGTGCTGGTTGGAGATTATCTCCTCTCTCGGGGATTGCTTTTAAGTGTAGAACACAACGACTTTCACCTCCTACGCATTGTGTCAAATGCCGTACGAGAGATGTCTGAAGGAGAACTTTTACAAAGCTATAAAGCCAGAAAACTAGATGTAGATGAGGATGTTTACTACCAGATTATACGCCAAAAAACGGCAAGCCTCATTGCCTCCTGCTGCTCAGTTGGAGCATCTAGTGTAAGTACAGACGAAGTAACCATCCAAAATATGTGGAACTTTGGAGAAAAAGTGGGCATGGCATTCCAGATCAAGGACGATTTGTTTGATTATGGAGAAGAAGAAATCGGTAAACCGGTAGGCATAGACATCAAGGAAAAAAAGATGACACTCCCCTTGATTTATGCACTTCGCAATGCCGACTGGCTCGAAAAAAAGAAAATTATTTACCTCATTCGCAACCGCTCCGAAGATAAAAAAGCAGTGAACGAGGTCATTACATTTGTAAAAAAGAGTGGAGGCTTGGACTATGCCAAGCAAAAAATGACCGCATTCTACCAAGAAGCTCTATCCCTATTGGATCAATTTCCCGATTCTACGTACAAGTCTTCTCTTCGCGACTTGGTCCTATACTCCATTGATCGGAAGAAATAGGTTCCTATCAAAAAAACCTCAGAAAAAATCCTCAGTCTCGCGTATAGTTGCCCACACGGATTACATCTGCAAATACCCCAGCTGCAGTAACTTCAGCTCCCGCTCCTGGTCCTCGAATGATCATAGGTCGATCGTAGTAGCGATCCGTAGTCAGCAAAATCATGTTATCGGAGCCCTCCAAGCCATAAAAAGGATGTGAAGCAGGGAGAGAGCGTAGTCCTATTTCCGCTTTTCCATCTTCCAAAGTGGCCATAAATCGGAGTTTTTCTCCTTTTTCTCTTGCACGATTTAAAAGTAGGGCATAGGATGCATCTTCCTCCTTCAGAAGTTCCATAAATTCTTCCACCGAAACTCCCTGCCTCGCTTTCTCAGGTACTAGGGAAGAAACAACTACATCCTCCACTTCAAGGGCTTGGTCGACTTCTCTTCCCAAGATCACCACTTTTCTAGCTACATCCATCCCACTCAAATCATCCCTTGGATCAGGCTCGGTATACCCTTTTTCTTTGGCCAGGGCCACTACTTCAGAAAAAGGCACTCCCTTTTCGAGCTCTGAAAAAATAAAATTTAAGGAGCCGCTCAATACCGCTTCAATCCGCAGCACTCGGTCACCAGAGAGCATCAAATCGTGCAAGGTCGTAATCACAGGAAGACCTGCTGCCACATTCGTTTCGTATAAAAAGTGGACGCCCCTTGTTTTGGCAAGCTGCTTAAGCGCAAGATAACTTTCCAATGAACCTGAATTGGCCTTCTTATTAGGAGTAACAATGGCTATTTTTGCAGCCAACATTCTTGAATAACATTGGGCTACCTCTTGGCTAGCAGTACAATCTACCAGCACTGAATTGGAAAAGTTCATTTCCTGGAGCTTTGCCATAAACTTTCCCAAGTCCATTTTTTCATTTTCTGAAGTAAGGGAAGGCAGTTTTTTGAGATCAAAGCCGTCTTCATCAAAGGCCATGTAGCGGCTATTGGCTATCCCGTGGATTTGAATATCTAACTGATTTTCTCGGAGGAGTTTTTCCTTTTGATGAGCGATCATACGCAGAAGTGCTTTACCGATGAGGCCGGTACCTATAAGGAACAGGTGAACCACCTTGTATTCGGATAGGAAAAAAGCTTCATGAAGGGCATTAAGTGCTTTTTGTAAATCCACTTGGAAAATAATCGCAGAAATATTTAGTTCGGAACTCCCCTGAGCAATGGCTACCACATTGATATTATTTTGACCAAGGGCTCGAAACATCCTTCCTGAAGCACTAGGGTCATGCTTCATATTTTCACCTACTGCCGCTATCAAGGCTAAGTCCGGAAGTAGCGTGACTGCATCCATTTCTCCAGATTTAATTTCATTGAAAAATTCCTGTTCAATCACTTCTTTCGCCAGTAGGGCTTCTTGAGAAGGCATTGCCAAGCAAATGCTATGTTGGGAAGAGGCTTGAGAAATAAGTAAGCTTGAGAGGTTTACTTGAGATAAAACCTTGAAGATTCTCCCCAAATTTCCCCCGGCCACCATCCACTCTGAACTTTGAAATGTGATCAGAGAAATGTCTGAGCGGGAGCTAATTCCTTTGATCCAACCTCCTTGACGCAGAGCTCCATGGATAAGCGTACCGGGATGATGTGGTTCAAAGGTGTTTTTGATATGAATTGGGATGTTTTTCTTCATCGCCGGCTGCATGGTCGCAGGGAAAATGACCTTTGCCCCGAAATGGGAGAGTTCCATGGCTTCGGCGTAGCTCAGCTGCGGAATAGTAAAGGCGGCATAGACCATCTTTGGATCACAGGTAAGTACGCCCGACACATCGGTCCAAATCTCCAAGGACTCCGCATGCAAGGCCGCAGCCAATAGGGCGGCAGTATAATCTGAGCCCGAACGACCCAAGGTAGTTGTTTCTCCTTTTTCTGTAGCCGCGATAAATCCAGTGACTATTTTAATCCCTTGATGCACTGCAAAAAAGGTTTGGATAAGTTCAGTGGTTTGAACCTCGTCCACTCGGGCCTGACCAAAGCGATCATCTGTACGGATAATTTCCCGTGCATCAACAAAACAGGTGGGTATCCCTCTGCATTCCAAGGCCTTTGCCAGAATAAAGGTGCTTAGCCTCTCCCCAAAGCTGGCTACATAATCAAGGATCCGTGGCGACTGTTCCTTGACCAAGTAAATGTCATGGTAAAGATCCTCAAGTTCTTGGCATCTCTGCCTTACAAACGTCAGACCCTCTGCTCTTTTCTCCAGGGGAAGTAGCTCCTTCACTAGCATAATGTGCTTTTCCTCAAGTTCATCCAAAGCCTCACGGTAGGCTATACCCCCTTCCTTCGCCATCTTGGCTAAGGAAAATAATTGCTCGGTCACACCCCCAATAGCTGAAAAAACCACTGCCAAGTCGCCTCCCTGAAGTTTGTCTTCAAGAATGCCAAACACCTGATGTATATTTTTGACGTTTTCGACTGATGAGCCTCCAAACTTGATGATTTTCATAACTGCTAGGTAAAGGTGGAAGAAGTAAAAGGGAAACTTAGTGGAAGATAGGGTCTACTACTTGTCCCAAATGGGCATGATTTTCCAAAAAATATCCTGATAATCCGACCATGAAGAAACATTCCCTGTCCACAAATTTTGAAAAGTGGATGGGCAATTCTACCAAATGAAAGCTTAGAAAAAAACACAAGGACTAGCTTTAGCCATCAATCATACCGGTAAAAAAATGAAAACCCAAAGAAAAATGAAATGAAATAGGCTTTTTATTGCCTTAAAAATAAATTTAAGTTAATAAAACTAACAATCCCACAATTTGATAAGCTGGCAATTTGGAGGGTATTAAGTAAAGCGTCTTTTGGCCTTACAGGAGGGTCGTTATATTTTGCAGCTTTCCTCTGAACTGAATCGCTTCATTCTTTTTCTTCCCTACCAACAGCTCGCCAAGCGGAGAATTTTTACTAAGCAAAAAGACCTGCTTGTCAGCAACCTTCACCTGTCCAATACTAACTGCCAGCAAAAACCAATCGGTACCCAACTGCAGGAGGGCTCCTTCCTGCACGGTTGGAGGTGCATCTTTAATTGCTTGAAGGCGATATAATTCCTCCAGGTCCAGCTTACTTTGTTTGATTTGCTTCTCTAAAGAATTGAGATCCTGGGTCATCGTCTCTCTGCTCGTTTCGTATTTATCCCCAGCACTATTCTTCTCCTCTTCCAGAATACTTTCAATGATGTTTTTACGCTCCTCTGCTAGAAGTGCTTCTTTTTGCTTTAGCTGCGCGATAGCAGTCTGATAGACTGCACTTTTAAATTCATTCATACAAATTACTCTTCACAAGGTTCTTTTCTTCGGGTATCGATGATGTACACGATTTTCCATCCCGAGGCCATTTTCACCAGCTGGAAGGAATTCACTCCACAGTGGGAAAGAATGTCGTTTACATAAAATTTATAGGGCGTCCAAGCCGATGCCATAGGGCCATCTACCCGAATATCGTAGGACAACAGCCGTTCGTCTAGGGTAGTTCCCTCCGGAGTATTGGCGATTCGGTTCACAAAATCAACGACAGCATTACTGCCGACAGTGGTGCCTTCTGGCTTTTGAAGGATCGTTTGCATCAAGCCTTCTGTGTAGAAAGCATCTGCTACCATCGTCACATTTTTCTGTCTCATTCCGTCAAAAAGCGAGCGGATGACCACTTCCACTTCTTGCTCAGGTGTTTGAGAAAAGGCGGGAGGCCCAAGTAAACAGGCAAAAAGAACTGTAAATAACCAGCTATTTTTTAGCGATTTAAATTCTTCCATACAAGTTAAAGTTCATGTTCGTTGATGCGGGGGTATTCAAGGCATAGTGCATTGCTTCGGCAATATCGGAAGGGCTTACCCATTTTGAAAAATCTGCAGTGGGCATCGCGGCCCGATTAGCGGCACTATCAAGGATACTTGGAACAAATACATGGGTTTTGATACCCGTATCCTTGACCTCCTCCGCCACAATTTCCGCGAGAGCGCTTACCAAGCGTTTACTTAAGGCGTAGGCTACAGCTCCTTTTCCTTCTTTTGGTTCCAAGGCAGTACGGGCTCCCACAAATAAAAAGGCCCCCCGCTGTTGCTTTTTTATTAAAGGTAAAAAAGCTTTAGCTACTGTAAATGAACTAAAAAAATTAAGCTGCATCATGCGAGTCAATTCCTGTTGAGTGGTAGCCTCTAGATTTCCCGGGGCATACCCCCCTACTAGCATCACGATCGCTTCTAAGTCCCCGAATTGCGCCTCGTATTCTTTGACAAAATCCGCCACCTTTTGTTCGTCAGTCACATCTACATCGTAAGTGACATCTGCCTCCTTGGCCTGCTCGTTTGCCTCGGGCCGAACCAAGGCAATCACGTAGTATCCCTCTCTTTTAAATTTCTCCACCACGGCAGCCCCCAAGACACCTGCTGCTCCAGTAATTACAATATTTCTACTCATCAGTCCGTCAAATCCTTCCTATATTTGCTAAAATAGGGTTAATTTTTCGATTGAACCATGAATCATCTCAAAAGCAGTATCCGGATAAAGGAAAATGTGCGCAAAACCTACTTTGCATTTAAGCTCATTCTCCTGATTATTTTACAGATTTTCTATGCTGGGGACACCATTGTCACTCCTTTTTTAGAGAAATACGAAATTTTTAACCATATCGTACGGGCACTAATCTTTCTTTTAAGCGCCAACCTATTTTTTTCCCTAGTACGGATCATTACCCTTCGGATTTACCTCCAACAGCGTGAGGAGACCAAGGTTCAGCCCAATTTCGTATTGGGTATCGACCGGATTGAGTTTTTAATTAATCTCATCTCTATTCTCATCGCCCTAATGCTCGCCTTTGGAATTCAGCCTTTGGAATTTTTGACCAGCATTACCATCGTAGCCGCAGCCATTGCCTTGTTGACCAAGGACTACATCTCCAGCATTATCAATGGGTTGATCATGATGTTCTCGGATCAACTTGAGATTGGGGATAAGATCCAAATTGGGAGGCATACCGGGTTTATTCGAGACATTACCCTGATCAACCTGGTTCTAAAAAATGATGCTGGAGAAATTATCCTCATTCCCAATACCATGGCCTTAGCAGCAGATGTGGTCAACTTTTCCAAAAATAATACCCACCAGGTCATCTTTGATGCGGAAATCACCTCAAAAAATGAGATCCACCTCAACCAATTAGAAGAGTTACTCCAACAGATTTTAGAGCAGTATCCTGAGGTAGTAGTCAAGGAAGGGGCACAGCTAAATATTTTGGAGCGTAAAACTGAAAATTTGTTGATACGCTACCAATTCCCGATAAAATCTGGAGAAAAACTAACTGAAGTCCAGGTCAAAAAATCTGTTAACAAAGCACTCATTGATTGGAACTATGAACTCCGAAAAGGGGAATTACTTTGAGTGGGTATACCAAGTAGTTCGTGAAATTCCTGCTGGTCGTGTTACTAGCTATGGCGCGATTGCCCATTACCTGGGACTGAAGTCTGGGGCACGGATGGTTGGCTATGCGATGAATGCTGCTCATTCGTCCCCCGATGTACCTGCCCATCGCGTGGTAAACAGACAAGGTTTGCTGACGGGAAAGCATCATTTTGCTAACTCTACCCGCATGGAAGAGCTACTTCTTGACGAAGGAGTACGGGTAGAAAACGATCAAGTGCTAGACTTCCCAACTCGCTTTTGGGATCCCGAAAAGGAACTAGAATCCTAGGTCATCCCATTTTTTGCGCAGCAGATAAAGACCGAGAAACATCAACGCACCGTTGAGTATGAGTGCCTCAAATCCAAAAGTATAGCCCCAAAACCAAGCCTTGGAATTAGAGGTAATCAGGAATGTTAGGGAGGGAGCAAGGACGGCAATAACTGGCACCCAAGTATCCTTGACTCGGTAGTGGGTGAATAACCCAAAAGAATAGAGGCCTAAAAGCGGCCCATAAGTGTAGCCTGCAAGGATAAATACCGAATTGATCACACTCTGGTCATTGAGCCAGCGAAAAGCAAGAATCAGCAAAAACATCAACCCTGTGAATCCTAAGTGGACAATCTTACGAATAGAAAGTCGTCTTTCAGGTGAATACTTGCGCTCAATTTGGAGAAAATCATAACAAAAAGATGTGGTCAGGGCGGTAAGGGTAGAATCTACACTTGAATAGGCTGCAGCCACAATCCCAAGCACAAAAACAATTCCCGCAAAAGAGGGAAAATGCTCTGTAGCCAACATGGGGAAAAGACCGTCCGATTTGGCAGGAAGTGCAATACCTTTGGTTTCTGCAAAGAGGTACAACATCACGCCTAAAGAAAGAAAGAGCAGGTTGACCACGACTATGATCAGGGTAAACCAGAACATATTTTTCTGGGCATCTTTGAGCGTTCGGCAAGTGAGGTTTTTCTGCATCATATCCTGGTCTAGTCCAGTCATCACGATGGTAATAAATGCCCCAGAGATAAATTGCTTGAAAAAATTCGTACCTGCCTTCCAGTCCCAATTAAAAATGGTAGATCGCTGATCGGCTGCAATTCGGCTGAAGTAATCTCCAAGACTTTTTACCTCTAATTCTTGTCCAATTACCACCAAGGTAATTACTACCGAAGCCAGCATAAAGGTGGTTTGAAAGGTATCCGTCCACACTACAGTCTTGATGCCCCCACGGTAGGTATACAGCCAAATAAGGCCTACTGTGATCAGGACAGACACCCAAAAAGGAATGCCTAAGGAATCAAATAGAATGAGTTGAAGAACACTAGCTACCAAGTACAGGCGAATGGAGGAGCCTAAGGATCGAGAAAGAATAAAGAAAAAAGAACCTGTTTTGTAGGACCAAAACCCAAACCGCTCTTCTAGGTAGGCATAGATGGAAACTAAATTCAACCGATAGTAGAGCGGCAACAGCACCTTGGCGATTGTAAAGTACCCGAGGGTATAACCTAAAACAACTTGGAAGTAATAGAAGTTAGAATTACCAACCTCTCCTGGGACGGAAACAAAGGTAACTCCAGACAAAGAAGCGCCAATCATGCCAAAGGAAACCAAAAACCAGTGGGAGTTGCGGTCGCCCGTAAAAAAAGTGTCCTCCGTTAACTTTCGAGTAGTAAGCCAGGAAATAAAAAAAAGCACACCGAAATAAATAAAAATAACCGTTAAAACGAGTTGCGGATTCATATTGTAAGCGTCTGTCGCTCGCTAAGTTGTCCATTATTATTAATTTTGCAAAATGAACCAGTTCAGCTCACCCCTTCCCCATGTAGAAGAAATTGAAGTCCTCCTCGAGGAACTCATCGATCAGGAAGCGCTAGACCTCGTTGTATTCAATGACGATGTGAACACCTTTGAACATGTCATTCAGGTGCTCATAAAGGTCTGTGAGCATACCCATGAACAAGCAGAGCAGTGTACCTTGATCATCCATTACAAGGGAAAGTGTGCTGTAAAGAAAGGAACGAGACCAGAACTCAAGCCCCTCTGTGAGGCCATTTTGGACGAAGGCATTCAGGCTGCAATTCTTTAAAAAAAAATCTACGTGAACTTCCCCTCTAAATTAATCGAAGACGCAGTAACGGAAATCTCCAGGCTCCCAGGCATTGGGAAAAAAACTGCTCTTCGCCTAGCGCTACACTTGCTTAAACAACATGAAGCGCATACAGAAGCCCTTTCTTTGGCCTTAACTCGGATGCGGGCTGAAGTTTCCTATTGCAAAAATTGCCATGCACTTGCAGATGAGGAGTTCTGCTCCACGTGCCAAAGTCACAAAAGAGACCGCTCCTTGGTTTGTGTAGTAGAAGACATTGGTGATGTGCTGGCCATTGAAAATACGAATCAGTACCAGGGACTGTACCATGTGTTGGGAGGGGTCATCTCCCCCATGCAGGGCATTGGACCTGAAGAGTTAACCTGCGAGCGGTTGGTAGAGCGGGTGAAACAGGGAGAAATAAAAGAAATTATTTTGGCTCTTTCCGCCACGATGGAAGGTGACACCACCTCCTTCTACTTGAGCAAAAAGCTTTCCCCTTTAAATGTTAAAATCACGAGCATCTCACGAGGAATTCCTGTGGGGGGAGAACTTGAATTTACCGACGAAGTCACTCTAGGAAGAAGTATCCTTACCCGAATAAATTATTCTCAGGAATAAAGAAATCTTTTGGAAGCAAAGCAAGAGGGGCTATCTTTGGACACTTCTTAGGGGGATTAGCTCAGTTGGCTAGAGCACTACGCTGGCAGTGTAGGGGTCATCGGTTCGAATCCGTTATCCTCCACAAGGCTGTCCAATTAGGACAGCCTATTTTTTAAACCTAAATGCACTACATCTACATCCTTTTTAGCCTGAAATCCAAGAAGGACAACCTGGGGTCCACGGATGACTTGCTACGCAGACTCAAACACCACAATGCAGGGTCTACTCCCTCCACCAAATCGGAGCCCCAGACTGGGAGATCGGCTACATCGAAACACTCCCCGATAGATCTACTGCGCTCAAGTGTGAACTTGAACTCAAAAAGAAAAATAGCAGTTGTCCCATAAAAAAAAATAACACCCCCTTAAACTGAGAGAATTTTTAGACTTTTAACCTAATCAACCCTCAAAGCTAGTTCAAGCAATTTCTGTCACTAAATCCTTTCTCTATTCAGATAGATTGAATCGAAACCAACCCCCATTCAACCTTTGCAGCTGGTAAGATTAAATAATTGTCACTATGTATCATTTGATACACAATTGATTCAGAAAAAAATTTTTCATTTGCTAAATAAGAGTGGAGTTTAGAACGCAATGGTCTCTCCGAGTCCCTATTTTGAAGTCCTTCATGAAATTGAAATTACTTTTTTTCGTCCTTACCTTGTTACTCAGCTTGAACTCCCTAGCTGTTGATCCGGAATTTTATCGGCTAAAAATCGGGGCGAATAGGTGGCAAGTAGCAGAAAGATCCTCGTTCTTAGAAGGAAGGGTAAGTAGGAAAATTTTAAACCAGTTAGATAGCATTTATCAAAATGCTCCAACTGTTTACGAATTTAATTACGAGCCATCGAGCCAGACTTTAAGGGTTTTTGTGCAATGCACCTTTGATTTTTATTCCATCAAAAAAGGTCAACTCATTAAGGAGTATAAGTTTACAAATAGAGGCTATACCTGCGGTTCTTTTTTGTTTGAAAAAAACAATACCTACCATTTTCTAAGTGGAAGGGGGATTTGGACTTACCATGTAGATTTAATGGAATTTGATACCCTAAATGGATCTTGGGAATTTGTTCAATCCTCCTATCAACCCCTTGACTATTATCCCTTAGGGACCTACCAAACTTCAAAAGGAATAGTAACCATTTTTGGGGAATACAATAACCCTAGAATTCCAAGATTAGGAAAAGAAGCCAACGGCTTTTTTCTAGACCTTGAAAAAAAATCATGGCGACCCATCAAAATCGATATCAAAGATTTTGATCTAGCAGAGATTGTACATGCAAATGAAAGTAATTTGTATGAAACAGAAGACTATGCATTTAGTGTCACTACCTCCCAATTACCAAGCCTTGGCTGGTACCTTTGGATAATTTTCGAAAAGGAAACCGGCAAGCTCTTTTTTTATGAAGGGAAAAAACATGGTGCAATGTTTGATTCGCCCTATTATGAATACATTGGAAACACAATTCATTATTTCGATTTCACTCTAAATAGCGTTACAGAGGGCAAAGAAGCGATGATCAACTTGGACATCATTCGAAGCCAATCGCGTGAAATTGGGCAGGTAGTCGTGCTTGATGCCCCAGAAAAAACTGGCAACGCCTCGCTTTTATCGTTACTCCCTTGGATAGGCTTTCCTGTTGTATTTCTACTTGCCCTTTGGCTAGGCATACAGATTCAAAAAAGAAAAAATACAGCAGTCCAAACTCCACTAGATTCCGATACAGAAACTGATGTAAAACAAGAATCTGAAGAGGAAAACGCAGAAATTCTTCAGCGATTACTTCTACATAATGGTAAAAAATTGAGTACAGATGAATTTGATTCACTCTTGGGCATTCATGAGATTACCCAATTTGACTCCAAACGAGTCAAACGCGCCAGGTTGATCAAGGAGATTAATTTCCACTATGAGGAGAAAAAGGGTAACTCGCTTATTACCCGAATAAGAAATCCAGAAGATAGGCGATTTGTATTCTATAAAATAAGCTTCTAGGCAGCACCAAATCCCTCATCCATGAGAATTTACCAATTGCTTCCTCTATTTTTTCTCATTCTTTGGAGCTGCAGCTGTGCGCCAGAAAAAATAGCTGAATTCGCCTTCAATGGCATGGAAGGATTTTTAGGCGAGGGATTCCTACCTTCTGAAGAAATTCGAGGGTTAGGAAAATTTGAAAGTACCAGTGTCACCCTTTCCAAATCTACAGATGGAGATACAGAAGAATCCATCATTTTTCTCAAACTGCAAAATGGTGATCCGCAACTCATGGCAGACCAGCGTGAACAACTTGCCCGCAATTGTGCTGAACTTTATTTACGAGATTTCGAAAATGCCAACGAATACACCAAGATTACCATCCAATTTGTTCAAACGGATTCCTACAACCCAGAAAATATTTCTGTAGAAGAATACACCTTCGAGGTTAAAGATTTCTAATCTCTTCAAGATTAGATTTAAATTGAATTTTTAGAAATTAACATCCTCTAATTTTTCCTATCCACTTTGCTACCATGACTTTTAAAGCTATTTGCTCTGATATTGACGGTACCCTCCTCAACTCCGAGCGCTCGCTTTCCCCAAACCTCATTTCAATTGTCTCTTCCATTTCACCAGAGATTCCGTTTTTTCTAGCTAGCGCTCGCATGCCTGCTGCCATGCGGTACCTCCTTCAAGACTTGAAGCGCCCTAAGGAACCCCTAATCGCTTACAACGGCGCTCTAATTTTGGATGGGGAAGGAAAAGAACTTGAATCCATCACCATTCCAATTCACCAGGTAGAAGAAGTAGTTAATTTAGCAAATAACCTTACTCTTCATGTTAGCCTACTTAATGGGGAGGAATGGCATACCCCAAAAGAAGATTATTTTGCACTTCGCGAAATTGAAAACACAAAAGTTATTCCCTCTTGGATAGACCCCTTAGTAGTCATTGAGCGTTGGAAATCTGACAATCATGGCGCCCACAAGGTGATGTGCATGGGAGATCCAGCAAAAATCGGTGAGCTCTACCAAACCCTTCTCCAAAGGCTAGGAACTCAATTGCACCTCTACCGATCCAAAGACACTTACCTAGAAATTGCGCCGAAACCGATCTCCAAAGCCACTGGGTTGAAAAAAATTCTAGATCAAGGATATGCCATAGGGATGGACGAAGTAGTGGCCTTCGGCGATGGCTACAACGACATCGACCTGCTGGAACAGGTGGGCTGGGGCGTGGCTGTAGCTAATGCCCTGGCGGAAGTAAAAGCAGTGGCGCAGGAACTCACCTTGCACCACAAAAAAGATGGGGTAGCCGTAAGCCTAGAGCGAATTTTTCTAGACAAAAAATAAAAGGGCTTGCCGCCCCTTTATTTTTTGTCTTCCCATTTGAAAATTTATTCAATTCCTTTGTCTCTCATTTTGACAAACTCATCAAACCGTCGGTAAATGGCTACCGTAAATCCGAACAACATCACAATCGTTCCGATCCAAAGCACATTGATGTAAGGCTTAACAATTGCCTTCATGACCACATAGTCCTTCTGGTATTGATTGACCTTAAATACAAATTTATTTTGCTCAGGGAGAATATTTTCCAAGCTGATTTTGATTCCCAATTCAGAATCAATCACGGGAAGTTTCCCTACCTGATTGTCACGAATGATAAAGGTAGGCTCTAGTAATTTTTCAACATCGTAATCTAGAACACGGATTTTAGCCTTTACTGCCACATCCCCCTCTTTCAAGGTATAGCCATCAATTTCTTTGAGTACTTCGGCCCCATCAAAATAGGCAACAAAGTCAGACACATGAAATTGCTCCCCCTTGCTTACTTCGTAAGTTTCATCTTCCTTCCATTCTGGATCTGCGAAATCATTCATCGCAGCAACATAGGTGTACAAATCCTTATTGAGGTAAATTTTGGAATCAGGCGAGGAAATCAAGCCCCCCATCCCTTCGTTGAACTGGGACATGGGCGAAAGCGAAAACTGTAAGGCCTCGTTCTGTAGGTAATCAATTTTAAAGTAATCATTCTCTTCCAAAACCAACTGTACGGTATCTCCTTTTTTGAAGTAGGTTTTGTAATCTTCCAAAGCTATCGCTTCATTCACCTCACCCGTAGCAGCTAAAATTTTGGCAGGCACGTATTCGGGAATCCCTACTGCTTTCTTTTGTCTGCCACGGTAGATCACCGTGTAGTCCTTCATCTGAGTAGGCTTGTTGATCCAAAGCAATACGTGCTCCTTGTTCATTTCATCCTCCCAACTGTTGCTGTAAGTCAACCCCGACATGTTCATGGAGATGACTTCTGAATAGCCAGAACTAAACATGATCCCGATCAAAATCATCCCCAAGCCAATGTGTGCAAGGGATCCTCCAACAAGTTTGAAGGTCGATTTTTTAAGCAACTTGACTAAAATAAATCCATTGGCTATAATGGTAAACATTCCTGTAAGCACAATGATTATGTATTTCCAATCGTAAACCTTGGCCAAGACAATAACGACTGTGGAAAGGATGATCGAGACTACATACGGAACCACTAACGATTCTCCCAAGGTTTTTCTATCGATTTTTTGCCACCAGAAAAACTGCCCTACTGAAGTTAATAATGCCAATACTACCGCAAACCAAAGTTGGAATTTGGTATAAAAACCTATTTGATCTGCTGGAGGAGCCATATTAGAAATTCCTCCAAAGCTTTCTATCAAAGCATTCCAAGCAGGAATGGAAGTAGGCAAAATCACTTGAAAGGACATCAATCCTAGCGTCATCGCACCTAAGAAAATCCAAAACTCACGAGAATAAACGGATGCCTCTCGTTCGGATGTAGGCAAGTGCTTCCAAGCTCGAGCGGCAAGGAAAATCGCTACTCCCATAAAAAATAGCAAATAGATCAGCAACTGCCCAGAAAGACCCAAATCGGTAAAAGAGTGCACCGAAGCATCCCCTAGGACCCCCGAGCGAACCAAGAAGGTAGCGTACAACACCAAGATAAAACTGAGAATCACCAAGACGATGGAGGTCTTCAATGCCGTGGCACTTTTCTTGAACGTAATCATCGTGTGGATAGAAGCCACCAAGATCAGCCAAGGCACATACACCGCATTTTCCACTGGATCCCAGTTCCAGTAGCCCCCGAAATTTAAGGTTACATAGGCCCAATAAGCACCCATGATAATTCCCATCCCCAAAATCATAGCCGAGAAAATTGCCCAAGGCAAGGCTGGACGGATCCATTCTGCATACTTTTTGGTAACAAGACCCCCAATTAAAAAGGCAAAGGGAACCAGGGTAGATGCATAGCCCAAAAACAAGGTGGGCGGGTGAATCACCATCCAAATATTCTGCAAGAGCGGATTGAGGCCCGTACCATCTTCTGGGATAAAGTCCGGATTTAAATCAAAAATCGGTGCTTGAGTGGCGTCCCGAAGTAAAATAAAGGGGGAGCTTCCAATTTTAAGATCCCCTACCACCACTCCTAGAATCATGGAAATAAGGAAAGCTTGAACTAAGGAAAAAACTACCATCACTGGTGCTTCCCAAAACTTGTTGGTATGTACCAATATTAATCCAAGCACTACATTCCAAAATGCCCACAGAATAAATGCTCCTTCCTGACCTTCCCAGAAACTGGAAATCATGTAATGAACTGGCAAAGCCTTGGAACTATGGGAATAGGCGTAAAAATACTCGTACCGTTGATTGTAGATGATTTCAAATAAGGATAACGCGATCAAGCTAGTCGATAGTGCATGAATGTAAAAACTCATGCGACTAAATCTTTGCCAACTGGCTTTTTCCAGTTCGTTGGCCCTAAAGTATTGACTGTACGCAAAAGCGGTAACCAAGGCACTCACGAAGGCCACCAAGGCTGTTAGGTGACCAAAATTGCCCACGAAGGTATTTATCATACGATTTTACTTGGAATAGAATTTACCATCAGATGCCCGCAGCTTGCACGTCTGTTTCTTGGTACTTGGAAGGACACTTCATGAGAATCTTGTCTGCCACAAAGATTTCTTTATCTCGGTAGCTACCAATGACCACTACTTGCTCAGATCGATGAAAATCTGCAGGCACGGGCTGGTTATAAAACACCTTTTGCTCAGTGCCTTCGTTGTCTACCAAAAGGAAAGTAAAGGAAGTTTTATCCTCCCGAATCTCTATTCCTGAAACTTCACCTACTGCATCTTTTTTTAACTTACCCACCACATGGATTGCCTTGTCCTCTCCATCATGCTTCATCTCTAAGGCAGTGGTGAAACTCTCGTAGCTACTCGCATCACCAATCGAGCTGAGGATGATTGCAATTGCTACAGCAATAATTCCTAAGGCAATTATATGTCCCTTCTTCATGCCAAATTCCTATTTAGTTTGTCCTACTTTTTCTAACTTGGAAACCCTACGATCTGTTTGAATCACATAGATTAATAAGCCGAGGAAAATCAACACAATGATTCCCACCAACACATAAATTTTCCCTTCACTTCGCATAACATCCGCCATCTCTACTTCGTTGTTGCTGTAATCAGCAGCCGTTACTGCTATTTTCTCTTGAGCCTGTGCAGCAAAGGAAAAAATCATCAATAGGAATACAACTATTTTTTTCATCGATTAATCGTTTACAAGATTTTCCTCCACTTCTCGCTCTAACCTACGGATACGAACACGAACAGTTGCTATCCAAGTTCCCAAAAGTGTCCAAGCGATAATCGCAGGATAAAAAACAAGTCGGAGTTTAGAGTCCAAATCATAGGCATTGAAGCCTGGATTCCCACCATTTCCTGGGTGCAAACTATCGGTAAGGCGAGGCAAAACAAAAATCAAAGGGATAAAGGCGGCAAAAGCAAACAAATTGTAAACTGCAGCAATTCTACCGCGCTGCTGGCCATCTGAAAGGCTGCCTCTCAATATTAAGTAGGCAAAATACATAAGCAATCCGATGGCAGAAGCATTTTGCTTGGGATCTCCACTCCAATAATCTCCCCAGGTAAATTTGGCCCACAACATGCCCGTAGCGATACCCAGTACGCCAAACAAAATCGCCGCATTGGTAAACTCCAAAGCCATATCATCGTGCTTCAAATCATTGCTTCTCAAATACTTCACGCTATGCCATGCTGCAACGACAAGCATTAAAATCATCCCAAACCACATGGTCACATGAAAATGTAGCGCACGGATAGTCTCATTCAAGATTGGAAGCCGAGGAGCCTCCAGCAGCAACCCTCCAACGAGTGTATACAAGAGAAGCCCTACAGTCAGAAATTTCCACCAAGATTGGCGCATAGGAAGGGGTTAGAATTTTCCCTACAAAAATAAGGGATATGTTCTTGAATCCCCTTCTTTTTCCAAGAAAAGGAAGAAGTAAACTCGCAATTTAAATAGAAAGTATCGCCCCATTAATTTTGAGTACCATCCCCCATTCCTGTCTGCTTTCCCAATTTCAATCCCTATCTTTGTGCCGTGGAACTTCAGAAAAAAGACATCCGAAAATTAAGCTTAGCTGAATTAGAAGAATTCTTTTTGGAGGAGGGAGAAAAAAAGTTCAGAGCCAAGCAAGTCTATGAATGGCTTTGGAATAAGTCGATGAAAAATTTCGATGAGATGAGCAACATCTCACTTTCCACTCGCGAGCTACTCAAAACCCACTTTACCATCAACCACATCCGTGTGGGCTTGATGCAGCACAGTAGTGATGGCACCATCAAAAATGCGGTCAAACTCTTCGATGATAAAATTGTCGAATCCGTGCTTATCCCAACAACAAAGCGCATTACTGCTTGCATCTCTTCCCAAGTAGGTTGCAGCCTAGACTGCAATTTTTGCGCTACCGCTCGCTTGAAACGGATGCGAAACCTCAACTCCGATGAAATCTATGACCAGGTGGTCGCCATCAAAGACGAGGCAGAAACTTATTTTAAAAGGCCATTGACCAACATCGTCTTTATGGGGATGGGAGAGCCGCTGCTAAACTATGCCAATGTCATCAGTGCCATCGAAAAAATTACCTCCTCAGACGGCTTGGGTATGGCTCCCCGTAGAATCACCCTCTCTACGGTAGGGATTCCAAAAATGATTCGAAAAATGGCAGAGGATGAAGTGAAGTTTAACCTTGCCATCTCCCTCCACTCTGCCATCAATGAGACTCGATCCCGTCTCATGCCCATCAACGAGATTAACCCCCTTGAAGACCTGGCTGAAGCTTTGTCCTTTTGGTACACACGTACCAAGCGAAAGGTAACCTATGAGTATGTCATCTGGGAAGGAATCAATGACGATGAACGACATGCCAAAGCCCTTGCAAAATTTTGTAAAATCATCCCTTCCAAAGTGAATCTTATACAATACAATCCTATTGATGAAGGGGAATTCAGACAGGCTGCCCAAGAAGCCGTGGACATGTACCTCCAAGTGCTTGAAGGGCAAGGAATTATTGCCAAGGTACGGAAGTCCAGAGGACAGGACATCGATGCCGCCTGTGGGCAACTTGCCAATAAAAATGAGGTGGCTCAACTCTAGCCTTCAGGATTTAAAAAAATACGCGTAACAACCCTTAGCTCTCCAAATCGGTATAAAGTTTTATAACTATTCCATTTCTTCCATTAAGTACATCCTTCCCCCATTATTTTTTCTATGCTTCCTAATTTTTTCGGTTCCTATACTAGCTCAAGAAGGACTGCCCAAGCAAATCCAAAACTACTTCAAGAGCTACCAGGAAGAATTCCCAGTTGAAAAAGCCTACCTCCACCTCGATAAATTTACCTACACACTTGGGGAAGATCTCTGGTTTGCCGCCTATGTAGTCGCAGGAGGAGAGCAACTCCCATCCCCACTCAGCAAAACCCTCTTTGTAGACTTGTTTGACGGAGATGGCTTACGCATCGCTCAAAAAATTATTTCCCTAGAAAATGGCCGCGGTGCTGGAGATTTTAACTTTCCAAACTTTGTAAAGACAGGCACCTACCAACTCAAGGCCTACACCACTTGGATGCGAAATTTTGGAGAAGATTACTTTTTCACGCAGCAAGTGCAGGTAGTAGATGGCCTGGGCGGTGCTTTTTTACCTAAGTTAGAGGTGCTCGACATCCAGGTAGAAAATGGTAAAGTACGGTACAAATTATCCCTTCAAGGGGTCAATGCGGCCGGTGAGCCCTTGAGCAATCGGCAAATCAATTTGCAGGCAGTAGCAGGGGATGAGGAACTTTACAGCCACCCTCTTCAGCTCAATGCCCAGGGAACAACGGAATTTAGTTTTTCCATCCCCAATGCCCCTCATCCATCTCAACACCTTGTACTTACTTTTGAAGAAAGCCGCGGGTACAACATCATTCAGAAGATAAAGCTTCCCTATACCTTGGAGGCTGCAGATATTCAATTTTTGCCAGAAGGAGGGAACTGGCTTATTGGAAAAAAATCAACACTAGCCCTACGAGCGGTATTTCCAGATGGGACCCCTCTCAAACTTCAAGTAAGAATAGAAGGCGAAGAGGGTACTCAGTTTACAACCAATGACGCTGGATTGGGTAAACTTGATTTCACTCCCAAAAAGTCCGATTACATCGCCTTCATCCAGGATACTACTTTTGGAGTGACACGTAGAATTCCACTCCCAAAAGTCTTGGATAAGGGGCTAAGCATTCAAGTGCAAAACCCAAAAGACGGCACCTTTATCTCCGCAATTATCCAAGGCGAAGGCGTAACTAACAAGCTCCTTCTTGTGACCCATACTCGAGGCTTAATCAATTTCATGGCACAAAGTTCCCTAGTAAATGGCATTTGGGGCGTGCGCATTCCAAAGAAAACGCTCCCAAGTGGCATCCATACGATTACCCTACTCGATGAGCAAGGAAGACCCTTGCTAGAGCGACTGGTATTTGTTCAAAATAAGGATGAGTTAGCGCTCGAGCTATCTACTCCAAGCGAACCGCTCCGACCCCGCGGAAAAGTAAACTTGGCTTTGAAGAGTTCCTTCCTGGATAGCATTGCCCCTGCAAGCTTCTCACTGTCGGTAGTCGATCTGGAGCAAGTGGAGGATCAAAGTGACCTGCAGGGAACTCTCTTTTCCCATTTACTCCTACAAAGTGACCTGAAAGGGGCCGTCTATAGCCCAGGGTATTATTTTAGAAAAGATCTGCCCCATGCTGCCGAGGAACTAGACTTGGTGATGCTTACCCATGGTTGGACTCGATTTGATTGGGAGGATGTGCTTCAAAACCATTTCCCCGACCAAGGGTACTACATCGAACAGGGAATTACGATTTCAGGAAAAATAAAGGAACAAATCCCCACCAAAAAAGGATTGGGGGGTGGAAAAATCACAGCCCTCGTAGGGGATGGAATTGAACTCCTTTCGACGGAATATGGGCCTGATGGAAACTTCTTGTTGACAGACCTTCGGTACCAAGATTCTGTTACAGTCACACTTACCGCAGAAGACCTTCGCGCAAGAAATTTTATTGATCTCACTATAGCTGTTCCCAAACTCCCCTTTACCCAACTCAGCGGAGTATATCCCGCTACCAGCAGCTGGCCCAAAGGATTGGCAGCAACGGTTGGCGAACGAAACTTGATGCAGCAGCTCAACTCCAACCTCTTGGAAAAGGAACTGGAAGGGATCACCGTGGAGGCAGAGACGCTTCAGGAGGAACAAACCCAAGCCCGAAAAATCTATGGAGAAGGGGATGCCGTAATCAAACCTGAAGACATCCCAGGAGGACAAGGATTTATCAACATTTTTCAATTGATCCAGGGTAGAGTGGCTGGGGTACGCGTTACCTTTGATGGGTTTAATGCAACGGTGCTTATTCGAGGAGTGGGCTCACTTCAAGCAGGGGTACAGCCCATGTACATGCTCAACAATGTGCCAGTAGATGCGAGCACACTCGCCCAAGTTAGTCCACGAGATGTGGAAAGTGTGGAGGTATTTAAGGACCCTGGTAGCACCGCAATATTTGGTTCTCAAGGAGGAAATGGCGTCATCGCAGTCTACACTAAAACAGGTGCCAGCACCTTCTATTCCTCTGTGGGAGGCACTTTAGTAGCCAAGTCCAGTGGTTACTCCACTCCTCGTATTTTCTACTCTCCAAAATACAAGGAAAACTCCTCAGCCAATTCCATGACCGACCAGCGCGCCACCTTGTATTGGAATCCACAGATTACTACCAATCCAGAAGGAAAAGCTACCCTGTCTTATTACAATTCTGAAACTGCAAAGCGGCATTTACTGATCCTAGAATGCATAGATCAACGAGGAAGGTTAGGTCGATTGGTCCAAATTTTGGAATAATTTGGGGATTACAAGGTATTCCTTAGCTTCGTAAAAAATGCTGCCATGAAAAACTTGCTTCTCTTGACTTCCCTGATTTTTGGCACAATAAGCACCCTGCAGGCACAAGAACAAGGTGATTCAAGGCTTCATGTTTTGGGCCAATATGGGATGAGAATGGAGGAGCCTGGTATTGGAGTTGGTTGGGAGTATTTTTTTGCTCCCCAGTTTGGATTGGTGCCGAGCTTCACTCAAATTTTCCCAGCAATAGGTAGAGCGAGCAACTTTAGTGCAGACCTACGGTACTACCTGTCTCAAGGAAAATCTCAGGTCTATGTGGTCAGTGGCTATAGCTTAACTACTGAAAATCCTCAGCCAACCACAGCAGGTACACGTAGAAACTTAAATGGCGCCAATGTGGGTGTTGGTGCAGTGGTCCCCATCAACAGCTGGGTAGGAATTAGTTCGGAATTCAAATTTCAAAGCCAGGGCATACAGCAAACCTACTTCCGCTTTGGTCTCCAGTTCCCTATTGGGAAATAAGGACCCCTAAAAATTGAAAATCCGGATTCTAGGGAATTTACTTTTTACTGTATTCAAAAAGTTTTCTTTTTTCCTCCTTCGTCAGCCCCTCGTACCCCTTATCGGCAATTTTATCTAGAATTTTATCCACTTCCTCTTGGGTGAGTGTCTCCTTGTTCACCGGCTTCGAACCTGTTGATTTGGTGGAGTAAGCCCTTCTGTAACTTACTTTCGGAGCGCGTCTACTGCCTAGGTTTTCGAAAAATAGTCCCACTTTTTGTATAGGAATGCCCAAGTCCCAGCCTTTTCTCAACAAGAAGATATAGCCAAAGCCAAGCATTGCCCCTCCCAAGTGTGCTATTTCTCCACCAGCATTTTCACCAATAGAGTTGGCGAAGGAAAGGATGACATAAAATGCTGCGATGTAAACAATTTTGACTGGACCTAGGAGAAAAAGAACAAAAGTAGTTTGTGGTGCAAGCGTAGCAGCGCCTACAACCACAGCAAATATTCCTGCGCTGGCTCCAAGCATAAATGAGGTGTCAACTGCACCTGAAAAGTAGGGGGCAATGTTGTACATCAACACATAAAATCCTGCTCCAAACACACCGCCGAGCACGTACAAGTTGGTAAGTTTCCTACTACCTAAATATTGATGGACGAGAAGTCCAAAATAATACAGGAAGAGGAGATTGAACAAAATATGAAAAAGCCCTTCATGCAAAAAGAAATAGGTGAATAGAGACCAGGGTTGCATGGCAAAAGTAGACAAGGAGGCGGGCATCATGATCCACTTCAGCCCTTCCTTGTAGAGTTCCTCAAAGCCGCTAAGTGTCAGCACTACGCGTGTAATCAACAGCACAAAAAAAGCAATCAAGTTGATGGCCATTAGCTTGTATAAGCTATTGTCATGCCGGTTGAATGCATTTTTTAAATTGTCCCAAAAGCTCGAATACATATCAATAGAAGCTATTTCTATTTTTTTTCCAAAAGTAAACCAGAATCGCACCGATCACTAGGCCACTTAGGTGCGCAAAGTGGGCCACATTATCCGTGGGGCTTGTCAACAGCACATTGTAAACCGTGTAAAGTCCATAGAAAAACACCATATACTTCGCCTTAATGGGTATGGGAGGGAAAAGTAAAAAAAGTTGGGTATTCGGAAAAAGCATGCCAAAAGCAATCAAAATTCCGAAAAGCGCTCCTGAAGCACCGACCATCGGTTGGTTGACATGCAGCTCCAAAATGGTTTTCAAGGTTTGCTCAGCGCGTTCGATATTCATGGGGTCTTCAGGATTTCTGCTGTACTGATCCACAAAATCAAACACTTCAGGGGAGAAGTAGCTCCGATTCTCGATAACTAGGCGGTTAAAGTACTCCGGATCTGGGTTGGCCTCAAATGCCAATACCTTCTCTTCCATCGTTCGGTACTGCACCAACGTATAGCCAGAGTATAGCACGCCTGCGCCCATTCCAGAGACCATCCATAGAATAAATAGCTTTTTGGGGCCTAGAAACTGCTCCAACAGTGGGCCAAAAATTAGCAGCCCGAAGAGATTACTGAATAGATGCCAAAAGTCGGCATGCATAAACATGTAGGAGAGAAATTGGAAGGGTTTGAAGTAGGAACTCTGAATATTGTAGAGGGCAAACCATTGGTTCAGGGGAGTGAAAACAAAATTGGCCACCAAAAAGACAGCGATATTAATCAGCAATAGATTTTGAACGACCGGGGTGATGTTTCTAAACATATTATTTTACGAAGAAGGCGTGAATGCTAGTTAAATCCAATTTCACGAAGGTTTTATTTCCAGAAGGAGAATAATTTGGGTTTGGACAAGCAAAAAGTTGCCCAACTAAAGTTTCCATCTCTTGCCCATCAAGCTTCTGCCCCTTCTTTAGGCAGGACCTTTTGGAGAGAGAACGGGCCAAATTTTCTTTTTTATCTAGGGAAAGCTCGTTTTTAAAATTTTTATACTGTTCAATTAATCCTTCGAAGACTTCCTTTTCATTTTTTACCTGCGTTTCTGCTGGCATCCCTCGGATGACTACCGTGTCTTTGCCAAACTCATCGATTTGAAAGCCCAGGCTTGCTAGCTCAGGGAGCATATCCATCACCAAAGCAAAGTCTGCCGGATTCAGGGTCAGGGACGTCGGAAACAAGCATTGTTGCGATGCTCCTTGGGTCGTTTGCAGTTGCTTGAGGTAGCGCTCGTACAGGATCCGCTCATGAGCCAGTTGCTGGTCTAGGATTAGGAGTCCAGTAGACATTTGGGCCACAACATAGCTTCGCTCCACTTGAAAGGTCGTTCCAGTTCCCTCTCCTGCTTCTTGTTGCAAAGCCAAAGAAACCGCACCTGCTGAAGCTCTACTTGGAAAAGTAAGTAGCTCTTGATCTTCATCTGTAAAGCCAGGAGATTTTTGGGAGATGGATGCTGGGGAATCCCCTTCAAAGAGTCGTTCCCATCCCGATACAGAGGCTCGTTGAAAATCAGGTGTATTATAAGTTTTGTAGCTGTATTCTCGGTCTACATCCAAAGATACTTGGGGATTGGTCGTCCAATTTTCTTGAAAATTGACATCCATACTAAAATCTAGTGCAGGCATGACCTGATGGGCTCCTAAGGCTTGTTTAACAGCCGAACGAATGACAGCGTATACCGTACGTTCGTCTTCAAACTTGATTTCTGTCTTGTTAGGATGGACGTTGATATCTATTTGTGCGGGATCGATCTCTAAAAACAAGACATAGAAGGGGTGCTGATCCGCTTGGATCAACCCCTCATAGGCAGTATTTACTGCATGGTGTAAGTAGCTGCTTTTGATGTAGCGATTGTTGACAAAGAAAAATTGTTCTCCCCGCGTTTTTTTTGCGTATTCCGGTTTGCCCACATACCCTTTTATGCTGAGATGAGGAGTTTCTTCCTCACAGGGAACTAGTTGATTTTGAACTCCTTTCCCAAAAACACCCACTATTCGCTGGCTAAGTTTGCCAGGTAGTAAGTTGTAAGTTTCCAAATCTTGCTGGTACAGGGAAAAGGTAATTTCTGGGTAGGAAAGGGCCACGCGTTGAAATTCATCAACGATATGACGCATTTCTACTGGGTTGGACTTCAAGAAATTCCTTCGGGCAGGCACATTAAAAAACAAGTTCTTCATGGCCACTGAGGTTCCCACAGGTACCGCTACAGTCTCCTGCTTTTTAACTTCGGACCCTTCAATATGAATCAGGGAACCAACTTCAGCTTCCTGAGTTCGCGTTTTAAGTTCGACCTGCGCCACAGCGGCAATAGAAGCCATGGCTTCGCCTCGAAACCCAAAAGTGCGAATGGCAAACAGGTCCTGTGCCGTTCGAATTTTGGAAGTAGCATGCCGCTCAAAACTCATTCGTGCATCAGTGGGGGACATTCCTTTCCCGTTGTCAATCACTTGAATCAGCTGCTTCCCTGCATCTTTGACTACTACTTGAACTTGTGTGGCCCCAGCGTCAACTGCATTTTCAAGTAGTTCCTTGAGGGCAGAGGCAGGGCGTTGAACTACCTCGCCAGCAGCAATTTGATTGGCAATGGCATCGGGAAGGAGCTGTATAAAATCAGGCATCTTTCCCTTTCTTCATCAGTTTGAGTAAAAAATAAATTCCTGCCCCTCCGATACCGATCATGCTTAAGTAAGTGAATATCTGGGGACCTATATAGATATAGCCAAATGCTGAAATCACCATACCAAGGAAAAGTAAGGTACGGATCATTGCGGTAGAGTTGAACACGGAAGTATTTCGCATTTTTATTCCCCGATAGGAAGAAAAAGAACCTTTAAATGCCGTCCTCCACTGCTCGGTAGATTCCCCCTCCTTTTGGTGCAATAAGCCTTCCCCCTCGAGTTCTCTTTTGATTCTTGCGGTCCGCTCGGCTATCTCTTCCTTAATTGGGTCGTAATACCTGGGGCTTATCGAAAATCTCTGATGGGTAGAAGTCTTGAAAATGGAAGGAAGTTTCATAGTAGAATTGAGTTTTTCGAAACAAAGAAATTGCATTTCTTCATTGCCACATTGAACTAAGTGAGTAGATGGTGATTTTTCTTACTCAGAAAATCCCAAAGTCGAGTAGAAGTTTTACAAACTTTTGTAACTTGAATTTTGGGCTTTTTTACAAAGAGTTATTCTAGGTGAAAGACTTAAGCCAAAACAAAAAGCCCTAAATCACCAAATAAATTTAGGTAAAAATACAGAATTAAATGTATTCTATTCAATGAGAACACTGCATTTGCTCAACCTTCTATGGCTATTTTTACTAGCGGGGTTTTTACCTGAGAAGCATATCTATACAGCTATTCCAAAGGACTCACTGGAAAGCAAAGAAATCGACCTGCAACAGCTTTGGGTAGATAGTGTTTTTCATGCACTCACCTTTGAAGAGCGACTAGGACAGTTGTTTATGGTGGCAGCCTACTCCAATAAGGACCAAAGACACGTGGATGAAATTAGTGCATTGATTCAAAAAGAAAATTTAGGAGGACTGATATTTTTTCAAGGAGGGCCTAACCGGCAAGCTCGCTTGACCAACTACTACCAGGCAAAGGCAAAAACTCCCTTAATGATTGCTATGGATGCCGAGTGGGGGATAGGGATGCGCCTGGATTCAACACTCAATTTCCCCAAAGCCATGACACTAGGAGCTATCTCAGATCCTAGCTTGGTCCAGGAAATGGGAGCTGAAATTGCACGCCAGTTTAAGCTATTGGGTATACATGTCAATTTTGCCCCTGTAGTGGACGTCAACTCCAATCCTGAAAATCCAGTGATCGGTTATCGAGCTTTTGGTGAGGACAAGGTTCGAGTAACAAAACAAGCTATTGCCTATATGAAAGGACTTCAGGAAAATGGAGTGCTTGCCAATGCGAAGCATTTTCCAGGACATGGAGACACAGAAGCAGACAGCCATTTTACACTACCCTTGATCCCCCATGCCGAAAAAAGAATCTGGGAGGTGGACCTATACCCCTACCAAGAACTTTTTAAAGAAAATTTGATGTCTGTCATGGTAGCCCACCTAAATGTCCCTAGCCTCAACCAAGGTTCGCCCATTTCAACTAGCTTATCCAAACCCATTGTCACCGATCTACTACAGCAGCAGATGAATTTCCAGGGTTTAATTTTTACCGATGCCTTAAACATGGAGAGTGTGGCCAATCTAAGCAAACCAGGGGAAGTAGAATTGCAAGCACTACTTGCTGGTAATGATATCCTATTACATTCGGAGGATGTTTCCAAAGCCAAAGCACTTATTCTAAAAACTGTAGCTCAGGGCCAGATCAGCGAACATGAGATTGATAGGCGGGTAAAAAAAGTCTTGAAAGCAAAGTATTGGGCAGGATTGCATACTTATACCCCCATAGACACCTACAAAATTACAGATCGCCTTACCACTACAGCTACCTCAGAGGTCATCGAAAAACTCTACAGTGAAGCCATCACCGTAGCCTCAAATAAAGAAGATTTACTTCCCCTAGGCCAGTTAGACCAGAAAAAAATCGCCAGCCTAAGTATTGGCGACCCAGGCGATACTTTCAGTAGCTACCTCAACCGCTATACAAAGGTGGACCACTTCCAGATTGCTAAGGCCTCTGGAAATTCGGCACACTATAACCTGATGAAGCAACTGGAAGACTATGATATCCTTGTGGTAGGATTGATGGGAATCACTAATAGTCCCCAACGGGGATTTGGCGTCGCTCCTGGAGATATCGAGCTGATTCATGCTTTAGAAAAAAGACAGAAAGTTGTGGCGGTACTATTTGGCAATGCCTATTCGGCCAAGTACCTAGAAGGGCTAGATCATGTCGTCTTTGCTTATGAAAACTCACCCTTCACTCAAAGGCTAGTTCCTCAAATTTTATTTGGTGCGAGGCCCGCAAAAGGTATCTTGCCAGTCACGGTAAGTGAACAATTCACTCAAGGCGTAGGAGGACTATTAAATTCCCAAAACCGCTTGGCCTATGGTAGCCCAGAAAGTGTGGGGATGGATGGAAAAAAGCTTGACAAAATAGATGCAGTAGTTACCCAAATGATCGAATCAAAAGCAGCTCCTGGAGGTCGAGTATGTGTAGTGAAAGATGGAAAGATCATTTTTGACCGATCTTATGGACACTTAGATTATGAGAAATCTGCTCCGGTAACCACAGAAACTGTCTATGACCTAGCCTCTATCACCAAGGTTGCAGCTACTACACTTGCCGCAATGTTTTTGCATAGCCGTGGAGAACTAGACCTAACAAAACCACTGGAACACTACCTTCCTGAATTGAAAAACACAACTAAAGGCGGCATCCTCTTGAAAAACCTCCTAGTACATGAAGCCGGTTTAAAGGCTTTTATTCCACACTACACCAAAACATTAAGTTCAGGAAAATGGAATCCTTCCTACTACAAAGATTCCATTAGCCAAGAGTTTACGCTGCCAGTTTCCAATGAAATGTTTGCCAAAAATAGTCTCCGCGATAGCCTCTGGAAATGGACGGTAAACTCCGAGCTTTTGCCCAAGCCACACGGCTATGTCTACTCGGACTTGACGATGTATTTTATGCAAGAAGTGATCGAACGAATTGTAAATCAACCCTTAGATGGATTTGTAGATCAAAATTTTTATGCTCCTCTTGGATTGCAAAGCCTAACCTTTAAACCATTTGAAAAAATGCCGCTTTCCCGAATTGCACCTACAGAGAAGGATTTAACCTTTCGGGGAAGACAAATCCAAGGCTATGTGCACGATCCTGGTGCTGCCATGTACGGAGGGGTAGCGGGTCACGCTGGATTATTTGGTACTGCACAGGACCTCGCCGTAATCCTTCAACTGCTCCTGAATAAAGGGAGCTACGGGGACATAACTCTGATGAAACCTGAAACGGTAGAGGCCTTCACCAAACGTCAATCCACACAAAGTAGGAGAGGCTGGGGCTGGGACAAGCCAGATCCTGAAAAAGGAAAAGGAGGTCCTGCAGGAAAACTAGCCCCAAAAAGCACCTTTGGCCATACGGGTTTTACAGGGACTTGTATGTGGGCAGATCCAGAAAATCAACTGATTTACATTTTCCTCTCCAATCGCGTTTACCCAAAAGCCGAAAACAATGCCTTAATAGATTTGGGTATTCGTACTCAGATTCATGACCTTATTTATGAGGCTATCAAGCAATAAAGTAGCAAAAAGATTATTCCCCAAGCTAAAACTAAAGCTAGTTCCCTTTAATCTCAATCACCTTAAATTCCGTACGCCGGTTGGTTTGGTGCTCTTCTTCCGTTTGGGCATTTTTGATTAGAAGCTGAGTTTCACCATAACCCTTGGCGACCAGTCGGTCTGCTAAAATTCCCTGAGAAACAAGGTAGTCCACCGCCGATTGGGCCCTGCGCTGAGAAAGAGTTAAGTTGTAGGCATCCCCTGATCTGGAGTCCGTGTGAGAGCTCAACTCAATTCGTATAGTTGGATTATCCTTTAAAATTTTCAATAATTTATCCAATTCCAAGGTGGCATCAGAACGAATATCTGCCTTGGCCAAATCGTAATAAATATTATCAAGGACAATCGACTTTTCAAGAATCAACTGATCCAAAATCACTGTTGTATCCAGAGTAATATTCGTTACCTCTTGAATCAAGGTAGCAGGATCTGGAGTCCTTCCCTTGGTAGTGTAGCCAAAAGATTTAGAGAAATAACCGCTTCGTGAGGCAATGATGCTGTAATCATTTTCCGGAGAAAGTGTAAACCGGACTCTTCCTTGAGCATTGGAGAGATCCCCTCCGAGCTGTCGCTTATCCTCACCATACAACACCACTCGTGTTTGAGGCAAAATCAGTTCCTTGCCATCCGCTTTGACTTCCTTGGTGTAGACGTTGAGCAGTACATTGATAATTTTTGGTTTGGGCGTCTTGTCCTCAAAAAAGTAAATATCGTCATCGCCTTTGCCTCCCTCACGGTTGGACGAGATGAACCCCACTTTGGGATAGTCAGTGAAGAAAATTCCAAAATCATCCCCCTTACTATTAAAAGTAGGGCCTAGATTAGTGACCACTTGCACCCCCTCTTGATTTTTTTCTGCTACAAAAAGGTCTAATTTTCCAAATCCTGGGTGTGAATCTGAAGCAAAGAAAAATTTACCATCTTTCGTAGGACGAGGAAATAACTCATTCCCCGCGGTGTTAACAGTAGGACCCAAATTCAAAGCATTGCCAAAGTCCCCATTAGCTAACTTGGATGCTTTGTACAAGTCGACCCCTCCATAGCCTCCAGGTCTAGTAGAGGCAAAGTAAAGTTCGGAACCATCTGCACTAAAAGCTGGGGTAGAGTTCCACCAGGTTTCGTCCTCATTAACGGGCATCCAAATAGGCTGTGTAAACCCAGCCCCGCGGAAGTAGGAGACAAATAGGGTAGTTTCGGGATAATCTTTGAATGAGGTAGAATTTCCCCTTGCGTAGATCAAGGTATTCCCATCGGGACTTATAGCCAAAGCAGCCTGGTTGAGTCCTTCTTCGTTTTGAAATTCTGGCAAGAGCTGAATCCCCCCTGCATCCACTTTTAATCCCTCAGCACGGGTGCGAAAAAGCTGGTGATAAGGAGTGCCCGTTGCTGAATAAAGGTTGGAAGAAGCCCTTCCTGAAGTGAAATAAAGAAAGTCTTCACTAATCAGGGGGGCATAATCTGCCCCAGCCGTGTTCAACTCTCGGTAGTTGACCAATTGGTAATTGGAAAAATAGTCTGCAAGATCAGAAACCAAAGCTAGGGAACCAAGCTCTTGCTTCACACGGGCAAGAAGACCCTGATCAGAAGTGAGTGAGGCCGCTTCCTCCCAAGCCTGCTTTGCCGCCTCAATTTGCTGATTGGCTTTTAGGCTTTGGCCAAGGTGAAAATAGGAGGCAAAGGTGGGTTCTACGGCTACCAGGGCCTGGTAATGAGGGGTTGATGCTTCAATGCGATTGGACAGCCGATAACTCTCAGCCAGCACCTGCCTCGCTTTTAGGTTGCTGCTGTCTTTGGCTAAGATCTGATTGAAGGTGCCAATTGCATACTGATATTGACCGGAAAGAAACTGTTCATCCCCCTTTTCAAAAAGGCTTTTGCAGGCTCCTAAAAAAAGGAATAGGCAAAGAGCTAGGTAAAAAAAAATCGGTTTCATTGGACAGCAGCTGTAGTCTAGGAGTGAATATGATAATTAATTTGGAAAATAGTTGGATAGCCAGCTTTTTCGTAACGGCTGCCAAAGGCTTTTTAGATCGGCTTTTATCTGTAATGAGGGCTGCATCACGTCGAGATCTGGGGTAATTTCTCCAAGTGAAATTTTGGACTTCAGACCCAGTGAAGAAACTACCCGAAGGACTCCTTCCTCGTTTTTAAAAGTAACTTTCCCTTGGTTGACCAAATCCAAATCCAGCATCTGTTCTAAGGCTTGAAGTGCACGGACTGAAGAGTCAATAGAGCATCCTGAGGCTCCAAGCTGACTTTCATCTACGGCCAAAACCAGAAGCTGGTTGTGTAAAATTTCAAAAGAACTGGGCATCTCCTTTCCATGAGTGGCCCATCCAGCACAAAAATCTTGCATTTCTTTTTGGATCACCTCCTGATCGGCAGCTGAAAATCTGCGTGTAGAAGCATAGAGCCAAATACGGGAAGAGTCTGGTAATTGGTCAAAAGGTTGGTACATAATGCAGCATTTGTATTCAAAGAAAACCCCTTTTTGCATAACGACAAAAAGGACATTTTGGATTCAAATCTTAAAATTAAATTCCCATGTCCTTGGCAATCATCTCGGCAAGGTCATAGACTTTTACTTCCGCTTCTTTGTTTTTGTTCTTGACGCCATCGGTCATCATGGTCAAGCAGAAGGGACAACCCACAGCAATGGCCTGTGCTCCTGTAGCCAAGGCCTCTTCTGTCCTTTCGATGTTGATATCCTTTTGCCCAGCTTCTGGCTCCTTAAACATTTGTGCACCTCCCGCTCCGCAACAGAGGCCCTTTGTACGGCAGCGTTTCATTTCCACAAGCTCCACATCCAAGGCCTTAATCACCTCGCGGGGAGCCTCATAGACCTCGTTTGCCCGTCCAAGGTAGCAGGAGTCGTGGAAGGTGATTTTTTTTCCTTTAAACTCCCCCCCTCCTTGTAAGCGTACTTTCCCTTCGTTGATCAGCTGTTGGAGAAACTCGGAGTGGTGGACCACCTCATAGTTACCCCCTAGTGCTGGGTATTCATTTTTGATGGTATTAAAACAGTGCGGGCAGGCAGTGACCACTTTTTTTACTTTATAGCCATTCATCACTTGGATGTTGGCTCCCGCCTGCATTTGAAAGAGAAACTCGTTACCAGCCCTACGCGCAGGATCTCCCGAGCAGGCTTCTTCAGGGCCTAGCACCGCAAAACTTACTCCTACTTTATTCAGTATTTTTACAAAAGCCTGGGTAACGGCCTTGTATCGCTCATCGAAGGAACCTGCACAGCCCACCCAGAAAAGTACTTCCGGCAGCTGTGCGTTGGCGGCCATTTCGGCCATAGTAGGAACAGTATAGGTGGACATTTTTTTAATTTTTAAAGTGAGATGCACGCCCAAAACTGAAGAGAAGATTTCTTCTGCTGTCCGACATCCAGTACTTATTTCATTTCCTCTTCTTTTACTTGATCCGCCCAGTTGAAGCGGTCGCTCGGACTAAATTTCCATGGAGAAAAGCTCGTTTCCATATTCTGGAACATCGCATTCCACTGTGCAGGAGTCCCCGATTCTTCCATGGCCACATACCGGCGCATCTGTAGAATAATGGATAAGGGATCAATGTTAATGGGACAGGCCTCCACACATGCATTGCAGCTGGTACAGGCATTGATCTCTTCTTTGGTGATGTAGTCTCCCAACAATGATTTTCCGTCCGCTAGACCCAGGCCTCCAACGTCTATGCTTTTTCCCACCTCTTCAGCTCGGTCTCGAACATCCATCATAATCTTACGAGGGGAGAGTTTTTTACCCGTCAGATTTGCAGGACATTCTGAAGTGCAGCGACCACATTCGGTGCAGGAGTACGCGTTGAGAACATTGATCCAGTTGAGGTCATTGATATCTTTGGCTCCAAAGCGACCAATTTCTACAGGAGCATTGGAAGGGCTTTCTATAGGAATGCCGAGCATTATATTGACCTCATTGGTCACTACCGGCATATTTTCCATTTCTCCTTTTGGTTTCAGATTAGAATACCAAGTATTGGGGAAGGCAAGGAAAATATGAAGGTGCTTGGAATAGGTCACATACACGGAAAATACTAAAATACCAACAATGTGAAACCACCAGGTGAAGCGCTCTATGGCCACCAAGGCTCCTCTAGAAAATCCCTCAAACAGTGGTTGAAAGAAACTACTGAAGAAAAGAGGATCAAGAGCTAGGTAACGGGTATCTCCTCGACTAGCCAAAATCTGATCAGTGGCATTCATGGTCAGAATGGCAAACATTAAAATAATTTCGATTACGAGGATCACATTGGCATCCATAGCCGGCCATCCCTTCAGTTCGAGCTTGGTAAAACGCTCCACGCGCATCACGTTTCTTCGTACCAAAAAAGCCACACACGATACCAAAACAGCAACCGCTAAAAATTCGAACACATTGATTGCCACCGTATAGACTCCTCCCAAAAAAGGAGCAAATAGACGGTGCGTTCCCAATATCCCATCAAGTACAAACTCCAGAACTTCCAAGTTGATAACCAAAAACCCCACATAGATCAATAGGTGCAAAAATGCAGGGACAAGGCGCTTGAACATTTTTTGCTGACCCAAAGCAATTAGAAGCATGGCTTTCCACCGGTTTTTAGGCTGGTCATTTCGGGTTTCTGCCTTACCAAGCAGAATGTTTCGCCGAAGAAATTGGATCCTTTTACTCAAGAAAAAGCCCGCAACACCCAGAATTAAGACAAATGCAAGTTGTGGTAAAATGCTCATATTGATCGGATTAATTAGTTTTTATAATTTTTGAGTCTATTTTTCTAAAAAGGATTTGTAGGGAATACTCATTTTTCTACATTTGCAACACATTTATAAGATGGTGATATAGCTCAGTTGGTAGAGCATCGGACTGAAAATCCGTGAGTCGGTGGTTCGAGTCCACTTATCACCACAAACCCGGTCTTCACAGATCGGGATTTTTTTTTGCCTTATATTTTTACCCATACTACGCATTTTACCCCTTTTTTTATTACAAATGACAAAGTAAAAAATAGTCTGCATGCATACTATTTTAGAGATGAATTTAAAATTATTTCAGATAATTCCTGCTTAGGAATCCTTCTTTTTTTTGTACCCTATTCATCCAAAGAAAAGAGGCAGCAGCACTTCCTCATTTTCCTCCAATTAAATCCTTTTGACATCGTAAAGAAAATTAGATCCTATCCACTCAATAAGCAGTTAAGAAGGTTCTTTGTTTGCGGATACCCCTAAAATCCATGATTTAGTTCATGATCGGCAAAAAATAAAAATATATGTTCTGATTTTAATTTCCAGAACGGGATCTAGAATAATCGGAAAGTCCTTTAATTTAATCCAACTGTTGCTACTATCTCGCTGAGTGAATCTTGGCAGGATTTTTCTTTTTTGCCTATTTCCAACGGAGGGCTTTTTCGGCCACTCTTTTCCCCAATCCAAATCCCTTGTTCCAAAAAATCTGATCCATTTTTCCCCCTACAAAGGGTCCTTCTCCGGTGATAGCGGAAGCTCCAAAAGCAGCTTCCGCCTCTTCTCCACCCATGACTACCATTCCCTGAATCAGCATAGCCCTCAAAATATCTAGCATCACTCCCTCCTCGCCAATAGAAATACCCCCTCCCGTTACAAAGGCTGCCCCAAGCTTATCTTTCAATGGTCTCCCCTCGAAGGGCAAAGAATTGATAAACTCCTGCACGGCAGGGGCAATATTCGCATTGTAAACCGGGGAACCTATGAGGATGGCATTGGCAGCCATGAGGTCTTGCATATTTACCTCTCCAATCGGAACAAGGACTACTTCCACCCCTACGACAGACCTTGCCCCTTCCCCAATGGCTTCAGCCAATTTTTTGGTATTTCCCGATGGGGAGTAGTAAGTAATCAAAACCAAGGGTTTATGCTGACCATAAACTGACAAAGACAGAAAAAACAGCAGTAAAAAAAGGGAAAGATTCAGTCGCATAATGAGTCAGTTTGCACCTACCAATTTGAGAAAAAAATCCTCATCTCAGCAGTGAGACGGGGATAAACTATACTTTATACTAACTTACTTCTTCCAGCTAGCCTTCCCGCCTTTGGCAGAATCCACCGTGACAGAATAATTGGCAGAAGAAGAAACAATCCACCTCACTTGTACAGCACCCATACCCGGAATATTGGCTACAACCATTTTTTCTGGTGAATTCGTCTGCTCTTTGTACTTCTTCATGTCCTCGTCTTCTACTACAAAGCCTGCCACTACCTTGGCTCCAGAGATGGTCACATAATCTGGACGCTCAATGCGGTACTTCAGGTCTTGGCTGGCGTGAGTCGGCATCATGCGCTCGTTGAAGATCGTGGCCGTAATGGCTTTCAATCCTCCTCCCAACTCTTCTTCCTTCACCTCGGTGATGGATAGCTTGGGCGTATGGTAGGCATGGTAAATGGTAAAGGCCGCATTGCGGTGTGCATCCTGCTCCAAGAGAAATCCTGGATGTGCACGACCAAAGGTCTTCTTGAACCCTCCGATCTCTACCGTGCCAAACTGCGGATGCTTGTATTCTTTGTAGTTGACAAAGGCATCCCCAAAAGTCAACAGCTCGTCCACTTTGAGTTGCTCCTCCTGGTTGCCTCTCCCTGCCTCTTTATTGAAGTACAGGTAAGAGACCATCAGCTCATTGGTATAGGTAAAGATTCCTCTATTGCTATAAAACCAATCCAGCGTCCCACCAAATACCGAGTACAAATCCTTGTACAAGGTCAGGTAGCGGTAGCCCGGGATCATTTCCTCTCCTTTTTTACCTATCGCGTCGTAGATTCGAATGTCCTCTCTGTTGTAGGTATTGAGATCTTCCTCCACACCTGGGCCTCGAAGAATCATACCCCCTGAATTGTGGAAATTCTGGGCTCCTGCAATGTTGGAGTGCTTGCTGACAAACTCCATCACCGCACGATTTTCAGGTAGCGTAAATGGATAGCGCATGGCACCTCGTTGGATGTAATCTGGCTGCCAGTTCCAACCCCAATCGCGGTTGGGATCATAGTAGCCAATCCCATCTTCGTTGACTTCACCATCGCCATCGTTATCGATTCCTTCTTGACCGAGCATTTCGTACTCTCCTGCCTGGTCAGGTCCCACTTGCATCAATCTTCTAGGATCAAGTGGATCCTTGATAAATCTACCCGTTGGCGACTTGCGGATCATCATAGTAATGTGCCCATCACCATCCAAGTCATCCATGCGGTCTTCTCCAGCCATACCATCGCCGTCATTATCCAGCACAAGCATTCCTGAGCGGGGCGAACTAGCCGTATTGGGCTCCTTGAAGAAGTTATTTCGAGCATCTGGATTGATGGTCGGGGTGATATAGAAGGTCTTGTCTTTTAGAAGCTGCTTCACAAATTCATTGTCGGCATGCATTTCGGTCAAGTACCAAGCGACATAGAGCGAAAATTCCCCTCCTTGCACCTCATTGGAGTGGATATTTCCATCAATCCACATGGCCGGCTTGTCGGTATCCTTGCCTGTAGCAAAGTTGGTGATGGTCAGGGTCAGGATGTCTCTGCCTTCCACAGACTTTCCAATAGACTCGATTTTGGCAAGTTTGGGATGTGCTACTGCAATTTTTTTCATCAAATCCCAAATCCCTTCCGCGCTGTAATAGCGGTTCCAAGCAATCTCCACTTTGGGCTGGTGCGGCGTGCCGATGGCCCGAAAGTAATTTTCTTGCTGTGCACTTACTTCAAAAGAACTTAGCGATAAAGCTCCCAAAGCCAATGCAGTGACGGTATGTTTGATATTCATAATCTTCATGGCTTAAAATGTTACAGTTTGGGTAGCAAAACCTGCATGCGGAGCACCTGCTTTCAGTTGCACCGGACCCTTGCTACGCACGATCCAGCTAAAGCTTGTTTTATCAAATGCACCTAGCGAATCGACGAGCTTCACCTTATCTCCAGAAATCAGTTGATCTGCGGGCACATCAATATCTACCCGTAGCTTTCTGAGCCAACGCGACCTAGCTCCCATTTCGGAATGCGTGGGTAGCGGGGAATTGTTAAATAAGTCTACGGTGATTCGTGTGAGCCCATTTCCAAGTGACTCTGATTTGAGTTGGTGGAACTCCAATTTTGGCTGCATTTCGGCAAGCTTGAGGATAAAATCCGTGTGCTGCTTGGCGATTTCATTCACTTTCTCAAAAGGTGGATTCGCCATCTTGAAAGGCTTGATACCTCCCACTTCCACCTGTTGGTTGGGAAAATCTGGATGCTTTACTTCAGTCCAAGGCACAAAAGAATCCCAGTTTAGCGAATCAGACCAAGCTAAGAAATTAGCTTCAGCGTTGGTTTTACCCTTGTATTCAGGGTTCCAGTAGGCTGGCGTAGAAAAACTGTAGCGCGCAAAGTGGAAATAGGCCCATTGGAAAAAATCCCCATCTGTACCTTGGTTGGTTTGCTGAAAGGCTTTGGCAGGAACTGTTTTGGTGTAGAGTTCAGACACCATAGCGTTGGTAGCCTGATCTTTTTCCAAAATAGAAGTCACCACACGCTTTCGAGCATCGCCTGCCGAGTACTTCAGCGGGGCACTTAAGTTATTGGCTGGTGAAAAGGTCACAAAAGCAAAAATATTCCACTGTTCAAAGAGGTAGTCCAACAAGGCTCTGCTTTCGAGTTGAGATACTGCTAAGTCTCCTGCAAGGGGCTCAAATACTGGGAACTTATAGCTGAGGGATTTGTTGAAAGCAATGCCTTCGCTCAGGTCTTCGGCAAACTTGCCATCCTTGTCGCTGTCTACACTTTCTTTGAAGACGCGGTACTGTCCAGCTTCTCCTTTGGCTCGGTCTGCTTTAACTAGGACGCGGGCATCTTCTTTGGAAGTCGTCCAGTCCCCCATAGGATCTGCGATACGCATCCAGGTGATGAGTCCATCTCCATTTAGGTCTCGGTATCCGTTGTCTCCGGCTACCCCATCACGGTCGTGGTCGATGGCTACGGCATTGCCTCGCCGCTCGTACTTCAAGGCATCGTGGTACTGCGCATAGGCGTCAGGGGAAAGGTTGGGAAATACATAAAACGTAGTGGATTCAAGTGCCTTGGCATTCTCTCCTACGAGCTTTTCGGCAAACTGAAGCGCAAGCTCCACGCCGAGCACATGAAATCCTTCCACACCGCCGACTACGGCGACTGCGGGCTTCTGGTCTTTGTTTCCAGTGCCGATCTTCAGGGCATAAATTTCCTTACCGCCTGCGGTCTTGGTCAGCGTCTTTAACTCTACTGCAGGATTGGCACTGAGTATTTGGATACGTTGAGCGCTTTGACTGAGTGTGGGATAGTCGCTTTGGGCAAGGGCTTTGCCACAAATCGTCGTTGCCAACAACAGCCCAAAATAGAAGCATTTTCTCATATTGGCTTGTATTTTTGGATAGATTCAAAGGGTAAATGAAGGAAAAGTTTAGGAAAAACAGCGGAATTATCTCTTGGAGTTTTTCTGAACCCCCAAAATAAAGGTAAGCGGAAGTCGTAGAGGATGAATGGTGAGCGAGGCAAAGGAACTTGCTCATTTCACAAAAAATGACCTATTTCAAGGATTAATCTCGTTGCCATGTATAAAAAACTTGCCCTTGCCATTGCTTTTTCTCCACGAATGGAGGCCTTGATTGCCGAAGCCCGAAAATTGATTCAAATTTTTGAGGGTGAATTGATTTTGATCCATGTCGGCACCAAGACTCCGGAGTTGGAAGCGCAGTTGTCCGAAGTACTTTCCCGACATTGTGGGGATCTGCGCCCCATCAAGACCATTTGGAAAGAAGGCAAGCCGGCCAAGACCATCCTAAAAACCTGCAAGGAAGAAGGGGTAGACCTTTTGGTCTTAGGAGCCTTGAAAAAAGAAGGGCTACTTACTTATTACCTCGGGTCGATAGCAAGAAAAATCATTCGGAAATCCACCTGCGATGTTCTCACGCTAATTGATCCAAGAATTCAAACGACTGATTTTGAAAAAGTAGTAATCAATGGAACCCAACTAGATTTTACCCCGGAGGTAATTCGACGTAGCCTTTTATTCTGTCAAGCAGTGCACACACAGCAGGTGAGCATCTTAAATGAAATAAAAATGTATGGCCTGTTGATGGGGAATGCAAGCGAGGGTACAGAAGATGAAGCTTCCTTTACCAGAAGGAGGTTAGTTCAAGAAGAAATAACGTATGTGGAGGAAATCCTAAGTGAACTAAATCCAGGAGATCTAAAAATAAATATTAAAGTAACTGGCGGGAAATGGGCCTCAGAGCTTGCCAAATACTGCGAAAAAATATCAGCTGACTTATTGATTGTCGGCGATGACCTAAACCTGACAATTTTTGACCGTCTATTTCCTCATGATTTAGAGGAGCTCTTGAGTAGTCTTCCATGTAACCTTCTCTTATTTAAAAAATAAGCTGAAATGGAAACCCTATCCCATCATGAGGTAATTAACCTGCTCCTTCAACTGGCATTGATGTTGATTATGGCACGGCTTTTTGCAGAATTAGCACGAAAGCTGAAGCAACCTGCTGTTGTAGGGGAAATTATTGCAGGGATCATCATGGGGCCAACAGTTTTAGGGATGGCTTTTCCAGAACTTTTTGAAAGCTTATTTGAAACAAATAATCAAACCAATATTGCATTGGACGGTTTCGTCCAAATTTCTATTGTCCTTTTGCTATTTATTGCAGGAATTGAGGTAGACCTACAAGTAGTTTGGAGCCAAGGAAAGAATGCTCTTAAAATAGGCCTGACCTCCATGATTATTCCAATCCTTAGTGGCTTTGTGCTTGCTTATGCCTTCCCAGAATTCTTAGGCGTGAATATTAACGATCGAATCATAGCCTCTACCTTTTTTGGTCTTTCCATTTCGATAACTGCGTTGGCAGTAATCGCACGAATTTTGATGGATTTAGATTTATTTAAAACCAAGACTGGCCTATTAATAATTGCAGGAACCATCATTGTAGATGTGGTGGGATGGATTATTTTTTCTGTTATTCTATCTTTATCTGATTCTGGTAAGACTGGACTAGGGGTTTGGCCAACGATAGGACTTACCCTCTTTTTTACCGTTTTCATGCTTACGATAGGAAAAGGACTCATCAACAAAGTGCTACCATGGACTAATAAAAATCTAGCTTGGCCTGGAGGTCTAATTTCCTTATCCTTGGCGATTTGCTTTATTGCTGCATCCTTTACCGAATACATCGGAATTCATGCCATTTTTGGGGCATTTATTATTGGAGTAGCACTAGGTGATTCTGAACACTTGACGGAGAAAGCCAAAGAAATTCTCCACCATTTTATCAATAATATTTTTGCGCCTATATTTTTTGTTTCCATTGGCTTGAAAGTCAACTTCATTGAGGGCTTTGACCCAATGGTGGTAGGGATTGTGGTAATTGTTGGATTTTTCACCAAATACTTTGGTGCTTACCTTGGCGGTCGATTTGCTGGATTTAAAAGAAATACAGCGATGGTTATCGGCTTTGGATTGAGTGCTAGAGGGAGTATGGATATAATTCTTGCCCTAATCGCCTTGGAATATGGGTTGGTTTCGGAATCCCTATTTATTGGTTTGGTAATCCTCGCGCTCCTTTCAAGCATCGTTTCTGGACCGTTGATGAGTTGGGCCGAAAAACTTAAGCTTTCAAACAAATCTGAGTAAAAGGAGTACTACTCTTATTGAAAAAGAATAAAAGGGGATAATTTTGAGCCCTTTTAAAGAAAGCACAAACACCATGTCTACAAGTCAAGCAAAAATAGGAGTCTTATTGGTCAATTTGGGTACTCCAGACAGCACCAAAACAGGGGATGTACGCAAGTACCTCCGGGAGTTTTTGATGGATGGACGCGTGATTGACTTCCCCTTTATTCCCCGATGGATGCTGGTCAACCTGATTATTGCGCCCTTCCGTGCCCCAAAATCTGCCGGTGAATACCGAAAGCTGTGGACCGATCGGGGTTCTCCCCTACTTTTTCATACCCAAGACTTGAAGGATAAGCTGGTCGAAAAGCTAGATCCCAAAAAATACCTCGTGGCCATGGCCATGCGCTACCAAAACCCCAGCATAAAAAAGGCCTTGAATGAACTAAATAAGGCAAACGTAAAGAAAATTATTGTGCTCCCATTATTCCCCCAATACGCCTCCGCTACCAACGGATCCGTGATAGATCGGGTGATGGAAATAGCCCGTGGCTGGCAGATCATCCCGGAAATGACCTTCGTGAGTAATTACGTAGATCACCCCTTGTTTCTCGAGGCTTGGGCCGAACAAGGAAGAGAAGCGATGGAGAAGCACTACTACGACAAGTATTTATTCTCCTACCATGGCCTTCCCGAAAGGCAAATCCGCAAGGGGAGCGTCGAAGGACATTGCAAGCTAGGCACTTGCTGTGCCGATTATGGTCTAAAAAATCAATTTTGCTACCGTGCACAGTGTTTCCAAACCACCCGACTAGTGGCGGCCAAGCTAGGGCTTCCCGAAGATAAAGTGGTCACCTGCTTCCAATCTCGACTGGGGAAAGATCCTTGGATCAAACCCTACACAGAGGACCTCATCAAGCAGTTTGCCAAAGATGGAGTAAAAAAAGTACTCGTTTTCTCTCCTGCCTTTGTGGCGGACTGCTTGGAAACTACCGTGGAGGTGGGCGAAGAATACAAGGAGCAGTTTGAAGAGCTCGGCGGCGAGCATTGGGATTTGGTGCCCAGCCTCAACTCTAGTGATACCTGGGTAAGGTGTGTAGAAGACTTAATCGTGTCGAGATCCTAATTATGTACCAAGTACGAAGTACCTGGTACATTGTACATTTCCTGCAGAATTCTATTTCGAATGCGAATCCATACTTTGTACTTGGTACCTGTTACTTTGTACTTAATTTCGTATCTCGTATTTCGTATTTAAGACTTCCCTTGCCCAAATCCTCCTCCCAAGCCTTACTTATCCTCGGCGTGATATTGATCTCGATCAACCTGCGCACCTCCATTGCTTCAGTAGGGCCTTTGATCCCTTTTATTCGGGAGGATCTGGGAATATCCAACGGGGCGGCGGGATTTTTGACTACCCTAAGCCTGATTACTTTTGCGATTTTTTCCTTGTTTGCCCCAAGCCTGGGCAAGAAATTGGGGCATGGCAAAGCCATATTTCTTGGAATACTCCTGCTTGCCATAGGCGTGGTCATTCGGGTGCAAGGTGGGATTGCCTTACTTTACCTAGGCACAGCCTTGACAGGAATAGGGATTGTGACCGCCAATGTGCTGATGATTCCATTTTTTAAGGCCCGGATTCCAGAGAAAATTGGTTTGATGACCGCGCTTCTCTCTACCGGAATGTCCTTGTTTGCTGCCATCGCTTCGGGAATAAGTGTGCCCCTAGCAGAAGGGCTTGGATGGGGATGGAGAGGAGCACTCCTTTCCTGGGTAGGCTTGATGGCCCTGGCGCTTATCGCCTGGATTCCACAGCTATCTCCTCCCAAATCCGAGGGCAATGCCGAGCATCTGGCAGGAAAAAATGTATGGAAATCCCGACTCGCCTGGCAGGTCACTGGATTTATGGGGTCCCAATCAGTCATGTATTTCACCTTGATCACCTGGCTACCCGACCTACTTATCGCTCGGGGGATGACTCCCGTAAATGCTGGAATGGCGCTCTTCTACATGCAATTGATCTCTTTGATCGGCACTTTCTTTGCCCCCAACCTGCTGATGCGCCTTCCACAGCAATCTGGAGTGGTGCTGGCCGTAGGCATTGGATACCTGTTCGGCTATTCCGCGCTATTTATCCACAATGAACTGCTTACATATGTAGCCCTTACGGTCATTGGCATCGGGAGCGGAGCGAGCTTGAGCATCGCCTACACCTTGATTTCTATGCGTACAGCAGAGGCCTTGACCACCTCTAGGCTTTCTGGAATGGTTCAGTCGGCAGGTTATATCTTAGCCGCCTTAGGACCCCTAGTTTTTGGCATTTGTTTGGATGTATTTGGCAACTGGAACCTACTCATCTGGTTTCTCCTACTGATGACCCTCCAGTTTATGGCCTTGGGAATTCCAGCTGGTCAAGATCAAAAAATCTAAATTTCAGCACTTTTAAAGATTAGCACCGCTAATTAAAGCGGTATTTTTGTAAGTATTTCATTCTATCATGCAAGACTTCCTTCAAAATTTGGGCATTTCAACGATCTGTTCAACTGCCTGCTCATGCCCTTGTTGATTTTTTTTGCTCGGGTAGCAGATCTATCCATCAATCCGCTCCGCATTATGTTTATGATGAATAGCAAGAAAAATATTGTCCCCATCCTGGGATTTTTTGAGGCCTTGATCTGGCTTTTGGCTATCGGACAAATTTTTCAAAATGTGGATAACCCACTTTCCTATTTGGCTTATGTAGGCGGTTTTGCCACAGGAATCTATGTAGGGATGACGTTGGATGAAAAATTGGCTTTAGGCTGGGTATTGGTACGGGGCATCACGTCTAAGCCCCTACTTACCTTGCTGGAATTTATGATGGAGAAGAACTACTGTTTCACGAACTTAGGCGCGGAAAGACGCTATGGAAAGGTCAACCTTTTATTTACCGTGATGAAAAGAGACCAACTCCACGAGTTTATCGGCAAGGTAAAAGCAACCGATGAAAAGGCATTCTACACCATAGAAAGTGTGAAGTGCGTCTCTAAAGAGGAGCTCAACATCATGGAAGACAAGCCCCGCTTCCGCTCTCGACTGCTCAGCAGAGTGCGCACTTAATGGGAAACAGCTGGTTTCAATTTCAGCAATTTCGGGTGGAGCAGGACCGCTGCGCAATGAAAATAAGCACCGATGCGGTTTTGCTTGGTAGTCTGGCGCAGAGCAAATCTCCCAAACAAATTCTAGATATCGGGACTGGAACTGGAGTGATTGCCTTGATGCTGGCCCAACGCTTTCCGGAAGCCCAAGTTACCGCTCTGGAAATTGATCCTGAAGCCGCTGCTCAGGCCAAAGAAAATTTTAAGGAAAGCCCTTTTGCTGATCAGTTGAAACTAAAGCCTACTGCCCTTCAAGAATTTTCAGCAGATATCTCCTTTGATTTGATTGTCAGCAATCCCCCCTATTTCCCAGATCACCTCAAGTCCCGTGATAGCAAACGAAACCTTGCCCTGCATACGGATAGTTTATCTTTTGAAGCTTTGCTAAGACATGCCAGCCAGCTGCTTGCGCCTTCAGGACAATTCTGGGTGATCCTGCCACCAAGGCAGATGGGGGATTTCTGCAAGCTGGCAGAAAAAGTCCTGCTCTTCCTCAATTCCAAAATCCAGATCCAAGATACCCCCTCCAAGCCGGTTCATCGAGAAATTGTGTCTTTTTCAAAATCCAAAAATCTTCCTTCCATACCAACCCGAGTCTATAGCTTGAAAGAAACGGACGGGACTTCTACAATAGACTACCAGCAATTGATCGCTGGATTTTTATTGAAATTTTAATAGAAAAGCCATAAGATTCTCCTTATAGGGAGTAAATAATCCATTTTAGCGAATTGTATTCTTTGGGTATTACTGTATTTTTGTTGTTTGATCATTCCAAATTTCGATGCAACTACTACGAACTTCCTTTCTTTTTTTGATTCTTTTGGTATTTTGGTCCTGCACCCAAGAAGACGATACGCCCATTCTCGTTGCTACCGAAGAGGTATTATTTGTAGGGGGGGATAAAATCAGAATTTCTGGGCGTCTTCTTGCCAATCGGGAAGTGTTGGCCGAAGATCATGGCTTTGTTTTTTCCACTCAAGCTTCTTTTACAAGTCCCATTATTGTTTCCCTAGGAGAAAAAACCCAACCTGGGCGATTCATTGGTGAAAAAAGCGGGTTTAAACTGAGCCAAACTTATTTTGTCAAAGCCTTTGCTACTATCAACGGACAAAGCTTGGAAGGAAAAGTCATTGAATTAAGCACCTTGGCCCCGGCAGTGACTAGCTTTGCACCAAGCTATGGAGTGGCAGGACAAGAATTAGTCATTCAAGGAAAAAATTTTCCGGAAGGGACTAGAGTGTTTTTTGGTAATAAAGAAGCTCCAGTCCTTCAAAATGTGTTTGAATCCAGACTTAACGTCAAAATACCCGCGACTACTGGACAAATTATCGTTCCCATCAAACTTAAAGTTCAAGATAAAGAAATTACCCTCCCGAACCCTTTTGAGTACCAAGCGGGTAAGTACACGAAGATTTCTGATTTCCCAGGCGGCCTTCGGATTTACGAGAATACTTACTTTACCAATGCTTTGGGATTTCATGTGGGACTTGGTAAAGTCAAGTTCGGAGATAATTATCCGAAATTTCAGCGCTTCAACCCGTCTACTGGCACCTGGTCGGAAGTTAGTTTCCCTGGAAACAGGCGCAGATTTGCTTTTGCCACAAGCAGCTATCTCGGTGGTGGTGCTTTGGAACCGGCACGCGATCAATTTGTTTACGACCGAAGCTTCTGGAAAATCAATGGAAGCAGTTTCGAGCGATTGGAAGATCTTCCTTTTAACTCAAGAGATGCCTTGGCTGTGGACTGGGAAGGCGGCCTACTTTTGTTTGGAGGGTTGGACGGCGCCTCTCTTTTGGTACGTGCTTACGACCCAGTGCAACGTACCTGGGTAACCAAACGCAATGCCCCAATTGCTTTGGGACGCAACGCCGCCGCCTTTGCTCGAGCTACTCGGGTGATCGTCCTAGGAAGCAACGGGCAGGTATGGGAGTATAATCCCCCTCTCGACAGTTGGCAGCTATTGACTACCTATCCGGGCAACAAAGGACAAGGGTTCCCCATCGCGGAAGTCATCGGATCAAAAGCCTACTTGGGACTATTTAGAGCTACCCAAGAGCTCTGGGAACTGAATCTAGAGACCCTCACCTGGAAAGCAAAAAATCCAATCATTGGTTTCCCTCAAAGTATCAATAGTGGCCACTTCCAACTCAATGGCTCGATTTATTTTCTCCGTACCCCCGAAGAATCAGTGAGTGGATCCTTGACCATGGAATTGTTCAAATTTAACCCCGACGCGATCTAAGCCTATCCCCATGAAAAAAATATTCCTGTTTATCTTTTTGTTTTTTGGGCTTACGGCTGTTTGGAGCCAAACTCCCGCGGTGAAGAGAGAGGTGGTCGGTCGTGACATCGGACAACTCAAAGGCATCAAAATTTCGGGAAGAATAACCGATGAAATCACCGCAGAAGCCTTAGTGGGTGCCACTGTCAGAATCCCTGAGCTAAACCTTACCCGCATCACCGATGCCAACGGAAGCTTTGAATTTGAAGTTTCCCGGGCAGAGTACACCCTAGAATTCCGATATGTAGGATACACGACCAAAATCTATCCCATTACGGCAGTGGGTGAGGGTCGCCTTACCATCCGCATGCTACAGGAGGATTTCACCCTGGACGACGTCATCATCTACGGGAGCGACCCAGAAAAAAACATCCGATCCACCAACATGGGTGCGGTCACGCTTAGTGTAAATACTATGCGCGAGCTGCCACCATTTATGGGCGAAATAGACATCGTAAGGTCCCTCGCTACCCTGCCGGGTGTCAGTCAGGTGGGGGAAGCCTCTTCAGGCCTCAATGTCCGAGGAGGAGGAGTGGATCAAAACCTTATCCAATTTGCGGGTGCTCCCATCTACAACCCTTCACACATGTTTGGCCTTTTTACCGCCTTCAATGCAGACATGGTTAACGATGTTACCCTCTATAAGGCAGTGGTTCCTTCCCGATTTGGAGGCAGAAGCTCGGCCATATTGGACATCATTCCTAAAGCAGGGAGCGTGGACAAATGGGGAGGAGACCTTATGGCAAGTAACTTTTCTGGGAAACTTTCACTCAACGGCCCTCTTATCAAAGACAAGGTATCCATCATCGGAGGCTTTCGAATCTCTTACATCAACTGGCTTTTGCAATCCCTAAGTAATACCACTTTAAATAACTCCAAAGCTAATTTTTACGATGGTAACCTAGTCATCAGTGCCCCCTTAACGGAAAACAACGAGTTTACCTACAGCTACTACACCAGCTACGATGACTTTGCCTTTGCCTCCGATACCACCATCTCCTGGCAAAACAATGCACACTCCTTGCAATGGAAAAGTAAACTTAGTGAAAAACTCAAAATGGAGACCCTTGGCTTTTATTCCCTCTATGAATATGGAATTTTTAACCAGTCCGGTCTCAACAACTTTGAAATCAATTCGGATATCAAGGATATGGGGGGGAAAACCTTTCTCAACTATACCTTAAGTCCAACCCAGTCCTTTACCTTTGGTGCTGAATACAAGCAAGTGGCCATCCAACCCGGTGAGTTAGTTCCTACGGGAACTTCAGAAGATGTGCTCCCTAAAAAGGTGCAAAATGAAGCAGGCCGGGAAATGGCTGCCCACTTCCAGCATGAGTTGGAAATCGGGGAAAAAATAGGCTTATCCTATGGGCTCCGCTATGATCTATACCAATACCTGGGTGCCCGAACCGTTCGGACCTACCAAGAAGGAACTCCTGTTTCAGATGGTTCCGCCATCGGTGAAACCAATTATGGGGAAAAAGAACTGATCCAAACCTACGATGGACTTGCTCCGCGGGCTTCTTTTCGCTATTCCTTTAGCAAAGCCAGCTCGGTAAAGTTGGGGTATAACAAAATGTACCAATTTATCCACCTCATCTCAAACACTGCAACCATCGCTCCTTCGGATGTATGGAAATTGAGTGATGGATTTTTGAAGCCCCAAATTGCGGATCAATTCTCCCTTGGCTACTACAACAACTTCAAAGGAAACATCTTTGAGACTTCTGTGGAGGTCTACTACAAAGACCTTCAAAACGTAGTGGAATACAAGGATGGGGCAAATTTGATTTTACAAAATCATATCGAAACCGAACTTATTCCTGCCAAAGGGCAATCCTACGGGTTGGAGCTCTACGTCAAGAAAAATCTTGGTATACTTACTGGCTGGATTTCCTATACCTATTCCAGGTCTTTGAGACGTGTGATTACGCCATTTGAGGAGGAAAACATCAATAATGGCACCTGGTATGCCTCCAACTTTGACAAACCACATGACCTGACCCTCATTGGAAATTACAAGGTGAGTACCAATACCTCCATTTCAGCCACCTTTGCATACAGTACGGGTAGACCTGTCACCTTTCCAGAAGCAAAGTTTGATTTTTCAGGAAATAACCTGGCCTACTTCAAGGATAGAAACCAGCAACGGCTTCCGGACTTTCACCGGCTTGATTTTTCAGTCAATTTCAAGTTAAAGGGGGAAGGAAAGTTTTTTGATGGGGACTGGACCTTCTCCGTACTCAATGTGTATGGGCGAAAAAATCCATTTTCTATCTTCTTTGATGATGCTCCACAGCAACCTCCACAGGCCTTCCGTTTGGCCCTGTTGGGAATTCCCCTTCCAAGTTTAAGTTATGCCATTAGCTTCTAAGCCATGTTGAAAAGACTAGTATTCCTACTCCTAATCCTTCCGATGGCCTGTGTAGATCCCTACGAGGTCGAGGTACCTGAGGGAGAGCAACTCTTGACCGTGGAAGGGATCATTTCCACGGGGCCAGGCCCTCATGCGATTACGCTTTCAAGAAGTGCTACCTACGGGAGTATTTTTGAAGGACTCATTCGTCCCGTGACTTTGGCTACGGTGGTAGTAAGGGATAACGAGGGAAATATCACATTCCTTACCGAAGGTGTAGACAACTTGAAAGGATCTTATTTTACACCCGCAAATTTCCGTGCTCAAGTAGGCAAGTCCTACGCGCTTCAGATTCGAACCGCTGAAGGAAAAGTGTACACCTCCACTCCAGAGCGGGTTGCTGCTGTTCCAGCCATTCAGTCCTTAAATATTCGGACAGTAACCGTGCCCACCGAAGGAAGTGCTGTGCCTAAATCTGGCATACAGCTCCTTGTAGAACTCAGGGACCCCGCCGATGAAAATAACTTTTACTACTGGCGAAATGGCCCTGCGGTCTACATCTTAGAAACTCGTCCAGACCTCTATACCCCTCGGCCAACGCCTCAAAATCCCGACAAACGCCCACAGCCTAAAGATTGTTGTGTACAGTGCTTCCGCTACGAAGCGAGTAACAACCAGAGTCTCTTTGTAGTCAATGACGACAACTTCAATGGCCTAAGCACCCGCATCCCAGCCTCCTTTATAGCAGACGATGGCATTCGATTTGTCAACAAATTTAGAATGGATCTCAAGCAATACAGCATCTCCCTAGGGGCCTATCGATTCCTGCGTATGGTAAAGCAACAAGCAGAAATCAGCGGATCTATCTTTGACCCACCTCCAGCGAACTTGCGTGGCAACATGATCAGTTTGGACAATCCAGACGAGGTCGTGCTGGGCTACTTTATGGCGGGTGGAGAAACCACCAGACGAATATATGTGGATAAAAATGACTTAACCTTCAAGCAAAATCGGGCCATTATTCCGGACGATTGTCGAGTGATTTCTGGAGCATTTATCGATCCTCCTGCCGATTGGAAACCCTAAAACAAAGCCCAGTAGGTACTGGGCTTTGTTTTTAATACAAGTCGGAAGTTTAGTGGCTCACTATCTCTTCGTCAAATCGGATTCCTTCCTTTTCCAAGGCTTCCAGAATAGGCAAATAAATTTCCGGTACCACAGGAAGCTGAAGTCCGCGAACTGTAATTTTACCTTGCAAAAAAAGATCGACTGCAATAGCCAAAGGGAGTCCTACAGTCTTGGCCATGGCCGTGTAGAGCGCATCTTTTCCTTCAGCCACCAAACTGGAAAGGATGGTTTTGATACCCTGCTCGGTCACTACCTCTATCTGGTGCTGCATCACGATTAGGTCTCGGTCCTCTGGTAAAAGTGCCCATTGCTCCTCCAAAATGGCTTGTAACAGTTGCGCCGGGCTACCCTCGGTAAGTGGAAGCGGTTTGGCATCAAAAAATCCTAACCATTGCAGTTTTTCAAAGGTAGGAAAGTCAATGTCAGGAATGAGCTGGGTTAGTTTCTCCTCCATACTCAAGGTAGCTGACCCGTTCAAGAAAATATTCAAAAACTGCCGGTAGGTGCTGCCTGAAGGTAGCTGTAGCTGGCTGGAGTCGTCCGTGAGGCCCAGCTGCACCAAGACATCCCAGCCCTTGCAGAAACCTGCTCTTCGGAGTGTTCCTCGAAGCAAAGTGGCGATATTGTAAAGGCCATAAATGCTTTGATAACTCAGCGAATCCCTGTTTGGGTAGCCATCAAAATCCCCTAAACCTGGAAAGCTCACCGTCTCTATACGCTTAAAAAGCTGGTGGTAAGGAACAATCTTAACCTCTCCGTGATCCAGGTATTTGGAGGTCCCTTGGCCTGCCAGTACCACATTTCGTGGATTCCATGTAAACTTGTATTTCCAGGGATTGTCTTCACTTTGGGGAGCCAGCAGCCCGCCACAATAGGACTTAAAGGAACGGATTACCTCTCCCTTTACTTTTACCTCATGAATGATTTTTAGGGCAGACATGTGGTCAATTCCTGGGTCTAGCCCACATTCATTGAGAAAAAGTAGGCCTTTGGCCAAGATCTCCGGCTGCATCGCACGCAAAGCTTCACTCTCGTAGGAAGCTGTAAAAAAATGTTTACCCAGCTCCAAGCAGTCTGCAGCTACTACCGGATGGAGCCCAGCGGGAAGCATGGATATCACTACATCTGCATTTTCAATTAATTGCCGCCGAGAATCCTGATCGTCCAATTTAGCCTCCACGGCCTGGGTATTGCTTCGCTGCCTGAGTTTGGATGCTGCCAAGTTGGAATCCAAATCTGCTACTAGGAGATGGCGATCTCCCTCAGCACAGGAATCGGCTAGGTAATCAATCAAGTAAGTGGCAGATTTTCCTGCTCCAAAAATCAAAATGGTAGGCATGGGCTTGGTAATATTGGGTTAAAGTTGCTCCTTTTTTTTGGGCTGAAAAAAGGAACATTAAAGAATTAAGGAACATTTATGTACTTTAAACCTTCGTTCCCGTCCAAACCTTTACAGCTTGTGAAAAAAATAGTCGATACGATTGAGATAGAAGAACTAACACTCTCAGAATTGAACCCCCAAGAAGCCACCTTACTCCAGCGGGCCCAAGAAATTTCCAAAAATGCTTATGCCCCCTATTCAAAATTTCAGGTAGGCGCAGCGGTATCGCTCTCAAATGGTAAAATCTACCAATCTTCCAACCAAGAGAATGTAAGTTTCCCGGTAGGCACCTGCGCAGAACGGTTATTATTAGGCTATGTTGGGGCCAACTTCCCTGAACAAGCTCCCCAAACGCTTGCCATTGTGGCACGGCGCGAAGGTGAAATCGACTGGGCAGGTGTTTCTCCTTGTGGCATGTGTCGGCAGACGATCAATGAAACTGAAAATCGGTACCAAAGCCCAATCACCATCCTATTATTGCAACCCAAGGGGATTGTGCTTCGATTCCAAGGGATACGCCACTTGCTCCCACTTAAATTTGACGATCTCCACAGCTAATCGTGAAGAAGTCTATCCACTTTTCCTATGAAGCCCCCTATTTCTTATCTCAAGAACCTACAGGGAACGAACAAGAAGTTTGGATTGTCCTGCATGGCTATGGACAATTAGCAAAATTTTTTATCCAGAAGTTTATTCCCTTTTCCTCCGAAAAAAGGCTTTTTATCGCCCCTGAAGGCACCAATCATTCCTACCTCAAGGACTTTCAAGGACGGGTGGGGGCCAATTGGATGACGAGCCACCAGCGGGAGACGGCGATTGCCAACAACCATAGGTTGCTAAATCGGATGATGGAGGAACTCCTCGAAGCATTCAATAATGTACCACGCATACACCTCTTAGGATTTTCGCAAGGAGCAGCCACTGGCACCCGATGGGCCAGTCAATGGGAGGGTACCCTTGATTCACTTATCCTTTGGGGTGGGGGCTTTGCACATGACTTGGTGCTGAATTTGGCGAAAGAAAAATTCGCTTCCACGGAGGTGATCCTAGTTCATGGGGCCCAGGATGAATTAATTACAGACGAGAGTAAGCAGCGGCAAGAAGCCTTGCTGCTTGAACTTGGAAAGCCAATGAACCTCTTGATTTTCAAAGGTGGGCATGAAATCAACCCCTCAATGTTAAAAAAAATTATAAATCAGGGAGTTTAGGCTTATTTTTTTGCGTCGACCTTGCACAATTTGTTGCAACTTTCGACGAATCGCATTTTTAAAACATCTTGAACTCCATCCATGCTTTCGCTTACTGAAAAAGAGGTAGATCTAATTGCTACCCAATTGCTTAAAGGCAATGTGTGCTTCTATCAGGTTGACAAGAAGAAAATCCACCACATGCCGGACGATGAAGATTATTTCAACTACGACCTAACCCCAGAGGAAGAAGACATCCTCGACGAAATTGAAGACCACCCTGAAAATTTTGCAGAGTTTACTCGTTTAGAGCCTGCCCAAGAGCATGCACTCATGCAGGATTTTGTAGACCGCCGTGTCAAGGAGCGCACGCTAGCCGAAGACTTAGTCAGTGCGCTAAGCAATCCAAAGGCAGCGACCGCTTTCCGTTTCCTCCTCGATGGATCCAAGTACAAAGAAGAGTGGGCAGAATTCCTTCGCGGGAAATACCAGGATTGGATCAAGGAACAGGTCGATTCCTTCAATTACGCCGAAGACTAAACATCCGCCGCTCCAAGATTTCCCATCAGTAGCAGTTTTTTTAGGTCCAATTGACTATATTAAAACCATCATCCTTTTTTGGTCTTTCCATGAAAAAAATACTCTTTTTCCTTCCCCTTCTTTTTGTGACCCTGCTAATTCAAGGCCAAACGTGGGATTGGGGTGGGCCAATAGATCCCCTGCAAGCCAAGTTTCAAATCCAACAGTACCGACTTGAGTTGGAAATTTTCCCCGAGATGCAATCTATTGCTGGACGATCCACGATCACTTTTACGTCCCAAGAAAAGTTAGCTACGCTGCGGTTTCAATTGATTGACCAGTACCAGGTAAGTAAGGTACTCATGGATGGAAAAGAAGTCGCTTTTACCCATCAAAATGACCTTTTAGATATCCTACCCATAGACTGCACCTGCGATCAGGTGGAGATTTTCTACGAGGGCCCAACCCCTATTGCTCAGAATCCGCCTTGGAAAGGAGGATTTACCTGGAAAAAAGACCAGTGGGGCAGGCATTGGATGGGATTGTCTTGCCAGGGTGAAGGGGCCAAACTTTTTATGCCGGCCTTAGACCACCCCTCAAGCGAACCTCAGCAGGGAGTGGAGTTATCCTTCACAGTACCCAAACCCTACTTCGTGGCCTCCAATGGACGCTTGATCCAAGCCCAAGATCAAGGTCAAAAAGTGAGCTACAATTGGAAAACTGAATACCCGATAAACAACTACAACATCAATTTTACAGTTGGTGTATTTGAAAAAGCCGAAACTTCATTTCGCTCCATCTCGGGAGCCTTGATTCCGATGGAAGTTTGGGTGCTTCAAGACAACAAGGGCATGGCTAAGGAACTGCTAGAAGTACTTCGGGTAAGCGCCCAAACCCATGAAAAATACTTTGGTCCCTATCCTTTTCCGGAGGACAAAATCGCGGTCGTCGAAACGCCCTACTTGGGAATGGAACACCAAACCATCAATGCCTATGGAAATAATTTCCAATTTGTCACCATGGGCAACGTCCAGTACGACTGGTTACTCCACCACGAGTTTGGGCATGAATGGTTTGGCAACAAGATTTCTGTGGGTGACTGGGCAGACATGTGGATTCACGAGGGCCTTACGGCCTACGGGGATTGGTTGTTCTATTGGGAACATGGGGGACCGGAGGCTTATTTCAAAAAAGCGCGGTCCGAGGCCCGGGGTATTCCTCATGCCCGACCTGTGGTAAGTCCTACCAACTCCACCGAAAAGACGGCCTACCATCCAGAAATCTATACCAAGGGAGCCATGGTCATTCATTCCCTAAGGGGGGTTTTGGGAGATGAGCTTTTTTTTCCTGCCATAAAAGCCTTTGCCAGTGAAGAGAAATTCACCTACTTAAATCGGGTGACTACGAAAGATTTTACCGACTTTATCCAACGCTATACTGGGCAAAATCTCGAAGGATTTTTTGAGCTCTACCTCAAGACTACGAGGCTGCCTGAAGTCAAGGTGAAAAAGAGAGGGGAAAACGAGTTTCTCGTTTCCTTAGAAGGTATCGATTTCGAATTACCCGTAGAAGTAAAGACCTCCACAGGAATTCAAAAGTACCAACTCGGAAAAACCCCAACGCTGATCTCGAGTGCCACCACCCCCGAAGTAGATCCAAGGGGATGGCTGATGCTTCAACGGTGAGAATAACAAATTAGTTTAATATTTGAACTTTTATACTGAGTAAAATCCTTTTCATCCTTATTTCAATTTTTTTATTTCCAAGCTTTTCTTTTGCTCAAATAATTGGTTTAGTCCATTTTTTATTCTCGCAAAGAATGGAAGACGCAAAGAAAAATTCTCCTATGCAACCTTTGCGGTTCTACGCCTTTTCGAGACTCTTATTTAAAGAAATCTCCATGGTTTATTAAAACAATGCCTTTGGGGTTTAAAAACCCCCAAAGTTCATTATATCATCTCCACGCTGCGCTTCACAAAGGCAGTCAGGTCCTTGCCAGTCAGCAAGCCCTGAGAAAGTAAAGCCAGATCGAAAGCCTGCTTGGCAAGGGTCACTTGCGCCTCCTCCGAGTCCGCCTTCAAGATCTTGTCCACAAGCGGGTGATTGCCGTTGATAGCCACCTTGTAGTTGTCAGGCAAGCTGCCGTAGAAACTCATCGGTCCACCTCCTGTCTGTGCCATTTCCTTCATCCGTCGCATCCACTCTTCCATGGTGATGGTCACCGGAAACTCCTCTGGACTTAGACCTTCGACTTCCACGGTATAGGTTTTATTCTGAATCGCCTTGTCAAAAATTTCCTTCACCGACTTACTCTGATCCTCGGTTAAGAGATTGGCATAGGTGGAATCTTTCTGGATCAATTTCTCCACCACATCCGCATCTACACGCTTGAGCTGCGTCTTATCCAACTTGGACTCAATATGCTGAATGAAATGGCTGTCTATCGGAGAATCGAGCACGAGCACATCGTACTCCTTGTTCAGCGCCGAATCGATAAAGCTATCTTGCTTCTTAATATCGGTGGCATACAAGTAGATGAGTTGGTCGTTTTTATCTGTTTGGTTAGGAGCTACTTTCTCTCGGTACTCATCTAAAGTGAAATAGGCATCCTTCGTATTTTTAAGTAGGGTAAATTCCTTCCCTTTCTCGTAAAACTTCTCTTCAGAGATCATGCCATACTTCACAAAAAGCCCAATATCACTCCACTTACTTTCGTAGGCCTTTCGGTCTTTTTTGAAGAGCTCGGAAAGTTTGTCAGCAACTTTCTTCGTGATGTAGTTGTTGATTTTCTTCACATTGCCATCTGCCTGCAAGAAACTTCTGGACACGTTGAGTGGAATATCTGGGGAGTCAATCACCCCATGAAGCAGCATCAAAAACTCAGGCACAATGTCCTTGACCTCATCAGTGATAAATACCTGGCGGCTGAAGAGCTTGATCTTGTTGCGCTGCAACTCAAAATCATTTTTGATTTTTGGGAAATACAGGACCCCAGTCAAGTTGAAGGGATAGTCCACATTGAGGTGAATCCAAAACAATGGATCTTCCCCCATCGGATACAAGCTCTTGTAAAAAGCTAGGTAATCCTCGTCTAGCAGATCACTTGGGGACTTGGTCCAAATAGGGGCTGTAGTGTTGAGAATATTGTCCACCTCCACAGATTTCCATTTCTTCTCCCCCTTATCGTCTACACCATCTTCTACTGACTCGGATTTGGTGCCGAACTTGATGGGGATGGGCAGAAACTTGCAATACTTATCCAAGATGCCCTGCAACTTCCACTTATCCAGAAATTCCTCCGAATCCTCGTTGATATGGAGAATAATATCCGTTCCCCTGCTCTTCTTTTTCCCTTTCTTGATTTCAAATTCTGTGCTTCCATCACAGGTCCAAATCGCAGGCTCGGAATCTTTTTGATAGGAAAGGGTATGGATTTCCACATTTTTTGCCACCATAAAGGCAGAATAAAAGCCCAAACCAAACTTGCCAATAATCTCATTGGCATCTTTGGCATCTTTGAATTTCTCCACAAACTCGGTAGCACCTGAAAATGCAATCTGGTTGATGTATTTCTTGATTTCCTCAGCAGTCATGCCAAGTCCCTTGTCGGAGATGGTGATGGTTTTCTTTTTTTCGTCAAAAGATACCTCAATCGTAAGATCACCTAGTTTCCCAGTATACTGACCTAATGTCGCTAGTCGCTTGATTTTTTGAGTCGCATCGACCGCATTGGAGACCAGCTCCCGAAGGAAAATCTCATGATCAGAATAGAGGAATTTCTTAATGATAGGGAAAATATTCTCAGTATGAATAGAGATTGTGCCTTTTTCTTGCATAGACTTACATCGGTTTAGTTAAGGATAAATTTTATCTACCAAACCTCTACAAGGCTTATTCCAAGTGTAAAAAAGTGACAAGATGTCAGCAAAAAAGAAGAATTTAAATACGCTGCAAAAAAGCATAACTGCTAAATTTAATTAAAGGCGGGTAGCATAGGTAAAGTCCAAGGGATTTGGGAAGTCAAAACTGAACCCAGTGGCACTAATTTTTTCTGAACTAATCCACCTTCCTTTTTTTTCATCGGCCGTTTCCTGATAGCTTACAGGGGGAAGGATGCCCAAAGTACTCGCATTTTTTGCATAGACCTCTCTCCGGAAAGGATGCTGAGGAGCTACCCCATTAAAGGTTTGATTCCAAAGCCCTTGATCAATCACCCAAGCTATCATTCGTGCAGCATCCAATTGGTGGATAAAATTGACCCGAGTATGGCCTACAACCTGTTCCTTTCCTGAAAAATACAGTCCAGGAATCCGATTCTCACCCATTAAACCACCCATCCGCAGGATAGTTAGCACATAGCTAGGAGTGGTTGCCATCAACTGTTCCGCACGATACAAAATGGTATTTCCTGCCTTACTTTCGGAAATCCTCTCCGCTTCAGTATAGGAATCTACTTTGGATACATTGGGATAAATTCCTGTGCTAGAGATAAAAATCACCTGCTCTACAGCGGATGCCGTTAGTAACTCTCGAATGACAGCGAGCTGCTGAAGGTATACTTCACTCTCCCCATGCCTACTTCTAGGAGGAAGAGTAACCACCAGAACTTGTGACTCAAAAAGCCGGAGATAATCCCTTCCTTCGGGATAAGGGTTTAGTTTAAGCTGTACCACATCTATCCCTTTCTCTTGAAGCTGTGCTGCTTTTTCTAGGCTGGTAGCAGATCCCAACACCTGATAACCCTGCTGCTGCAGCAGCAATCCTGCCGTTTGGCCAAGCCATCCTAAACCTAAAATCGAAACTTTCTTCATGTGAATACTAGGTATGCAAAGGTATAGGAATGAGTCGGCAAAAAGTCAGGGACCAATCTCAAGAAAAATCAAGAGTAAACTTCCATACTTGAGGTAGAATTACTCTTTTTTGGGCAGGGTTCCTAAGAGGTAGTCCCAAAGGGGAGAGCTAACACCAAAAGCAGTATCTGGATCTTTATAGTGGTGGATGGCATGGTTTTTCCACAAGATCTTAAGAATATTCTCCGGAGGATTATATGCATGCACTGCGTAGTGAACTCCCAAATAGGTGGCATATCCTATCAGAAAGCCAGGTAAAAAATAAAGGGCATAATCACCAATTAGCAGTGTAAATACCAAATGAAGGACCGCTACATAGGCCGCACTAACAAACGGGGGCATAGCCAAACGGTCCTTGTCCTTAGGGTAATCGTGGTGTACACCATGAATGCCATACTGCAATTTACTCCTGATGGGCGTATTTGGCTCCATATGAAAAAAATGCTTGTGCATCATGTATTCCAAAAACGTAAACACAAATAACCCAAGCACTAAAATGGCAAAGCCGAAACTAAATGGAATCGAAGTAGCTGTCATTCCAAAATACAACGAAACGGAAGAAATCACCAAAAACAAGGTGATGGGGATAGAAATATGGGTTCTTGAAATTCGTTCAAGAATTGGATTAGAAAATATCTTAGCCGAACCAAAATTATCTGGACGATCTAATCTCCCAATCTTTTTCATGGCAGAAAGAAGTTTAGGTAGTTTTCAAAAATTGTAACGCTATAAAGCTTTGAACTATCTATTAAAAATACGGATTTTATTTTTAATTTTTTTTTACTGGCGATGACTTGAC
>JAQCJI010000036.1 GCA_027593175.1 Bacteroidota bacterium | reverse complement strand
GTAGAACTTCTCGAAGTCAGCTTCTAAGTTCATTACTAAATTTTTTACGTCGCTAAATCTGCTCATAGTAAAACTTTTTAAGGGTTGATGATAAGTTTATAAAGAACTAATATATATGAAATAGTTTCTATTTCAATTCAGAGCCGCTTTTTTTTATTTTTTTTTTATTTTTCAAAAGACAGTGCCAAGGCAGAATTCTTGTAAATACCAGAAATAAGCTTGCCTTTTACAGCAGCAAAAGCTTTTATGGTCACATTCACATCCTCTAAAGTATGCATTGCTGTAGGAATTAATCTCAAGATTATCATGCCTTTAGGGATCACAGGATAGATTACTACGGAGCAAAAGATCCCAAAATTCTCTCGAAGGTCCATGGAAAGTGCAGCAGCTTCACCTATAGTTCCATTTAATACTACTGGAGTTACGGGAGAGTTAGATTTTCCAGTACTGAATCCATTTTCATGCAAGCCTTTGCGCAGTGCATGTACAATTTTCCAAAGCTTGTCTTTAAATTCTGGCTGACTTCGTAGCATATCTAGACGCTTCAGTGCTCCTTCCACCAAGAGCATAGGTAGGGACTTTGCGAAAATTTGAGAACGCATGTTGTATCTCAAAAATAAGATCACATCGGCATTGCCTGCGATGAATGCACCGATAGAAGCCATGGACTTGGCGAAGGTAGAGAAGTACAAGTCAATCTCATCTTGAATTCCCTGCTCTTCACCTGTACCCGCACCAGTAGTTCCCATGGTTCCAAAGCCGTGGGCATCGTCCACCAATAGTCTGAAGTCATATTGCTTTTTCAAGGCTACGATTTCCTTTAATTTTCCTTGATCACCAGTCATTCCAAATACCCCTTCGGTGATGAGCAGGATGCCTCCACCGGTTTCTTCTGCTAATTTGGTTGCTCTTTGAAGCTGTTTTTCACAGTTTTCAATATCATTGTGTGGAAATACGTAGCGCTTGCCCAAATGCATCCGTAAAGCATCGATAATGCAAGCGTGACATTCTGAGTCATATACCACTACATCTTTTCTATCTAAAAGTGAATCAATTACAGACATGATGCCTTGGTATCCATAGTTGAGCAGGTAAGATTTTTCTTTCCCAACGAAAGCTGCAAGTTCATCTTCCAATTGCTCGTGCAAGTCGGTTTGACCTGACATCATTCGCGCTCCCATCGGATAGGCAGCGCCCCATTTGGCGGCTGCATCTGAATCTGCCTTGCGGATATCTGGATGATTGGCCAAGCCTAGGTAATTATTTAAGCTCCAGGTGAGCACTTCTTTCCCCTTAAATACCATTCTGGGAGCGATTTCACCCTCCAGTTTAGGAAATGTCCAGTAGCCATCTGCAAACTCAGAGTGTTTGCCCAAAGGGCCCATATTCGTTTTTAACTTTGCAAATAAATCCAATGTCGTAAGAATTCAAAGTGTTAGTAGAAAAGGGTTCGTTCAAAAATAAGACTTATCTTACTTCTAAGCAAAAATCAGTGCGTAAGTATTAAAGCTCAAAATAAATTCCTTATTTCGCTTTAGTTCTTGAGAGCAGCTCAAGTCAAACTTTAGCCTGCCTATGAAAAAAATCACCAAACTTTTGGTAGCTAATCGTGGCGAAATAGCGCTTCGAATTATGCGAACAGCTCGTGAGATGGACATAGCCACTGTGGCAGTATATTCCGAGGCTGACCGACTCTCACCTCACGTGCGCTTTGCAGATGAGGCCCGTTGTCTTGGCCCCGCCCCATCCAATCAGTCCTATTTAGTAGCAGATAAAATTATTGCTGTTTGTAAGGAGCTGTCTGTCGATGCAATCCATCCAGGATATGGCTTTTTATCAGAAAACGCAGCTTTTGCAAAGCAAGTTTTAGAAGCTGGAATTTTATTTGTTGGGCCATCTCCTGCGGCTATTGAGGTTATGGGTTCCAAGCTTGCTGCAAAGCAGATGGTAGCAGCCTATGAAATTCCGCTTGTACCTGGAACGGAAGAAGCGATTTCTGATTTGGCAGTTGCCAAGTCGAAAGCCTTAGAAATTGGCTACCCTATTTTAATTAAAGCCTCTGCTGGTGGGGGTGGTAAAGGGATGCGTGTAGTCGAATCAGAAGCAGAGTTTGATGAGCAAATGAATCGTGCGGTTTCCGAGGCTTTATCTTCCTTTGGTGATGGTGCGGTTTTTATTGAAAAATATATTACCTCCCCAAGACATATTGAAATCCAAATTCTAGGAGACCAGCATGGAAACTTGGTTTACCTTTTTGAGCGGGAATGTTCCATTCAACGGCGCCACCAAAAGGTAATTGAAGAAGCACCATCTGCAGTGGTTTCTCCAGCCCTTCGTAAGGTTATGGGGGAGGCTGCGATAGGTGTAGCCAAGGCATGTAATTACTATGGAGCGGGAACTGTAGAGTTTATCTTGGATGAGAAGCTCAATTTCTATTTTCTTGAAATGAATACCCGCCTTCAGGTGGAGCATCCAGTTACGGAAATGATCACCGGGAAAGACTTGGTTCGGGAACAAATTTGGATTGCTGAAGGAAAGCCCCTTTCATTTACTCAAGAGGATTTAACCATCCAAGGGCATGCAGTCGAAGTGCGCGTGTATGCAGAGGATCCCAGAAATAATTTTTTACCGGACATCGGAAAGTTGGTAACCTATCGTCGTCCCCATGGACCAGGGATTCGGGTAGACGATGGCTTTGAGGAGGGAATGGAGATTCCTATTTATTACGATCCAATGATTGCCAAATTGATTGTACATGGTGCAAACAGGCAGGAGGCAATTGATCGGATGATTCGTGCAATTGACGATTACCGGATCACTGGAATTCAGACCACCTTAGATTTCTGCCGATTCGCATTGTCACACGACGCTTTCCAGTCTGGTCAGTTTGACACCAAGTTTGTGGAGCGTTATTTCAGTCCAGAGCTTTTGAAACCCCAATTTACGGAGGAGGAAAAAAATCTACTTGCTGCGCTAGCAGTGGAATTTTTCGAGCAAGAAGATCAGCGAGTAAATCCTAGAACTCCACTAAAGGAAATCTTCTCCACAAATTGGACCAAACGCTTGATCTGATGGCTGAACTTTTACCGCTCAGAGCATGGCGATATACCGATGAGCTAGGAGAACAACTCGAAAAACTTACGGCTCCACTTTTTGATGTAGTGACTTCCAAACAGCGGGAAATTTTATACCAAAACCCGCTGAATAGCATTCATTTATCTGTTCCACAGGGCGATAATGGACATCTTACTGCAAAAAAATTGGTAAAACAATGGAAATCTGAAGGGATCCTAGTTCAGGATGATCTTCCAAGTATCTATGTGTATTTTCAGTATTTCCGACTGCCTGGGGAAAAAGAAGAGCGATGCAGGAAGGGATTTATCGCTCAAATTAAGGCGACCGATTGGGAGGAAAAGGTGATTTTAAGACATGAAAACACAATTGTTTCCGCAGTAAACGATCGGGTAGATTTGCTCCGAGCTACGGAGATTCAAGTTAGCCCTACGCATGGACTTTACGAAGATCTTGCTCAGGAACTGGAACCTTGGATGGATAAGGCTATGGAAAAACCTTTGTATGAATTGGAGGACTACCAAGGAGTTCGGGAAGTATTCGCTCGAATCACTGATTCGGCCATAATTGGGTTTTTTTTGAAGACTTTGGCTCCTAAAAAAGTGATTCTGGCAGATGGCCACCACCGCTTAGAAGCGGCTATTGCCTACCGAAAAGAGCAAAGTGAAGTACAAATTTCTTCGAGTTGGAAGGCCTCAGACTACCATTTGATGTACTTGACTAATGTTTATGGAAATCACTTGGAAATTCTCCCCACACACCGGCTTTACTATGGGGAAGGACTTGAAAAAGAGACCTTTTTTAAGGCAATTGAAGAATGGTTTGAAATTAGGTCCATGGGAGATGCTGCTGAACTTTCAAACTATTCCTTTCAGCGTAAGAATTCTTTTGGATTGGTTTGGGAAGATGCCGCATATATAATCAAATTCCGACAAGATAAATTTGATCAGGTAGCGCCTTCTGCTTTAGAGGTTTTGCGCCAATTGGATTTGGTGCTTTTGCACGATGTAGTATTTGACAAGCTTTTGGGTCTTTCTCCTGATCAACAGCGGAATACGGCTTTCTTGTCTTTTGAGCGAAATTTTTCAAGATGTGTTCAGGAGGTGCAGTCTGGAAATGCCAAGTTTGCCATCATCACCCGAGAGATTCAATTGAGTCAAGTGATGGAAGTTTGTAATTCAGGGCAGGTTATGCCTCAAAAATCAACTTATTTCTATCCCAAAGCTTTGGGAGGGATGCTATTTGCCACCGTTAACCAAGAAGAATTCAACTATGACTATACCCAGTACTTTAGCTAATCTCGCTTCAAAGAAGATTATTTTGGGTTCGAATTCACCAAGGAGACAGGAGTTGCTCCGGGGATTAGGTCTTGAATTTGAAGTGCGGGTCCATCCCATCGCTGAAAACCTACCATCCGATCTACCTGCACAATATGCGGCTGCTTACCTGTCCAAATTGAAGGCAGATTCTTTTCCAGGACCATTTGATGCAAATGAGATCCTGATTACTGCCGATACCGTGGTGATTGATCGTGGAAAGGTACTCGAAAAGCCCGCCACAGAGCTTGAAGCATTTGAGATGCTCAAAAGCCTATCTGGTGCTACACATACGGTGATGACTGCAGTCACGCTAAAAGATCAAAAGAGCTCCATCACTTTAGAGGATGAAACTCAGGTTACTTTTCGATTTTTGGAGGAGGAAGAGATTTGGTATTACCTAAAGCAGTACCAACCCTACGATAAGGCAGGATCTTATGGAATTCAAGAATGGATAGGCTTTATTGGTGTAAGTAGCATCACAGGTTCCTACTTTACAGTCATGGGTTTTCCATTGCATTTAGTGTATGCGCAACTTAAAAAATGGGTCTAGGGTAACTCTTTAGTTACAACTATTGAAAAAGTGCTTTTGAGCAGAAGAGAAAAAAATAAGGCGGGGGTTCCCGCCTTATTTGTTATTTTATTACCCTTTTCCCTTCCATGGCATATGTATCCATGAGAGAACCGCTGACATTTTCATCGTCTTCACGTTGAAGTGTAAAATAGAGATCACCATATTCCGCCGAGGCGAAGTTAAGCGTGAGGCTATTTTCACTCTCAGTGATTTCATTCATTTTCGTTTCCGTACCGGATGCATTGTCTACAAATTTCCCTACTAAATTAACATCTACACGCTCAAGTGAAAGGATTACAGAGATGGTTCCCATTGGAGTATCTTTGATTTGCACTTCCCAATCGCCTACAAAGTAATCGGTGGTTTGTGCCCTGGAGGCAGATGAAAATAGAAGTGTAGCAAAGAAGAAAACGAGGATGCTTAATTTTTTCATGAGATTATTTTTTTGATTAGTACAACTAAAGTAGAAATATAAGGTAAAGATGGATAATCCGAAACAGTTGATCCATTAAGCGTTTGATTTTTTGGATTAGGGATCGCTTAGACTTTTGGAGGAAAAAGTTTATATAGCACCGGAGTAACGATCCTGGATAGGATTTTGGAACTGATTAGACCTGCAATAAGCACGATTGCTAAAGGTGATATCAGTGGATTGGTACTGAGAGCAATTGGAATTAATCCTCCATGCAGTGATGGAGGTAAGTACTATCGGTAAGAATCTTGTCTCTCCAGATTTTTGAATTGCAGTATTCAAGTCGATCCCCTCTTTCCGCAATTGATTGGTGAAATCCACCAAGAGGATCGAGGTTTTTACTTCTATCCCCGCCAGAGCAATCAAGCTAACGAAGGAAAGAGAGTTGCCCGTGATCCAAAGAGCAATTAAGGCTCCCACCATTCCTAAAGGGATTACTGAAAGAGCGATGATGGTACTTTTGAAGGTCTTGAAAAGTAGAATCAAGACTGCAATAAAAAGAAATATAGTCACGATGGTATTCGGGGAGTTAAAGATGATTTAGCTATATTTTTCGGGAACTTGACTTGGAGGATCAGAAACCAAAAAGGCCAGTTATGTAGCTGGCCTTTTTAGTTTTTTAAACGGAAAGAATATATAATTCCTTCAATTGCTTTTATCTGTATTTGGCTTCTTCAAAACAAGATAGAAGCAATACAGGGTAACACTAAGGACGATGCCTTGTGTGACTAGGGATAGTATTAATGCGGAAGTGCTCATAGACTCGCTTTTTTTCGTAATTGTGAAGAATACCAAACGATGCCACAGATCAATAAAAATAGGGCACCCAATTGAATACGTGCCCATCCAGAAAATAGCATTTTCTTTTTAATAAATTCGGCATTTTCAGGATTGGCAACTAGCTTAGCTTTCAAATCTACAAAGTTTAATTTGGCAATGAGAGAATTCGGATCGAGTCCCCATCCTTCGCCTGATACCAATTTGGATATGGCTCCCACCCAATCGTTACCTGCTGGAGTAATCAAGGCGCCCATAAGTACTAGGAATAGCAACACAGGGGTAACATAGGTCATGATCCACTTGTAAATGCCTGGGATACGGATATCCGCCCCGCGGTTAATTTCCGCCCATCCCTTCTTCATTCCAAAGATGTAAGTGAATAGAATAGTCTCTAAAAAAGCAAAAATAACCAAACTGACCGTACCACCCCAATAATCGTATTCGTCAAAATATCCGTATTGATAGAAAAGTACGGTGGGTAGTCCCATTGTTAAACCAATCAATCCAAAGGATACAGCACCTTTTACTTTACCCCATCCAAATTCATCTTTCATGAAGCCCATCCAAGGGGTGCCCATGGCTAGGGATGAGGTGATACCGGCAAAAAAGAGCAAGCCAAACCAGCATATACCTGCAAAGGCTCCAATCAAAGGCCCCCATTGCTGAAACAAGTATGGCATGGTTTGAAATGCCATTCCAAAGCCTGCATTTTGCAAGACCCAATCCAAACCAAGAAAACCTGCTGCAATCGGGATAACAATCGCGCTTCCAAGGATTACTTCCACAAACTCATTTGTGAAGCCTGCCGTAACTGAGTTGAGGGCAATGTCTTCATTTTCCTTCAGGTAAGAGGCATAGCACTGAATAGAACCCATACCGACGGATAGGGTGAAGAATATTTGCCCTGCAGCGGCTAACCAAACTTTTGGGTCTGCCAAAGAAGTATACTGAGGAGTCCACAAGAAGTTGATTCCATCCCAAGCATTTGCATCCGGAAATTCTTCCGAGGCAAAGGAATTGCCCATGGTCCATCCTCGAATAGCTAGAATAACACCAAATAGAATGAGTAAAGGCATCCCTATTTTGGCTACTTTTTCAATCCCTCCAAGGCCTGTGGAAAGAATGTACATATTCACTCCTAAGACGGCAACATAGGCTAGCACCGGAAATAGCGGGATTCCGAAATCCGAACCAGAAAATTGTACGTATTGGTCAAAAAATAAGCTAACCGCCTCTTTGCTCATCCCAGTAAAGGTTCCGATCACACTGTGAACCACATAGACAAAGGTCCACGATTCGATGTAGGTGTAGTAGGCGACGACCGCGATGTTGGTAAATATTCCAAATACGCCAACATATTTCCAATACCACTTTTTATTAATGGAGTCTAGAATATATGGGGTACTATGGTTGCCTAACTTGCCCCCAAATCTTCCAATACTCCATTCGGTGAATAGGAGTGGGATTCCCATCAAGAGAAAACAGATAAGGTAAGGTAAAATAAAAGCACCTCCACCATTTTGTACGGCTTGAACAGGGAAACGAAGGAAGTTGCCAAGACCTACTGCATTGCCTGCCATGGCCAAGATAAGACCCATTCGCGAGCCCCAAGACTCTTTTTTCATAGGATAACTAGTTAAATAAAGAGAAGTCTTTGGTGTGGATTTCTCTTACTGAAGTATTAATTCTATTTAAGAACATTAAATCCTCATCTAGGATATCGAATAGGTAATTTTTTCTTTTGCTATGTCTTTCTATCTCCAAGGATACGGCTTTTTTTCGAGATGGCACAAATGAAAATCAATTGAAAAATTGCCCTTGAATAGAAACTTTTTTGAATTTATTTTTTCTTTTAAAAGCTAAGAAATTGAAAATCAATTGACTAGGCTAAGATGTCAAGCATTAGATGAGTCCCAATTTTTAGAGTAGTAGCTGCTAATTTTTGTATATCAACCTTCCTTTATCCTCCAAAAAGTGGTTATTTGGAGAAGAGTTCAATTAGCTGAACCTCATCCAATCCATGATTGATTTTGATTTTACTCCAGGGTGAGGAAGGAAATAGGGTAGAGGTCAGGACCAATTCCCCCTCGTTCACAAATAGCTCTATAGAAGAAGCATCCAAGAAAATGCGGATTGATTCTGCTTTCCAAGACATTGGAGCAGAATGAGCAGCTGCAAAATCAAGGTTGAAATTTGTTTTCCCCGCTTTCCGGCGGTCAATGGTCACCAAGCCCATTTCCTTTGAAATGGATAGTTCCTCACCTGATTCATTGGAAAAGGTCAAGGAAAACAGTTCGTCGCTTATCACTTCGGCAAGAATTTCAATGGAGGTAGATGGAAGAAGGGACTCGGTTTTTGAAATGGAGTAGGTCGTTTTCCGTAGTTTTTCCAACTCTCGGGCTGGAGAAGATTTCAGAAGCAAGGTCCCGTCTACCTCAAAAAGATTGATTTCACGGGGTATCGTCAGTGCTGACCGCCACGTCGAAGTAGGCACAACTTGCGCATAGTCCCAATTGCTCATCCATCCTATCCAGAGGTTTCGATCTTGATCTTTCGGAAGATTAGACCAAGTCACCCCTGCATAATTATCTGGACCGTAATCCAACCAGCGTAGTAGACTGTCGTCAGGAGTAAATTTACCCTGCTTGAAGTCCCCTATAAAATACTGGGTTGCAGAGCCTTTTTGTGGCCCACCTGGATTCGTGCTGACGAGAAGTACCCACTTTTGACTGCCATCGGTGGCTTTCATGGGAATCAAATCAGGGCATTCCCAGACTCCACCATGGGCACCAATTCCTTTTCCAAACTCTCCCAAAAGTGACCAGTCTTTTAGGTTGGCTGACTCGTAAAAGTGTACTTGATCTTTAACAGCCAGGGTCATCAGCCAACTCTTTTGTCCATTTTCCTTTGTAATCTGGGTGACTTTTGGATCTCTAAAATCACGAAAACCTGGATTAAGAAGTACTGGATTAGTGGCGTACTTGCTCCAGGTATTTCCCTTGTCCAAGGAATAGGCCAGTCCCTGAGACTGAAAGTCAAGAGCACCTTCTTTTTCCTGGGTAGGATCATGGTAGGTGAAGAGAGCTACCAAAGGAGGATTTTCTTTACTGCCTAATTCGGAGCTATTTTCTTCATCATACACGGCACTCCCCGAGAAAATATAGCCAAGGCTATCTGGAAAAAGAGCAATGGGGAGTTCTTCCCAGTTTACCAGATCCTTGGATACCGCATGGCCCCAATGCATAGGGCCCCAAACGGTGCTATCTGGGTAATGCTGGAAAAATAGATGATACTCCCCATCGATGTAGATCAAGCCATTGGGATCGTTCATCCAACCTTTGGCAGGACTAAAGTGGTAGCCAGGCCGGAATTGCTCTAAGGTATTAGGAGTGAACTTGATTTCTTGTTGGTTGCATGATAAAATGGAGAGACTCGCCAAACAGAAAAAAAAGAGAGATCTAGTTTTCATTTGTGTTTTAATTTGAGGTTAAAATTATCCTTTCAAGTTGATTTTAGCCATTATTGTTCAAGTATTTCAACTTACTTACTAGAAACTCCCCCTGCCTTGTTTTTTTCTTTTTAAAAATTTAGAGATTCATGTATTCCATAGGTTGCATAGAAAGTTTATTACTATGCTTTTTGAGTCTGTATTTCATCTGATTTTTTTTAATCTATGAACCTTGGTAGCTTTGGGCTGTAATTAATCTTTTTTATATGAAAGGAATCATTTTAGCAGGGGGCTCCGGAACACGCTTGTATCCCCTTACTATTGCAGTGAGTAAGCAACTCATGCCCGTATATGACAAACCTATGATTTATTATCCCTTGTCCGTCTTGATGATGGCAGGAATACAGGAAATTTTGATCATTACTACCCCTGAGGATTCGGTTGCATTTCAAAAGCTGTTGGGTGATGGTTCGCATGTGGGTTGTCAAATTAGCTATGCCGTTCAGCCTAGCCCAGATGGTTTGGCCCAAGCTTTTATTATAGGTGAGGAGTTTATCGGAAAGGATAAAGTGGCCCTTGTGCTAGGAGATAATATATTTTACGGTTCAGGTTTGCACAAAACCTTACAGGAAAATACGAATCCCGATGGAGGAGTGGTCTTTGCTTACCACGTCACTGATCCGGAGCGCTACGGGGTAGTGGAATTTGATGCCAATCAAAAAGCCATCTCTATTGAAGAAAAGCCTGCTCAGCCTAAATCAAACTATTCGGTTCCAGGATTGTACTTCTACGACAATGAGGTGGTGGAAATAGCAAAAAATATCAAACCAAGTGTTCGCGGGGAACTAGAAATCACCGATGTAAATAATGAATACCTTAAAAGAGGGCAACTTAAGGTGGCGATTTTGAATAGAGGTACAGCTTGGCTTGATACTGGAACCCACCAATCCTTGTTGCAAGCCGCTCAGTTTGTAGAAGTAATCGAAGAGCGTCAAGGGCTGAAAATCGGTTGTATCGAAGAAATTGCCTACCGAAATGGGTTTATCGGCAAAGAAAAATTGCTAGAGGCTGCCACCAAACTCGGTAAAAGTGGGTATGGTGCGTACCTAAGACGTTTGGTCAATTAATTTTCTTCTTAAATTAAAACAAAAAAACCTCCAATCGGAGGTTTTTTTGTTCGGTTAGTTCACCTCAAATGATTTTCCTAAGTTTAAACCAGATGAAAATTCCTGCTGAAATACTGAGCATCACCCCCCAAGTGAGGTAATAACCATATTCCCAGTTCAGTTCAGGCATAAATTTAAAGTTCATCCCATAAACTCCCACAAGAAAGGTCAGGGGTAGAAAAAATACCGAAAAAACAGTCAAAAGCTTCATTACTTCATTGGTCTTTTGGGAGTTACTTGATAAGTAAATATTCAGCAATGAGTTGGCTTCATCCAAAAAATCTTCGAACTGAAGAATTAGGCTGGATACACTTTCCTTTAAGTCCTGAAGTTGCGCTTCGTTGCTATGCTGTACGGTGAGGTGCATCAGCAAGGTTTGAGTCAAGTGAAGTACCTTTTTACAGGCTCGGGTTTTTGCCTTCGCAAAATAGAGTTGTTCTACCGAGAATCGTTTTTTACGGCCGAGGAAAACATCACTTTCAAAATGATCCATTTCTTCTGACAACCAATTTGCAGGTGCTTCAAAGGTTGCAAGCATTTTTTCTGAAATTTTTAAGATGAGGGATTCCGGGTTTTCAAAGTGTCCAGAAATTTCATCCAAGAATTGAAACAACTTTTGATGTACTGTTATCAGGATTTCATCTGTGAAAAAGAATCCAATCTTATTGCTTAGCTCAGGTATGGTAGTAAGTTTTCCGTTTGGTTTGGCACTAAATGCGCGTAGAATTAGGAAGTTGAATTCACCCACTTTCTCCAGTTTAGGTAAGTGACCCACTTGTATTAAATCCTGTAGAAGGTGTTGATTCAAATCGTAGGGTTTAATGATTTCTGTTAGCTCAGCTAGTTAGTGGCTTTCCAAATCTATCCACTGAAAATTGGTAAAATCAATTCGGTTGTCTTTCATGATCTTATTATTTTGTATCCAAGATTCATCTTTTCATTTATCTAGCAACCAAGGAAAGACTTTTTCTTAAAATCTCTCCCATCGATTGGCAACTCAAAAAATCTTTGCGTTTGTAATGCTTAGCTAGTTCGTTTTTTAACTGATCTACATGGGATTGGGGAGCAAGGTGGTCATTTTCCATAGTTTGAAGGATGTCTTCCAATTCGATGTATGAAGATTTTAAACGGGTAGCAATCAGGGACCGCTCTTCACGCTGGTATTGATGCATGGACTCAGGCGTGATGTAATTCATCCCCAATTGAATTAAGGCATTGTTTTCTTTAAAATATTGCGGTAAATAGATGGATTTTTTCCCTTCGTAACATTGCTGATCAAAGTCAATGGCACGAATGCGGTAGTGTGTTTCTTCGAAATCTGGAGTTATATCGATGACAAAATTGGATGAATGCATATCTCCTAGGAGGCGAACAAAGCAACGTTCGTTGAATTTGACAAACTCCTTCGCTAATCGAATGGGATTAAGGTTGGGGTCAGTCATATAGAGTCGCATAAATTTCTCCCCAGGAATTCCGGCAATGTGTTCCTCAATGAGCGTATTTTGGTGCACGAGGTAACTAATTCGATTTGGGGAAAGTAGATCCTCCAATTCCAAGCCATATACCCGTGATGCGTCTGCATTTTTGATGTAGAAGTAATCAAAGTTATCGTTGATTCGATTGACCATCCGCACTCGAAAAGGTTGTGTATTACCATAGACACAGAGGTCAATCCGATCAATATACAAGTGATCCATCACCGAAAGATCTCCACCTGCTTTAAGCAAGGCATAAATTTTCTTTACATTTTGGTTCATTTCCTCTCGCTCACTTTGGTCATAAAAGACCGTTTCCCAGTAGGTATCTTGTTCCTTCGAATCGTAAAGTGCTATGGAATTTGTGTATCGGAGTAGTTCGTGGTAGTGAATGGGGATGTCTACTTCTCTTCCGTATTGTGTGAGGTAGCTTCTTAGCCCCGCGCCTATTGGATAGATTATTTTTTTTTTGCTGATCAAGGCCATATCAAAATTTGGTTTGTGGGCTCTTGTTTAAGTTGCGGTCAAAAAGAAAGGGACCAAAGGGTAAAACTGCGGCCACAAGCGCAAAAAAAGTGCGACTAAAGCTCCATTTTAAACTTACAGCTGTTGGAAATACCAAATAGATATAAACCAGGAACAAAGCCCCATGCGCCCAACCCAAGTATTTGACTGCTAAAGGCATGTCAAATCCATATTTTAAGGGCATGGCTATTCCGAGAAGCAATAGAAAGGAGAGGCCTTCTGCCAAACTAACCCATTTAAACCGTTTTGCCCATTTTAGTTGTGACTCGTTCATTTGGTCCCTGTGCTAAGGTTGAAAAGGAGTTGAAGTGCCCCCCAAAGTTGTCTTTTTAATGCTTTATCCTCGGAAATGGAAGTAAGCGCGTCAGAAAACAGGTATTCCGTTTCTCCTTCCGTATGGATTTCATACGAGATGATTGGGAGCTGGTTGATGGGATGTTTGATGCGGCCAAACTTGAGCACTACATGGGCATTCAGTGCTTTAAATTCTTCCATACTTCGATTTTCTAAATTTTCTGCGGCAAGCAAACCAACCTCAGTCATGGAATGGCCACAGGCATTTAACATTTTTACGAGCATATCCATAACTTCAGTGCTTAGGCTAGACTCCTCGTGTAAAACTAATATACCCTTTGAAAAATTACCTTTTATAGGGATTAGATCTTCAATTAAATCTAATTTAGTTTCTTGATAATTAGTTAATTGAATCTCTTTATGTTCAATTTTACTTGAATATGTATTTTTCTGCTGTTCTTCAGATAGAATTGGTTTGCTTGGAACAGAAATCATGAGCTCTTCAGCTATTATTTTTTGATCGGCTTCAAGTAGAAAAATAGAATCTTCTAAAAATGCACTGAGGGATTCAAGGCTGTCATTTTCCATGGTTAAAGTTGGTAAAAATTTACCCATTGGCAAAAACTTGGATTAGGAAGAGCAAAGTAATAGGTAATCCAATGCTGCTATTTAATTCATTTTTTGGAGCGGTGTTTCATCACAGCGGACATCACCTACCACATATTGTAAGCCATCTAAGAAAAATTGAAGTAGTGCTGGATTTTCAAAGCTTTGGGCATTATGGGAGGGAGCGATGTACATTATCTTCCCTTTCCCTTCGGGGCGAATCCATGCAAGGTACGTTTTGCCGCTTTTAAGTTCTTGGTCGGCTCGTTGACTTTTTATCCGAGCATTATCAAAGTAAAGCAAGGGAGTAAAGTTCAAATTTGCATACGCATTTTTATAAAAATAGGGTTCGTCTACATGTGAAAAACCTTTTTTAGGAAATGCTGCTACCAAAGGGTGGCTGGGGTTTTCAACCTCAACTTGCACCTGTTGTTGCGGAGGGTGGTAATCAAAACTAGCACCAACCAAAGCGCTGAATTTTTGGGAGTTATTTAAGGTGGTAATTGCTCCATGGAGTAGGAGTAGTCCCCCGCCTTGGCTAACAAATTCGATGAGGTTCGTTTCAAGTTCTTGTGCCTTGATCATTACCTGTGCAGAGTCCAATATGGATTCTGTTCGGAGTTGATCCCAAAAAAGATGGCGATGGTCGGGCTTGGAACAGGTGTTGTTCAGTATGATTGCATCGTAATTCGAAAGTGCTGCCTTTTCAAATTGGTGGATGTCTTTGCTTGAGGTAACTTCAAACTGTTTTGTTTTTGAGCCCAATATTTTGAATACTTCTTCGGTATGGGGGATTACCCAATGTTCAAAGCCTGTATGTAGTGAAAAAAGGAGAATTTTTTTTGGTGAAGCGCTTGGAAAGCGTGTTTGTGTAGGAGCTAATTCTTCAATTTTTTCCTTCCAGGCTTGGGTTAAAGGTACAATTGCTAAATCCTGACCAATAGTCAATTTTGGAAGAAGAATTGAGAGTGCGAACAGTAATTTTTTACATATATTTTTTGAATTCAAGGCTGACATTTAAAATCAATTTAATCTATATTGTATCCCAGAGCCAAATAACCTAAATTTCTTATGTGTTTCAAAAGGGACTTCCTTCTTTTTTTCTTTTCATTTGGTTTTATTTTTCAAGCATTTTCTCAGGAAGTTACCCTTAGTGAATCCTCTAAGGGGACAGATTTTCTTTTGGAGGGAAAGCTGGTCCTTCGTTACCAAATGACCAAAGAGCCTGTTCCCTCGGGAATTAAGGAAGCTTACAGCAAGTCTGGATTTATTCACCCCATTCAATCGCCTAGTGGGCAGCTATTGAGCAGGATACAGCCAGCAGATCATTACCATCACTACGGAATCTGGGGGCCTTGGGCAAGGGCAACAATTGGAGGTAAAGAGGTGGATTTTTGGAATCTTGGGGATGAAAAGGGTCGAGTAGATTTTTCACATGTACTATCCAAGAAACAAGCTGGGGGCGCAGCTGAATTGACAGTTCGGCAGCATCACATCGATCTAAAAGCAGCGGCAGAAGCGCGGATAGCGATGGAGGAAGACCTTCGCATCAAGGTAAAGCCTGCCGATAAGGGCCGCTACCTTGTGGACTATACCAGCACCTTACAAACTTCCATCCAAGGAGGAATTTTACTTGATGATTACCGCTATGGGGGAGGAATTGGTTTCCGTGCGACTGAGGTTTGGGGAGATACCAACAGTACCATTCTTACTTCAGAGGGGAAGAACCGAACTACGGCTGATGGTTCCAACGCGCGTTGGATCTTGGTTACGGGGCAATCGGATCATTCCTCAGGTAAAAGTGGAATCCTATTTATGAGCCATACCACTAATCAGGCACATCCCGAACCCCTTCGCGTTTGGCCTCCTGGGCAATACGATGGAAAGGGGAATGTATTTGTGGAATTTTGCCCCATTCGCCACACTTCTTGGGAAATACAGCCTGGTAAGCGATACAGTTTGACGTATAGGATGCTTGTATTTGATGGTGAATTAAGTGTTCAAGAAGCTGAAAACTATTGGAAGTCCTTTGTGAAATAAATACCAATTCTATGGAAAGAAGAGATTTTATGAAAAAAACAGCCCTTGCTACAGCAGCTTTTGGGATACCAACCCTTGTTCCAGCATCTGTTCTTGGGAAAAATGCACCCAGCAACAAGCTCCATATCGCTCAGATTGGCTGTGGAAGAATCGCTCGGGATCATGATTTGCCGGGCGTATGGAAGCATGATGTTGCTCGAATAGTGGCATTATCCGATTTGGATACTAAGCGGATGGCCGAAGGAAAGAAATACATTGAGGACTACTACACTCAAAAAATGGGAAGTCCGTATTTGGATGTGAAACAAGTGGTGGACTACCGAGACCTCTTTAAAAACAAGGATATCGATGCAGTGATTATCTCTACACCCGACCATTGGCATGCACAACCAGCCATTGAGGCTGCCTTGGCAGGAAAGCATGTTTACCTCCAGAAACCAACCTCTTTGACAATCCGAGAAGGAAGGCAATTGGTTGAAGTGATTAAAAAAACCGGTGTTGTGCTGCAGCTAGGAACGCAACAACGTTCAAGTGAGCAGTTTCGCCTGGCGGCGGAATTGGTGCGAAATGGGAGGATTGGCAAACTGCATACGGTCAGAATAGGTTTACCGGGTGATCCACCTGGTCCTGAAGCACCTGCCATGCCGTTACCAGCTAATTTGAATTTTGACATGTGGCTAGGTTCTACTCCAGAAGTGCCCTACACAGAGATTGGCGTACATCCCCAACACGATTACAGTCGACCGGGGTGGCTTCGTCACGAAAATTACGGTGCTGGCATGATCACAGGATGGGGGCAACATCATTTTGATTCTGCTGCCTGGGGCATGGACACCGAATTTGTGGGGCCTCAGTACATTGAGGCCTTAGCCGAATTTCCAAGATTTGGATTATGGAATGTGCATGGGGACTTTATGGTCAAGGCCACCTACGACAATGGGGTGATGGTGCTCACCTCAGGGAGCTACCCGAATGGCATTCGTTACGAAGGATCGGAGGGATGGATCTGGGTTTCAAGAGGTAGTTATGTGGCTTCGACTTCAGACCCTGTGGCTACAGGGAATAATACCAAGGCTTTGGATGCTTCTGATCCTAAACTATTGCAATCTATTTTTGGAGAGAATGAATTGCGATTTACCCGTAGTTCTTCCCATCATGGCAACTGGCTGGACGCCATCCAAGGGAAAACAGAGTTGCTATCTCCTGCAGAAATTGGACATCGTTCCTGTTCGGTTTGCTTGATTAGCCATATTGCGATGAAGTTGGGCCGTAAGCTGGAATGGGATTCCGTGAAAGAGGAGTTTGTCAACGATCCTGAAGCAAATACCTACTTAAACCGAAGCCAAAGAGGACCTTGGGGCACGGACTTAGTCTTAGCCAATCGTTAATCGAATAATCTTACTTCCGCATGTCTTTCAAAAATTTGCTTTTAGGGATTTTTATTACTCTTCTTGGTGTGTCCTGTAGCTCAAAAGAACTGACAAAAATGAAGATAAGCCCAGGAGAAAAAATAAAGTTCATGACCCTTGATCCAGGACATTTTCATGCGGGTTTGGTGCACAAATCCATGTACCCAGGAGTCGATTCGATGCTTTACATTTTTGCTCCAGATGGCCCTGAACTAAACGATCATTTAGCACGAATTCAGGGCTATAATAGCTGGAGTGAAGCTCCTACAGCCTGGGAAATTAAGCGCTACACCGGTGCAGACTATTTGGAGCAGCTGCTTGCCCAAAAGCCAGGAAATGTGATGGTGGTGGCTGGAAAGAACGATCAAAAAATAGACTACATTCTTGAAGGAATTCGCCAGGGAATCCATGTATATGCAGATAAGCCACTTGTGATTAACCCAATTGGCTTTCAAAAGCTACAGAAGGCCTACCAAATTGCTGAGCAGAATAAGGTGCTACTGCTCGATATGATGACGGAACGATTTGAAATTACTACGCTACTTCAGCGGGAATTGTCGATGATTTCGGAGGTTTTTGGGGAATTAGAGGATGGGACTGCAGCAGATCCTGCGATCACCAAGGAGTCGGTGCATCATTTTTATAAATCTGTTTCGGGCGTTCCATTGGTGCGCCCCGATTGGTTTTTTGATGTAGAAAAAGAAGGGACTGGAATCGTCGATGTAACCACCCATCTGGTGGATTTGATCCAATGGGAAGCTTTTCCCAATCAGGTGCTCGATACCACTGACATACAGATGTATGCCTCTAAAATATGGACTACAGCGTTGAGTTTGAATCAATTTCGACAAGCCACTCAACAAGATTCTTTTCCGGATTACTTGGCCAAATACATAAATGATAATAAGCTCGGGGTATTTAGCAATGGAGAATTTCAGTATACACTGAGAGGAAAGCATGCCAAGGTTCGGGTAGTGTGGGAATTCCAGGCTCCAGAAGGTACTGGCGATACCCACTTCAGCTTGATGCGTGGCACCAAAGCTAACTTGGTCATTCGCCAAGGCCGAGAGGAAGGATACCGACCTGTGCTTTATGTAAAATTACTTCAGGGGGATTCCATTGAATTGGCTCGAGCTGTAAAGGTTAAGCTTCAAGGGCGCTATCCCGGTATTGACCTGCAAGCGCTTCCTTCTAATGAATTCAAAATTCTCGTGCCCGCCCAATACCACAACGGGCATGAGGCGCATTTTGCTCAGCTGACAGCCAAGTACTTAGACTACCTGCGAACAGGTACCTTACCAGTATGGGAGATTCCCAATACCATGACCAAGTATTTCACCACTACCAAAGCCTTGGAATTGGCAAGAAAATAAGGTAATCCAAACTTTCTATCATCCAATAGGGTTATATCCATAGGTTTTTTATGACAACTTCTAGCACCCCTTCGCCCAAAAAAATCACTGTAGCCTTAGCAGGTGCAGGTGGGTATATTGGCAGTTGGTTTATTGAGCAATTCAAAGATCGCTACAACTTGGTAGGCTTAAGTCGTGGTAAGGCAGCCACCAATCCCTATCCACAAGTGGAATGGAGGCAAGTAGAGCTCTATTCCATCACTTCCGCTGCAGAAGCCCTCCTTGGAGTAGATGTCGCTATTTACTTGGTTCATTCAATGAGCGCCTCCACTCGATTAAATCAAGGGAGTTTTGAAGATATGGACCTCATCCTCGCAGATAATTTTAGTCGTGCAGCAGAGATAGCGGGAATTAAACAAATCATTTACCTAGGAGGGTTGATTCCTGATGAACCAGAAGAAAATCTTTCGCGCCATCTAAAGAGTAGATTGGAAGTTGAACAAACTCTTGGCTCCAGAACTCCAAAACTTACCGCTATCAGGGCTTCCATAATCGTAGGGCCCGGAGGTTCTAGCTTTGATATGATCAAAAATTTAGTCCAAAAATTACCCATTTTGATGTGTCCCAAGTGGACAAATTCTCTAACTCAGCCGATTTCCTTACGAGACACTTTGGAAATCTTGAATAACTGTATTGGTAATTCGCGGGTTTATGATCAGGTGATCGAAATTGGTAGTCCAGAGGTGATGAGCTACCGTGATATGCTAGCACGAACGGCAAAGGTCATGGGGAAAAAGCGGATTATTTTTTCTGTCCCTGTATTTTCTATAGGATTTTCAAAATTTTGGGTAGGGTTTTTTGGAAATACACCACCAGAGCTCGTATCCCCTTTAGTAGAAAGCTTGAAACATGAAATGGTTGTTAATCCAGCTTATGCATACAAAGAAAAAGAGATGGAATATCTCGGGTATGAAGCGGCTGTAAATGTTGCCTTATTTAAAACTGAAAGACCTAAGCTTCCGACTTTTAAGTACAATAAAGGTTTAAAAAACACGGTTCGTTCCTTGCAGCGCATGAAAAATTATGGGAGCCACGATGCGCTATGGGTAGCGGAACGCTATGCACTTTGGTTACCCTATTTTTTCCGGTATATCATCCGAGGTAAATTACGAAGTACAGAAGTCCTTGGATTTCATTTACTTTGGGGCAAAGAACCGATGCTAGAGCTTACCCATGTTCCCGATCGAAGCGACAGCCAAAGGCAATTGTTTTACATTTCTGGAGGATGGCTCGTAAAAAGATTCGATTATGGATGGTTAGAATTTCGAGAGGTTTTGGATAGCAAGTACATTATTTCTGCCATCCATGAGTTTGCCCCCCGACTCCCATGGTTTATCTACATGAATACCCAGGCGCAACTTCATCTCTGGGTAATGAGTCGTTTTCAAAAATATCTTGAAAAAAAAGCAGTTTTTTAATTTATTGATCACCGTATAGCATCTTGGAATTAATTTTTATACCATGAAAACTTTATCTTTTAAAAATGGGGATCAGCTGCCAATTCTTGGACTAGGGACTTGGAAAAGTAAACCTGGAGAGGTTCAAAAAGCTGTTTATTGGGCGATTCAAGCGGGCTACAGACATATCGATTGTGCTTCTATCTATCAAAATGAACGCGAAGGAGGACAGGGGATAGCAGATGCACTTGCTCAGGGGATTGTGAAGAGGGCCGAACTTTTTATCACCTCAAAGCTTTGGAATAGTGCACATCGATTTGAAGATGTGAGACCTGCATTAGAAAAGACCCTAGATGATCTTAGGTTGGATTATGTAGACCTGTATTTGGTTCACTGGCCCATCGCCTACAAAGCAGGAGTGGGTTTTGCTACCCAACGTGAAGAATACTATACCTACCAAGATGTGCCATTGAGCCAAACTTGGGTGGCGATGCAAGATCAAAAGAAAAATGGGCTTGCAAAGCATATCGGTGTTTCCAACTTTAATAAAGAAAAGCTTTCAGAATTGTTTGCCCTGCCAGGACAGCGTCCAGAGATGAATCAAGTGGAACTTCATCCTTATTTGCCTCAGGATCGGCTAGTTGCATTTTGTAAGGAAAATGAACTTTTAGTGACTGCCTATTCTCCTTTGGGTTCTCCGGATTCGAGAGCAGAAAAGCATCAACATGACCCCAAACTTCTGGAAGATATGGCGATTCTCTCACTAGCTGAAAAGCACAAGGCGAGTCTGGGGCAGGTGCTTATCGCCTGGTCCATTGCAAGAGAAATAGCCGTAATTCCCAAATCAGTAAATCAGATGCGGATTGTAGAGAACTTTGCTGCTACCAAAGTGAACTTGGATGCAGGGGATTTGGCTCAACTCCAAGCCATTGGAATTAGTCACCGTTTTGTGGATGGTACTTTTTTTACAGGCCCAAAAAGTCCTTTTCACTTAACTGATCTTTGGGATAGTTAAAATTTTAAGTATCAAGAACCGTCCATTAATTAAAGGATAGACTACACTTAATCTTCCAATTCTAAACTTTCGAGAATTGCTGCTAATTGGTCAAAATCACGGAGACCTGGCTTGATCTCATCACCACTATCCAATGCAAATCCAAAAAGTCCCGGCAATTCACAAAGTGAGTTGGCATTCGAAGGCGTGATTCCAGCTCCTAAAAATAAGGTAATCTTACTTGAAAAAATATTGATAATAGATTCATTATCAATTGATATCGATTTATTGGTTGAAGTTAAATGTAAGGTAATTTCCTGGTCTTGAAAGAAATCGATCTTTGGAAGAATTGTTTCCAACTCTTCTATTTTTACTGCGTAAATCAATTTCTTCCCTAAAGATTTAAGTTGTAACAATGTGTCTAAATCACCCGATTCAATCCAGGTAATTCCCGGATACTCGGCTAGAAGCCTTTCAATGGTGTAAGCATCCCCTTCGGTAAATTCCGCAGCGTAATCTATTCCAGAAATCCAGCCTGTAATTTCTTGAAACCGTGTTGGAGAGACATAGTGCGGAGACCCTTCTTCCAAGCAAAAGCCCAAAATATCGACATACATCCCAGAGCAATACCGCGCATCTGTGAGGTTAGTAATTCGATTGATTTTAACTTTTGTTTTTAAGGCCATGGCTTTCCTGTTTGGAATGCGAAGGTAAGAAAGCTTGGGGGTAGACCCAAGGGTTTTTCGGAGCACTCTCGAAGTTGAGGTGCATTAAATCTCCTTTTCTTCTTTCCATGATAAATCGCAGCTGCTCACCTATAGGTTGTATTTTAGTTGCTTCGATTTGGTATCTTCGAGCAGTTTCTAGGTTTTATTACCTGAACCATCCTAATCTGCATGTCTAATTCATCCTATTTTTTAGCACTCTTACTTTGTTTTAGTTGGACCACAAAAACGGTAGCTCAAGATCGGTATGCCGTATTTTTTAAGTTTAAGCCCCAAGAGGAATATTCCTTAGCAAGTCCAAGTAAGTTTCTAACAGAAAAGGCCCTCCAACGAAGACTGAGGGAAAAATTCCCTTTGGATAGTTTGGACCTACCCGTCACTGCCGCATACATTCAAGGAATAAGTTCTCATAGCCAAAAACTGTTGTATGTAAGTAAATGGCTAAATGCAGCGGTTGTGGTCACTGATGCAGAAGGTAAGAAAAAAATTGAAGGGCTGCCATTTGTGCAAAAAGTGGATTGGATAGCCAAAGGATTTATTTCAAGGGCAGGAAACCGAAACAGTACCGAGGTTCAAACGTCTAACTCTAGACCACAGAAATGGGTGATCGAAGAAGGCTATCGGCAGGCTGCGGGCTATGATTTTCAAAATCAGTTGTTAGGAATTCCAGATATGCATAAAGCAGGATATACAGGGAAAGGAATTACCATAGCTATTTTTGATTCTGGGTTCTCTGGTTTGGATAAAGTAAATGCTTTTTCGCATATTTTCATCAACAAGCAAGTTGTGGGTCAACTCCATGTGGTTCGACCTTGGGTAAAGAATATCTTTCGGGATGATGAGCATGGTACGCAAGTAGCTTCCTTGATCCTTGCAAACCAAGCAGAAACATTGGTGGCTGGGGCCCATCAAGCTCAAGTAATTTTTGCTATTACGGAGGATGTAGCCACAGAATATCCTGTAGAAGAGTTAAACTGGGTTCGTGCTGCTGAATATGCAGATAGTTTGGGCGTCGATATTATTAACAGTTCCTTGGGATACCTTGATTTTGATGAGCCGAGTTTGACTTATACCAAGGCGCAGTTGGATGGAAAAACCACCTATATCTCTCGAGGAGCTAGTATTGCTGCAAAAAGAGGAATACTGGTTGTAAACAGTGTCGGTAATTATGGTTCAGCAGGCAGCAGTAGCTTGGTTGCCCCAGCTGACGCGCAAGGGATTCTTGCTGTAGGGGCAGTCAACAGCAGTACTATGGTCTCTTCCTTCAGTTCTCGCGGCCCAACTGCCGATGGACGGGTGAAGCCTGAACTCTCTGCCTTTGGTCAAAACACGATTTTAATCCGTAGTTCAGGTCAAGTTAGTTCAGCTTCTGGCACTTCTTTTTCAGCGCCTCAGATTGCCGCGCTTGCTGCCGGTTTATGGGAAGCTAAGCCAAACTGGACCAAAGATGAATTGTTAACTAATCTTCTAAAAAGCGGAAGTCAGTATGCGAGCCCGGATCAAAATTTAGGATATGGGATACCCAATTTCCAAAGTGCTTATGATAGTGTGATTTTGGGTTTGAACGAAGAAGTTGAATTAGGATTGAACATCTATCCCAATCCCTTGACAACTGAATCACTAAACATTCGTTTTGGGAAGGAATTGAGGTTGACCCTTCAAGTTTTGGATAGCTCCGGCAGGAGTGTTTTAGAAAAATTAGGGGAGCGAAACTCCATCCAAGAGGCCTATGTTTTTAACTTATCTAATCTGCCTTCAGGAATTTATTTTATTCAACTGCTAGATGGCAAAGAAATTGCATATAGGAAACTTGTTAAACTTTAATATTTGATAAAACAGGAGTTGTACCTTGATTTGTAACTAATTCACCCGATAATGAATCCTCAAATAGCCCCCTCCATACTTGCTGCCGATTTTGCATACTTGCAACGAGAAGTAGAACTTCTCAATGCCTCTGCGGCAGATTTTATCCATGTGGATGTCATGGATGGGATATTTGTACCCAATATTTCATTTGGCATACCAGTGACCGAAGCGATCCATCGACATGCAACCAAGCCCTTGGATGTCCATTTGATGATTGTAAACCCTGAATTGTTTTTAGAGGCTTTTGTAAAAGCAGGTGCTTCGATCGTAACAGTTCATGTGGAGGCCTGCACCCATTTGCATCGTACCCTTCAAGAAATCAAAAGACTGGGAGTATCTGCT
>JAQCJI010000035.1 GCA_027593175.1 Bacteroidota bacterium | reverse complement strand
ATACCTCTTTTTTATACCTTTAAATACCCAAAAAAACAAGCTATTGATTCGATCAGAAAATAAGGAATGGAATGATCTTAGTAAAAAGCATCTAAAAACTCTTTTTATGGCTGATCAGTTTTTTATTTTATCCTTTACTGATAAACTCTTCCAAGTTAGCTAAGCTGATTTTTCCTTCGTAATAGGCTCTCCCAAAAACGGCAGCATGAACGCCCAAGTCTCGAAGTCTTTTAAAATCATCAATTCCACGCACACCTCCTGAGGCCGCAAGGTAAAGATTGGGGAAACGGATCAGCACTTCCTTGAACAAATCAAAATTTGGGCCTTCCATTACCCCATCTCGGGTGACATCAGAGCACTTGACATGCTTGAGCCCTCGTTCATAAAAAAAATCGATATGGTCAAATAAGTCAATTTCAGTTTTGGTCAACCAGCCCCGAATCTTGACTTTATGATCAACCGGATTGGTATCGGCAGCCATGTATATTTTTTCTCGACCATACGACAAGATAAACTGGGCAAAACGCTCTGGAAACTTGGCTGCTACAGAAGCGATGGTTACTGTTTTTGCTCCAAATTCAAAGCACTTAATCACGTCTCCATCTGTAGAAATTCCACCAGTGAAGTCCACTTCTAAGTTGGTATAGCCCGAAATGGCTTCCAAAATGTTGTAATTTTTTGGCTCTCCTCTACGCGCCCCATCCAGATCTACCAAATGAACACGCTTGACTCCTATTCCCTCAAAGGCCTGTGCAATCTCGAGCGGGTTGTGCGAGATAACTTCCTCGGTAGCAAAGTCGCCCCGCTTAAGCCGTACACACTTGCCGTTGATAAGCCAAATGGAAGGAATAATTTCAAACATAACAGTAGAACTAGGAAAGAATTAAATAAGAAAATAAACTTGCTGATTTAAATATACTATGGTCTCTGTTTTTTGAAAGCAGATCACCTAAAAAAATTGTATTTATTTTTACAAACCCCCTCAAAAAATGACGCTATTTTAATAATTCATCTTAATTTTCATCAATACACTAATTTTCCAAGGCGACCTTGACTTCCTGAAGTCCAAAGCACCTCGCCTCCAGGTGCCGCTTTGACAGCATGAAAGCCCGTTTGAGAAAAAGGCTGCCAATTTTTTCCTCCATCCCTTGAATAATCCGATCCCCCAGGGCCTACTGCCACCAGTAATTCTTGGTTTTGCAAATACGCCACCCCAGAACGATAACCTCCTGGACTCATCCTAGCTAAAGTAACTATCCCAGAAACCACCAATAGCGCATTTCCATCTTTAACTTCTGGCTTAAGGTAGTCTCCTCCTACCAAAACCAAAACCCCAGAACTTGGAATCGAAGTAACTGCAAAAACTCCCTGCGAGGATTCCCCTTGGATCATATCCTTTAATTCGCGTGCAGCCCATGACTGTGATGCAAAGGAATATCGGTGCAGCCGAGCTATCGATCCCCCAGTCGCAAACAGCAGCCCCTCTGAATCAGCTAATAGGGAAGAAGAGCTAGCCGCAAAGGCAGCTTCCCCGAGTACGGCCTCAGGTAGCGAAGGCAAGGAATGCCAACTTTTGCCTCCATCTGTTGTCTCCAAAATCATCCACTTTCCCCCAATTGGGTCTCCCAATACATAGCCGCGTTGGGGATCTACAAAATGGATCGCATCAAAGAAAGCTTCACCGCCTTCCTGATGCACTTTTCCCCAATTATTCCCACCATCTTCTGTACGATAGATCACCGCAGGCTGCCCCGCCGAAGCAACCACGGCCCGATTCGCATCAACCGCATGAATGGATCGGAAATCCACTGTGTCCAAACCTGCAACTTTACCCGTCTGCCAGCTAAGTCCTCCATCTTCGGTTTTAAGCCAAATACCCCCACTCCCACTAGCCCAGCAAACCTGATCAGAAATCGGTGCCAGACCTCTCAAAGAGGCTTTTCCTGGAGTTTGAAATTGATTCCATTCGGGGCTTTGGGAGAAACTTACCGTTGCCCAAAGCCAAGCACCAAGTAGTAAGAACAAATGCTTCATTTCACATCTACTTTCCGGTAGGCTTCGATCAGTGCCAACTCTCCTTCTTTTCCAGGAAGCGCATTGCCATGCTCCATCCCCAAAATTCCATTAAAGCCTTTTTTATGGATGTACTGAAACACATTGGCATAGTTGATCTCTCCCGTACCTGGCTCTTTTCTGCCAGGATTGTCCCCTATTTGGATGTAGGCAATTTCTGACCAGGTTTTTTCCATGGTTGCAATTAGATTGCCCTCGTTACGCTGCATGTGGTAGGCATCGTAAAGCAACTTACAGGCCGGGCTTCCCACAGCTCTACAGATCATGTAGGTTTGGTCAGCGTGGCGTAAGAAAAGATCCGGATTATCACTCAAGGGTTCCAAGACCATCGTAAGCCCATGAGGCTCAAAAATCTCTGCTCCCCGCTTGAGGGCATCGATGACATGCCCGGTCTGCACCCCAATGGGCAGGTTACGCTCAAAGTAGCCCGGCACCACGGTCATCCACTTCGCATTGACCCGCTTGGCAGCGTCTACCGAGGCCCTGCAGGTAGCTAAAAAATTATCTAAAAACTCGGCCTTACCCGAGGCTAGCGACACTTTCCAGTTTTCCCCTCCATCCACTACAAATACCCCCATCCGCATGCCCAACCCATCGAGGGTCTTGCCAATCAGCTCCTGCTCGGCGAGAGGCCGTTTGAGTAGGCCGTTGTCCTCCAAGGAGCGAAATCCTTGATCTGCCATAAAGCGTAGTTCATCCACTATCCCTCCCGGTGCATGCTGCTTAAACATGCCAAAGTGGGGAGCAAAGTCCATCTTAAACGGTGCAGCTGCCCTTTCCCCTTTCGCAAAAGAAGGAAGGCTAAGCGTTCCAGCAGCACTTACAAACGCAGCACTCAGGCCCAGTCTCTTTATAAATCCTCTCCTTTCCATGGCTTAGATTACTTTAGTTTTACCAGGAATGGCATGTGGGTAGTAGCCGTCCGAGTTAGGAAGTAACTTCGGTAAGGCATCCCAGGCTAGCGTATCAGGAAACAAGTCTACTTTGCCGTTGAGGGAATCCTCCCAAGTCATCACCTTGCCCGAATAGGTAGCATACCTACCCATGATAGCAGTTAGAGTGGACTTGGCTGCATTTTCTGCATCGGCAAATTTATACTCCCCTTTGACTAAAGCTGCCCAGAGCTCGTCGTGCTCCTGCTGGTAGGGGTTGGGCTGATTGGTACGGTCGTGGTCATACAGCACCTTCCCTTTCCAATCGGTGAGCACACCATGGTTGCCTGCACTTAGGTAGGCTTTTCCTTGGGTACCTTGGAAGGTCTCGTCGACACGGTTGGCAGCACCTGGAAAGTGACGGCACTCGGAGTGAATCACACTGCCATCGGCATAGGTGAAGGTGAGCACATGGTGGTCAAAAATTTCCCCATGCTCCTTACCTGTTCGTACGGCGCGTCCTCCAGTGCCCTCAGCTTTGACCGGATAGCCATTTTTAGCCCAATTAGCCACATCAATGTTGTGCACATGCTGCTCCACGATATGATCTCCGCAGAGCCAGTTGAAGTAGTACCAGTTGCGCATCTGGTATTCCATCTCCGTTTGTCCAGGGGTGCGTTGCTTGACCCAGACACCTCCATCGTTCCAATACACCTGTCCCCCGACTATATCTCCAAGGGCTCCGTCTTGTATTCGCTTCATAACTTCCAGGTAATTGTTTTGGTAGTGACGCTGCAGGCCAACGACTACATTCAGTTTCTTGGCCTTGGCTACCTCCGCTGCAGCCAGCACCTTCCGGATCCCTGCCGCATCGGTGGCTACGGGTTTTTCCATAAAAATTTGCTTCCCCAGTCGCACTGCCTCCTCAAAGTGGGAGGGGCGGAAACCTGGAGGAGAGGCCAAAATCACTACATCTGCCTCAGAGATGGCTTTTTTGTAGGCATCGAAACCCACAAATCGACGCTCCTGGGGCACATCCACCTTATCCTTGCCATACTTATCAAAAATAGGCTTGTAACTGCCCTCAAGCCGATCTTCAAAAGCATCGGCCATGGCAACCAACTTGATGGGATGACCCGTATCAAAGGCTTGAAATACGGCACCCGTACCTCGACCACCACAGCCAATCAAGGCCAGTTTGAGGTGGTTTTGGGGTGCGGCATAGGCACCTGGCACTAAAAAGGATGGGACGAGGAGGCCTCCCGTCAGTAGGGCAGAGGTCTTCATAAATTCGCGGCGAGAAGGGGTTTTTTTCATAAGAGGTGTGTTTTAGGTCAATAGTCAACAATTGGTGCCTGCGTATAGTAGGCATAAATTTCTTCAGGTGCCGGTGGAATCAGGGGGCGAACAAGCCGCATTCCCACAAAGGGCGCTTCGGGAAACCACCATTGGCTTTTGGGGATTTGGGGATCGATTCGCTTCCAAGCCGGATCGGATCGGTCCCGAAAGGTGGATCTAAGTGTTGCCCCTGAACTAGCAAAGCTTCCTCCACGAAGGACGTGGGGGTAAAGTTTGGTTCCTCGATTGACGGGATTAGTCGCAGTAGACTTGCCGTAGAAATCCGGGCTATATTGATCTATCACCCACTCGGCCACATTGCCATAGATATCGTGCAACTCCCAAGGGTTGGATTTTTTAGTTCCTACCACCTGCGTGCTTCCCTTGCTGTTGGCAGCAAACCAGGCATACTCCTCCAGTGCTGCAGCGTCGTTTCCAAAGAAAAAGCGGTCATTGGAACCGGCTCTAGCGGCATATTCCCACTCCGCTTCGGTAGGCAGGCGGTAGAAAATTCCTGTCTTCAGGTACAGCCAGTGGCAGAACTGCAGAGCCCCGTATTGCGTCATGCCCACAGCAGGCTTCCCCTCTTTTCCCATGCCAAAGGTCATGTCGAGATAGGGTAAGCTGGGCCTAGACAAGGCATCTACGCGTGCAGGTACGCCTCCCTCCGTGATTGCTTGTTCGTACTGCTTATCCAAAAAAAGTTCAAATGCCTCCCAAGTCACCTCATGCGTACCCATCCAGAACGCATCAAGTTGCACGGCATGTAGGGGCTGCTGATCCGGAAAAGAAGGGTCTTCACTCCCCATCCAAAAGTTGCCGGCAGGAATTGGGGTCATGTCAAAGGAAACAGGTGTTCCTCCGATTTTTTGGGTATAGGGATCAAATACCCGAGCCGGGTTGAGCTGGGAACTCGTTAAAATCACCAAAAAAAGGCCAAGAATTTTTTTCATTTGGGCAGCTGTAGCGACATGCCCATGAAAATACAAATTTTCTCTAGGTTAACACAAGCCATTTGATAAATGGCAAACAAAAGTTGGTAGCATTTGAAAAATCATCTTCTGCTAAACTAAAAAATTAATCGCAACGGAAACAGTAGTTGAAAGGATGGGGAAGCGCTTAAAGCCTTATGACTACTTCTTTTTTAGGTAGGCGTAGGGACCACATGCCTCTTAACTCGCCTAGGGCATAATCTGTAGCTTTGTCTTGAGGGTAGCGCTCCATCAGTTTAGCGGCAGTTTCTGGAGCAATGTCTTTTTTGGAATCTCCATGGCAACTTAAGCACAAGGCATTGGTGATGACGATGGGTTTGGTGTAGAGAAATACCTCTCCCTGCTGCAATTTTTGGATGCTGGGATTACTGGAAATATTATTTTCTGCATTGTAGCTGTATGCATCAAGCAGTGGGATTTCCTCCGCATCGGGTGCATCGAGGGGATTTCTGGGCCGGGAAGCAACTCGTCGGAGGGTCACGGCATATTTCGTTTCCATAGATTTTAAAATAGGCAAGGCATTGACTTGGCAAAAGTCGATTGCTCCGGAGTGTCCATTCGCTGCTATGGCCTGCTGGAGCTGGGCCGTCAACTGGGCTTGGGCTTCTTTGGTGATGGAATCACCCCAGAACATAGCCTCCTGCAAGATCTCTACTTCTGTGATTCGCTTGACCTCGTTGTTTCGTTGGACATCATCAAAGGCTTCCTTGGACACCCGCTCTTGGGGGCCACAGGAAAAAATCAGAATTCCGATTAGGAGAAGGGTAAGGGTTTTCATAGGATTAAAATAAAGTACGAAATACGGATTGAAAACTAATGTAGAATGCTGAACGCCGATCGAAAAATGATGAAGTGGGGAAAACTAGTCTCTTATTTCACCAGGCTTACTAGTCTCAGCTCTTGCTTCTTGTATCTCGCTTCTCATCCTTCCTCTCCTCTTACCCGCACATACTGAAAAATATCACCTACTGTACCCCGTTTGATAAATCCTTTTTTTAGGATGGCCTCCGGGATATAGCCTGCTTTTTCGAGCACATTCATGGATTCCCCATTGAAGTCATAGACCTGCGCATAGATACGCTGTATTTCAAATTTGTCAAAAATATAGTCCGTATACAGTTTAACCGCCTCGGTAGCAATTCCCTTTCCCCAGAACGGTTCGCCTATCCAAAATCCCAGCTCCATATTGGTACGGAGTTCATCTTTTCCAAGATTGGCGCCAATCGCCCCTGCCAACCGCCCTTCAAATTCAATGGCAAAATTCTGTGCTGGGTTAAATTTCTGGTTGTGCTCTATCCAATGCCGTGCATCATGAATGGTGTAGGGCTGTGGATAACTATCCCGAAGGTTCATGGCAATCTTGGGATTGTTTGCAATCGGGTACAGCTGATGAAAATGAGATTCACTCCAGGTAACTAGCTGGATCTCTCTTTCTCCTTCAATAAGCATAAGTAAACTTAGTTAGTACTAGGGATGGGATTTTTTTCAATATAAGGGCTTAATTCCTTCTTTACAAAGGCCTGGATCTAGTCGACTCCTCCCGCCTGCATTTTTTCTAAATTTTCTGCCATGCGAAGGGACGAGATAAATTCTTCGATACGCCCATCCATGACATCTGGCAGGTTGTAAACCGTCTTGTTGATTCGGTGGTCGGTGACACGAGACTGGGGATAGTTGTAAGTACGAATCTTGTCGGAGCGATCTCCGCTACCTACCATGGAGCGACGTTGGGCACCTACTGTTTCGTTGTGCTTGGCCAGCTCGATCTCATAAAGTCTGGAACGCAGTACCTTCAGGGCTTTCTCAAAGTTTTTGATCTGGGATTTCTCATCCTGGCAAGTCACGATCAGCCCACTGGGATTGTGCGTCAATCGCACCGCCGAATAGGTCGTATTGACCGACTGCCCTCCAGGACCGGAGGAACAGTAGGTATCCTTGCGGATCTCGTTCATATCCAAGTGCACTTCCACCTCATCCATTTCGGGAAGCACGGCTACGGAAGCTGCTGAGGTATGCACACGTCCTTGAGATTCGGTAGCGGGTACCCTTTGCACGCGGTGAACACCCGATTCGTACTTGAGCATGCCATACACATCTGCTCCCGACACCGTGGCGATAATTTCTTTGTATCCCCCTGCAGAGCCGAAGGTCAAGTCCAGAACGGTAAGCTTCCAGTTTTGCATCTCACAGAAGCGCTCGTACATTCGGAAGAGGTCCCCTGCAAAAATCGCTGCCTCATCCCCTCCGGTACCTCCGCGGATTTCTAGGATGCAATCCTTGGAATCGTTCGGGTCTTTGGGGGTGAGTAGCTGCTTCAGCTCCTCTTCGAGTTCGATTTTTTTCTCACGCAGCTCGTCCAATTCCGCCTTGGCCATTTCTCGAAACTCAGGATCCTTTTCTTTGTCTAAGATTTCTTTGGAGCTATCGATATTTTGAAGAAGGAGGGTATAGGCATCGGCTACTCCAACGACTTTTTCCAGGTCTTTGTACTCCTTGGTGAGCTTGGCATAGGCACTCATATCAGACATGGAGTCCGGCAAGATGATGAGTTTCCCTACTTCTTCAAATCGATCTTTTAGGCTTTGTAATTTATCGAACATGGGTTGTAAAAATCCCTATAAAAGTACGGCTATATTCGAGGAAGACCTCCAAAAGAAGGGAAGAATTTGATTAAAAAATCGAGGACTTAGGCTTGGATTTTATAGAAGACATAGCGTTTGCCTTCCGGCTTTTTGTTTCGTAAAATCCGTTCTTTCCCCGCTTGGGCAAGGTAGTGTTCGTTGATTTCGTTGATGAATCGGGCGCTCTTCATGCGTCGGGAGTCAAAATTAGCTTGTCCATCAATGCCGAGCCACTGGGCCAAGCTAGAATTAGGAATAAGAGAAACACACTTTTTTTCATCTTTGCTCCCTGGGAAAATCGTTTTGGACTTTAGTTTAGAAAAAAAGGAGGGGAAAACCGTGACTCCCCTCCTAAAAAAAATAACCAAAACGCCTTATGAGAAGCTTGCTTTAAAATAAGTAGCCAATTTCCTGCTTTTTTAATTTTTTCGTGTTTTTTAGGTTCGCTCCCGATTGATTCGTATTGATACATATTTTGAAAAACGGGATTAAATCGCGTTTATACAATTTAAAAAGCGATTTTGCCCTTTTTGGAAAAAGTTGAAATAATTAGAGTTTAAACTAAATTATTGGATGATTTTTATCTGAAAAATCTAAAAATTGAAGCACAGCTGTTCGGGAAAAAAAATTCAGCCCCTCTAAATCAGCTCGAATTGAAGAGTAAGGGTCGGCTAAAAAATCAAAACCACCAATTCCAACGGATTAAACACCGAAGGTTTTTACATTCAATGACTATTCCTCGTTCAGTGATGCCTGACCATACAGATAAGACATCCAAGGTCGAACAACCAAGTCTATCACTGGAATGAACGTCCATACGTAATGTACTGTCCTCAACCATATTCTTTAACTGTGAACCTTGTCTTTGTCGAAGTTTGCCGGGATTTGAGACATACCATTAATTGGAGAAAGGAATAGAAAAATGGAGAAAATCAGCAATAGCTGCTTTATGGTCAGCCTTGTAAATGGTGAAGAGTAAGCGGCAAGAAGCTCCTGCCACTTACTTTTTTACAATTGGTTAATTCGAGGAAACCATAGCAGATTTTTTGGGAACAAAGGGTTCAAATGGATAATCTCGAGGTAATACCTCTATTCCGCTGGTTACTTTAAGCGGGCTTGTGCCTTCATAGGTGAGTTCAATAAAGTAACCTCTAAATCCCTCCTCAGGAGTTTTCATCAACACATCCAGTTGTCCGTTTTCAGGTAAGGTAATTTCCTCAGCTACCCAATTTGGGCCAAAGACATCGATTCGGAAGTCTCGAGAAATCGGATTGTAGGCGGACCAGAGTTTAACTAAGACCGGTCGATTTTTCGGATCGGTTTTCACTCGAATTTTATCTCCCTCAATTTTCCATTCATATATAGGCCTTGAAGCATTGTTTAAAACCGACTTATAAAAGGATATCAGATTGGGTATCGCATCCGAATCTCCCACATCATGCCCAAAGTTGGGGACGTACATCACGTGCTTTTCACCCGGAAGAGAATCCCAGTAAAACTTCCAGCTGTCAGGTTGGAAAAACTCATCTCCAGCAGCATTGATCAGTAGCTTGGGCATATCGTACGCTGGCAAAAAGGAATAAGGCTCTGTGATCTCCATCATTCGTTTTAACTCCGGTTTTTCCAACCAGTCCATCACCCCTTCATGGACGTAATCTCCCAACGCAGGAGCCCAAAATCCATAATTTCTCCAGTGGTGCTTAGACGAAGGCACAAGGTTTAACAAGTCAATCACCACCGGGATGATGGCTACAACGCGATCATCGACAGCTGCTGTAGTCCAAGTAGTCCAGCCTCTTTTGGATGCGCCACCGACTACAAAACTCTTTAGTTCCTTATTGTATTTGTCTTTGACCAAGGCGGTCATGGCATCCATAGCTAGTTTAACAGCTTTTGTCATGGGCAGGCGTGCCAGCCAGATAGCATCTTCATCTTTGGCGCCACCTTCGAGGAATTTTCTCCAACCGTAGGAGATGATTTCGTCCTCGTATCGCTCTCCAAAAGTATCATTGGCAAAGGTGATCGGCTGAAATGGCACATTGTGGATCTCTGCGACAATCGAATTGGTTTGAGTGGATGCTGCTAAAATCAAAGGGTTTGGTTGATCGGGCATTTTGGAATTGGTACTTCCGCCGCCGATCCAGAGCATTCCTGTTTTGTGTGGGGTGTTTTTTGGGACAATGATCGACACCCAATGCCACCATTCAGTCTTATCCACAAGATCGGAAGTCAGCCAGTGCTGGGAGTACATTTTCAATACATAATAGTCTGCTTTCTCTCCAGTTGCGGAATGTACAATTTCGTAGCGAAAAGTAGAATCCGGCGCATGGACGTAATCTTTGAGCAAGGTAGAAGATGGAGCCTTGACATCTACAGTAGTTTCGGTGGGTTTTTGACAGGAGAAAAATGTGAAGGCGATAAAAAGTACTAGCCCCAAATTCATCAAGGGGCGAAGAAATTGGTTATTCATAGAAGATTGGGTTTAGAATTAGTATGTTAAAAGTTAAAAAATAAATTGGAGAGCACCAAAATTGAATTGGGTAAAGCCCCTGACCAAGATAAGAGGAATTTAATCATTATTCAGCTAAATTAGCTATTGAAGGTAGGTGACAATTCGACACTTAGCCTCTTTTGCATTTTTATCAGCTGTTGATTTTTACTCCCCCTTGATTTTGAATTTCACCCAAATTCAAAGGTCCCCTAGTTTTTGAGTATCAGTTTTAGCGGATACTTGGGTTATTTTTTTTTTAAACACAACCTAGATTAGTCTTCAAGAAGCAAAGTCGAAATACATTTAACCAAATCTGCCACAATCTCTTTTAACCGCTGGTTTTCTTTGTGCAGTTCTGCTACTTCATCACTAGCTTCACGTGTTTTATCAGTCCACTTTTTGCTGACGATTTACACTTTCTAATGCAAATGGATGGAGCTTAGAGAGTTTCGTTGTTTAAATGTAGGAACAAAAAGAAACTCCTACCATTAGAGGTCTTAGTCGTATTTTTTCCAAACTTAAAATTTCAAATATTATTTTTCTGAAGCTACAGTATCCTTAGATTGAAAAGAAGCCATAAACCCCGTAACGTCGAAATAATCACCTCCTTCAATAATTTTTCCATCTTTAAAATGCATAGAATGATATGATGTTAACTTGAATGGCTTTTTTGTTTCAGTGTGAATACCTGTCCAAGTACCGTAGGTTCTTACGCTACCATCTGGCAAAAGTGTAGCTGGGTCAACACCGGGAAGCCAACTATCTGCCTTATATTTAATATTATCGAAAAGTTTGTGATACATTTTCATGCTTTCTAGCACTTCAGCTTTCCCAACGGGAGTAGATCCGTAAACAGGAGGGTGAAATTTTACGTCGCTGTGTAAAAGTTCTGCTTGGCTTTCCCAGTCCTCTTGAGCATGTAACTCAAATAACTTTTTAGCTGTCGCTACGTTTTTTTCAAAATCCTGTGTAGTCGCTCCTTGCTTTCCATTGCATGCAAAAAAAGCAAGTTAATGAGACAGTAATTAGTGTGATTGTTAGAAGTTTTTTCATTTTTTTTAGAATTTAATTGTTTCCCTACTCATAAGGCTTTTCAGATACGTCCCCCGAAATAACCCATCGGGGCAGGCCGTTTTTTAAAGTGGGTTCTGGTCTCCACTAATGTTTTCATAAGCTAAACAATTCTTCAGATTAAATTGTGAATCAAATGATTCTCTCAATGATTTTTGATCTTGTCAGATACAAAGGCTGAATGGATACGGTTTAGTCTATCTAGAAAGAGAAAGGATTTAGTGGTAGAAATTGCTTTAATTGATTTTGAGGGTTAATTAGGTTAAAAGTTTAAAAATTCTCTCCGTTTTAGGGGGGTATCATTTTTTTTGTGAAGTGGAGGGGTAGATTGGGCAATACCACCAAAATACGCGCGGCGTCATCAAAAGAAAAGTCTTATTTTTAACCTACCCGGGGGTAGAATAGTTGAGGGGTTGCGGCTAATTTTTTGGCTTTTTGTCTGGAAAAGTGTCCCCCATACTGTCCCCCAAAAACAAAAAATCCTAATACGTTACGTAGAAGGGGTTTAGAGTAGCGCGAAATGAGCTATACGTAAGAAATTAAGACAAGTCAATTAGTATGAGGTTTGAAATTTCCCAATTCGTGGAGGTGACCGTTTCAGAGATAGTGACGGATGAAAAGGGTGATCCTTTGCCGGGAGCATCTGTTACGTTTGCCTTAAATGTTACATGAGAATACAGGCGCTCCTGTTACAGGCATTTCCGCTATAAAGACCGAGCCACTCAGGGGATATTCCTCCAGTTTTTCGTCACTCATGTTTTCTCGGGCAGTGGTAATAAGCAGCTGATTCCCTTGTGGTCCACCAAAGGCGCAAGAAGTAACATGTGGGGCAGGAACCTCTATTTTATCGACTAATTTGCCTGTTTCAGGATTCCAACAAAAGATCCCTGATCCACCGTAATGGCCAATCCACAGCATTCCGTTTTCATCCATGCACATACCATCGGGAGTTCCAAATTTCTCAGGAACTAAGATCACATCTTTTTTGAATCTGATGTTACCGGTTTGGGAATCAAAATGGAATGCCTGTACTTTTTGGGTCGGGCTGTCAATGTAATACATGATTTTTCCGTCTAAAGACCAGCTAAGTCCATTGGAAATGGTCACATTGGAAACCATTTCTTTAGGAACCAAGTCCTTGTCAAGGCGAAACAGCGCGGCTACTCCCTGCGTCATCTGCAGACTCATCGTCCCCACCCAAAGCCGCCCCTGGGGGTCACAGGCTCCGTCATTACATCGTAAGGAGGTATTGCCGGGATAAAGGTCTACCAGCCATTCCAAAGATTCCGTTATGGGATCAAATAATGCCAGCTTGGCATCCAAGGCCAATAAAAGCTTATCGGAAGATGTTTCGACAACAAGGGTAAGCCGATGAGGAAAATCCCAAGAAGTAACCCGCTTGTCCTCTAGGTTGTACCGATATAAATACCCCCCTTCTATATCCACCCACAAAAAACTATTCCATGCGGCATGCCAAATAGGGCATTCTGTAAGTTCGGATTTACAATCGTATAATAGGCTCGATTTCATGGATTTTATTTTTAATTCAAACCCCTCAGGAAGTAGCCATGAGGGTATTGATGGGTGAAATTAAATTTTATAACTATCCGTCAATTTTTTGGCCAATGGGTAGCTATTTTACTTTGTAAAAAGGCAACACTCCTTACCAACTGATCCATACCGTCTACTCCATCTTCTATGCTTATCCAGCTGTCAAAACCTACCCGCCTCAGTTCGGAAAAGATGGCATCATAATTATTCATGCCCTTGCCTATTTCACCATGGCTAAGTCGCTTGGCATAGCCTACCGCACCACCTTCCTCGTTACGCAAATCTTCTATTGTCCCGTATTTTAGGTACCGGTCACTGGCATGCATGGTTACCACCCGATGGGATACTTTTTTTAACAGTTCCAATGGATCCTCTCCAGCCAAGAAGGTATTGCTGGGATCGTAGTTTACGCCAAAATTTGGATGATCAATCTGATCTACCAATTTACAAAAGACATCCATTTTTTGGGCAAATTCGGGATATTCCCAGAAATCATCCTTATAATGGTTTTCCAATATTAACGTAATACCCCGCTCGGCCGCATAGGGAATACAGGCCAAAATGGAATCCGCAGCCAACTTTACGCCTTCATCGATACTCAGTTCAGGCCGCTTTTGTCCCGACAATACCCGGCAAAAGTTCCCTCCCAATACATGGGTCATGTCTATCCAGTTTTTTTGTTTTGCTATTTCCTTTTGGCGAAAAGAAGCGTCAGGGTGGGTAAAATCCGGAGAGCAGCACATCATGGGGATGGTTTTTCCCGTATCGGCTACCATCTGACGGAATTCCGGCCAGCGGCTTTTTTCTTCCATTTCCAAGAACCCGGCATACCATTCCAATCCCTCTATTTCCAATTTACTGGCAAGATCCACCCATTCCTTGATTTTCATGGTCCCATCCTTGCAAAGTGCTTGCATAAACGCCTTGGGAAATGCTGCTAATTTGGGCATCTATAGTCGTAATTTATAAGTTAACGTTGATTGAGAATTTATTTGATCGTACTTGTATCCTTCGGAGGATTCCTTCCTATCATGGGATGTTGCTCCAGCTCCATCACCTGACCGCTAATTGGTCCAGATTCATCCGCCAACCAAAAAATGGCCGCTGCTGCAATTTCCTTGGGCAATATGATTCTCCCAGCCGGGGCATATATGAGGGGAAGTCCTTTATACCAGGTATCTGAAAGACCATGTTCCTTTTTCCGCTGAATCTCGGTTTCGGTAAGCACCCAACCTGGATTGATCTGATTGACCTTCACCCCATATTCCCGAAAAAGGGAATCCCCTAAATTCCGGGTCATGGTCATCAGGCCTCCTTTGGAAATGCTATAGGCCAATAGATTCGGTTCGCCACTCCAGGCATTGACCGACCCGATATTCAAGACTACCCCCCTGCTTGAAGCTAGATGGGGTAGTGCTGCCTGGATCAACAAAAAGGGAGCAACGGTATTTACTGCCAGAACTTTTTCCAAAAAGGCCCTGTCTGTATCCTGAATATTGGAAGAAATAACCATGGCCGCATTGTTGACAAGTCCATCCAGTTTCCCATAGTTCTGTATGGCTTTTTCAATTAAGCGTTCCGGAGCCCCATTATCCGCCAAGTCTTCGATATGCAATACGGCATTTTCTTTCCCTAACTCCTCCGCTACTGCCTTTCCCCAGGCTTCCTCCAATCCGTGGATAACTACCTTGGCTCCTTCCAGAACGCAGCGTAAGGCAATGGCCTTACCAATACCCGTGGTGCTGCCGGTAACTGCGATGACCTTGTCTTTAAGTCGCATAGCTAGAAGGGTTTTAATACGCTTTTCACTACCTCACCGTGGTACATTTTCTCAAACGCCTCTTGCCAGGATTCAAGGGGCCACACTCCTCCAATAATTGGCTTTACATTCAAGGTCCCGGAGGACATCATGGCGATTACCTTTTCCCACATGGGCCAGTTATGGCTAAAACTGCCCTGCAGCCGTACATTTTTCTGAACTATTGGATCTAGGGAAAAATTACAGGGTTGTCTACCCCATCCAACTTTTGTTATTTGCCCGTTTGGTCTTACCAAGTCCATGGCTATTTGCAGTGTGTTGCTGTGTCCGGCTGCATCCACAATCAAATCGGCACCCAGACCATCCCAACTTCTTGCCCATTCGTTGGCATTCCCTACCAGGCCAATACAACCGTATTGCTCGGCTATTTTCAACCTTCCCCGATCGGCTTCAAGCCCTAATATGGCCACTTCGGCCCCATTCAATTTGGCCATCACGGCACATAGAATACCTATCGTTCCAGGTCCGATAACCAATACTCGATCACCGGGTTTCACATGGGAATTGGCTACCACGGCACTGTAAGCCACACAAGACGGCTCTGTTAAACATGCCTCTTCGAAAGGTACATTTTCAGGAACATGGTGAAGGCATCGCGATGGCACCCTAACATAACGGGTCATGGCTCCGTTTACACCATAGCCGAAGCCCTTACGAGTTGGATCCAAGTTATATAGTCCGATCTTACTCATGGGATTAAGCGGATCAATTACGGCGGCCGTTTCACTTACGACCCTATCCCCAACTTTCCAACCCTGAACCTGATCACCAACATCGGCTATGATCCCACCAAATTCATGGCCTAGTACCACTGGGTAGTTAACGGGCCAGCTATGATCAGATGTCCACTGATGTAGGTCGCTTCCGCATACACCCACATTGGAAACCTCCAATAACACATCTGTTCCCCCAATGACAGGCACTTCCATTTCTCTGATTTCTACCGAGCCCTTGGCTTCGGCATAATTTACTACTGCTTTTGATTTATTTCCTAGTGACATGGCTACTGCATTAAAGCTGGGTTCATAGAATAATTTGCTTTTTGATGGGAATATCTCCGTATGCATGGATTGCCTGACAGATCATACGCAGGGATTCTTCCAAATTGCCGTCAGCAGTTTTAAAGGCATCGGCATCGATGGTTAAAGGTGCCCCCAATACCACTAAAGGAGCTCCGTATTTTGGACACGCAATGGCTTGCTCCAGCGACAAACCGCCAACTGCCTGCACAGGAATCCCAACTGCATCCACCACTTCCCGGAGTTGGTCCATGGGACTAGGCATCCGTTTCCCTTGTGCGGCTATGCCTCTTCGCTCATCGTATCCGATATGGTGAATGACAAAATCACAGCCCAAGTCCTCCAAAAATTTTGCTCCCGCAACCATGTCAGGACATCCAAGGTTATCGCCCATCACTTGAGCCCCAAAATCTTTACCTGCCTGCACCACACATTTGATGGTCTCTTCATGTGCACGGGCCATGACCACCACATAGTTTGCTCCTGCTTTGGCCATCATTTCAGCTTCCAGGTAACCCCCATCCATGGTTTTTAAATCTGCAACGATGGGAATATTTGGAAAAGCTTCGCGTAACTTTTTCACACCATGCAGGCCTTCGGCCAAAATCAAAGGCGTACCGGCTTCAAGCCAGTCCACCCCTGCACGGAGGGCCATGGAGGCAGTTTCCAAGGCCTCGTCAATATTGGTTAAATCAAGTGAAATCTGAACAATAGGTTTCATCCGTATTAATTTGATAGTTAAATGAATATAACGGAATTAAATAAATCTTTTTTGGTGCGTTTCCGAATCTCCATGATAATCCTACCTTCGGGAATCAGGTGAAACCAGTTAGGTTTTCTGAGAAATTAACTAGCTATCTAATGTAAATCATCAGTAAAAAGTGGACCATATAGAGTCTATTTCTAGGGAGTGTTTCCTAAAAATGATAAAAATCATTCTACTGAAGTCTGTGAAGCCAACATTATCGCATAATACTGGTTTATTTTTTTGGCTTCCTGAAAATCAGGCAATGTTGCCAAGGAAGGTTGCTGATATTTTTTTCAAATGAAAAGCCTGCAGCCTTGAACTCCTTCACCGCCTGTTGCTCACCCATTTTGTGGATGGTCTTGATTGGTACATTCGTATCTTCGGCCCTGAACTCTACCAAAACCAGCTTACCGCCGGGCTTGAGTGCTTCCAGCATGGATAGGGCCATCTCGTAAGGAAAGGAAAATTCATGGTATACATCCACTAATAACATCATGTCAATGCTGTTTGCAGGCAGGGAAACTTTTTTTTCTGTACTCAATACCGGAATGATATTCTTGTTCCCTTCAAGCTTGATCCTGGCATTCAAGTAAGCAATCATTTCCGGCTCCACATCCACTGCATACACTCTCCCGTTCCCCACCATTTTTGATAACAATGTGCTGTGGTAGCCACTTCCAGCACCAATATCTGCAATGACTATACCTGGTTGTACGGCGAGGTTTTTCAATAACTGAGACGTATTTTCTTCCATCTCCCTTTCTTGTCGTTCAAGCCAGTCAATACCATAATGGCCCATCACATGTGCAATTTGTCGCCCCATGTACCATTTTCTGATACCGTTGGGGTCTCCGGGTTTCACTGTGTATCGCTCCTGTGCGGCGAGGGTAGCGGTCTGCAATAATGCAAAAAATAACAGGGCAAAATGCAAGGATTTTTTCATGGTTGATTGCTTGTTTTTTATTACAGTTCACGAGGTGTTTTCATTGGTAAGCAAGATAATACAAAAGAATCTTTGGTTGTAAATCGTCAGCAAAATTGACCGATTATATCTATTCCTTAGGGAGGGTTTCCAAACAATGATTAAATTCCAAAATGGAAACAAGAAAATAAAAACACCAAAGATTGCACAGAAAAAAAAGAAAATTTTAATTCATATTAAGAATAAACACTCCTTAAAGAAAAGTCCACTTTAGTTTGACCTCGTACATATTGATAGTCTATAAAAGAATTAAATAATGTAGATGAAACTCAGAAGAGGGACGTTCTAAAAAAGCTGGTTAACGACATTATTGTTACCTATACCCAGTATGAAAAGTGCCATAACTTAAAGGTGAATTTGATAGTCCCTTTAATAATTGACATTGATCGGGACGCCCAAGCGAGCCGCACCCCTTTATGGGGTGGCGAGCGAGTTAAAGTATCAAGATTTAATAAGCCAAAATCCGGACTTGATTATTCCAAGGTAGTAACTCCAAAGGGTATTCTCTAGGTCTATCTGTTTAATTAAGGCCTTCAAACCTCAGGACTCCACCTTATTCTAATTACCTGTTTACTGCCTGATTGTAACTTTTCCGTCGAAAGCATGCAGATCATAGGAGATCAATACTGTAAGTTCTGAATCTTGCCAGTTTAGCTGATTTTTTTAGTACAGGAATACTTTTTTGACCGAAGGCAATATTGGATAATGCAAAAACCAAACAGCTGAAAATGGTATTTTTAATTGATTTCGAGAACTTTATTTTAATAAATTTTAAATAGATTAACTACCTCTAGGTTTCTGATTTTTTGATCGCCCCCAATCAGGGAGGTCAATATTAAGATCGTCAAATGCTGCAGTCATTTGTTGTTTAAGCAGTGCTCTCATTTTCAGGATCCTGTCATTGTATTCGGGATCTTTAGAAAGATCATTGATTTCCAGAGGATCTTTTTTGAGATTAAATAATTGAGTAGTTAAAGTACCATCAACATTATAAACGATCATTTTAAATCCATCCTCAGATTTGATACTTCTGCTCCAGTGCCCATACACATTATAGATGGATGATCTGACTTTCTTTGCAGGATTTTGAATAACCGGGAGTAATGATCGTGCTTCAACACTGGCAGGTTTTTGTATTTGCAGGTAGTCAAAAATCGTTGGTGTTATATCACTCAAATAGTTAAAACCTTCCGTTTTCTTGTTAACAGGTACACCTGGCCCCGATATAATCATAGGCACCCTTATACTATGTTCATACAAATTCTGTTTGCCAAGTAAGCCATGCTGACCCACTGCCAGTCCGTTATCACCTGCGAAAACAATTAAAGTATTTTCTTTCAAACCACTGTTTTCTAATGTTTCTAAAATTCTCCCAACCTGTGCATCCATTTCACTAATCATTCCATAATATAGAGCAATATCTTTTTTGGTATCCTGCGGATCTCGTGGTAAAGGCAATAGTTGTTCATCCCGAACATTCAGATCGCCATTATCAAAGGGATGTTTTGTCAGAAAATTTGCTGGTAATGAAATCTTTGCTGGATCATACATTGTAGAAAATTTACCCGGCGGAGTTCTTGGATCATGAGGCGAGGTAAAAGCCACATAACAAAAAAATGGATTTGTTTTTGCAGTTGAGCTACTCAAGAATTTGATTGCATTATCCGCATAAAGTGTTGTGCTGTAAGTATCACTAACCCGCATACGGTTTTCATTATAAACGCCTGTACTGTCAAAAAGAGATACTGTCGGATGTTCTTGTCCTCCGAATTTCGGAAAGTGCATTCCGCCAAAAAATATATCCCCTCCGGTACTGAACATGCGACTATGGGATGCTTTATCACTATGCCATTTACCGGTATGGTAGGTATTATAACCCAGTTTTCGTAATACTTCGGGCAAACTAACTAAACTGTCCGGAATATTATTTCCATCCCCGGGCAAACGGTTTACATAACGTCCAGTAAGAAGCATCACCCGGCTTGGAATACAAACTGCTCCCTGATGTCCACCCATTACATGGGCCTGAGTAAACATTAATCCTGATTTTGCCAGTTTATCAAGATTGGGAGTTGAAATTTCCCTGTTCCCTGCAGCACCCATGGCATTGTAGCTATGATCATCAGAATAAATAATCAAAATGTTTTTTGCCCTTGGGTTAGTTTTTTGTGCAATAACACTTGATGATGTTATTAGTACAGCCAGAATTAAGAACAGAATTCTCATAGATGAAATCATGGATTTATTTGGTTCGAAAGTTAAGGATTATTTACTGACGACAAGGTCTTTCATTTAAGGCAGCAGATTCAGGATATAATCAACTGGTACATAATCAAAACCATCAACATTGATCAATTGTCGATCCGAGTTTTGCTGACGATTTACAACAACAGAATATTCTAACCGGAATTATTGATATTAATAGAAAATGAAAAAGTTAATGATATTTTTGAAGGTGATAATTTGGCCTATTCATCATAGAACAAAGAATATCTAGGTAAAAAGATATCTTTAAAAAATTAAATAGTACGATGATGATATGCCATCTTTCATTCAAAACTTATCTAGATCTTCGTTTTTTAATTTTTTTTATTGTTTTTGATAATGCCAGGCCTTTCTATAACTTAGTTCTACTTATATATATAAACTTATGATTCATCTGGATGGCGAAACCAACGTAAAAGACCTCCGTACCGGAGCAGATGCTGCTCGCGGGCTGGGAAAAGAAATCGGTAAATTCTGTGTCATGAGCATGGAAATACCCTGGAAAGTGACGCGGGAGAAAATTGGTGGTTCCCCCGAAGCAGTAATCATGATTGAAACCATGGAAGAATCTTGGCTGGATATAATGTGTGATAAACTACCTGACTGTGATTCCGTGGTTGGTGTAGGTGGTGGAATGGCTATTGATGCAGCTAAATATGTCTCATGGAAAAAAGGGATACGACTCATTTCTGTACCGACTATACTTTCCGTAGATGCCTTCACCACACCGGCTGCAGGCATACGCAGAAATCATGAGGTAGCCTATGTTGGCCATGCTTCGCCTGATCCGCTGGTCATTGATTTTGGAATCATCCGCAGTGCTCCTCCGGAACTAAACATAGCTGGTATTGGTGATCTGCTTTCCATGCATACCGCTTCTTTTGACTGGAATTATGCCAATTCAAAAGGAAAATCCGAATATCCATTTTCCGAAAAAGCAATTGGGAAAGCGGTTGATATTCTTGAAATACTTTACGGATTGCTCCCTGAAATCAAAAATACCACCGACAAAGGCCTGATGGCTATTGTGGAAGGATATATCAAACTTAATACCATTTGTCTGCCTGCAGGACATTTTAGGGTAGAGGAAGGATCCGAGCATTATCTGTTCTATGAACTTGAAGAACGTCTGAAACGTCCTTTTGTGCATGGTTATATTGTTGGTCTGGGCATCTATCTATTGAGTCAGCTTCAGGGTAATCGTTTTGATTTCATAAGGCAAGTTATGAAAGACGTAGCCTTGCCATATGATCCGAAGATCATGGATATTCGTCGGGAGGACCTGATTTCGTCATTATTGAATCTTCGCAGTTTTGTTGAATGCCGGCCTAAACTATGGTACACTGTGATTAATGATTCAAATATTACAAGGGAGTGGGCAGAGGCTGCTGTGGAAGATCTTAAATTTTAATTTATCCTATATGTCGTCTCAAGATTTCGGCTATCGCCAGGAACTGAAGCGGACAATGGGAGGCTTCTCCAGTTTTGCTGTAAGTTTTTCACTTATCTCTGTCCTGACAGGAATTTTTGCAAACTTTAATTTTGGTTTCCGTGAAGCTGGTGGATGGATCTTGTGGTCGTGGACCTTGGTTGCTTTTGGTCAATATCTGATCGCAAAAGTTATGGCGAATCTGTCCGTGCGCTTTCCGATTGCAGGTTATGGCTATCAGTGGACGACAAGACTTGTCAATCCTCATTTCGGATTTTTTATTGGTTGGATGCTTCTTATTCAGTTTCTTACCGGGTTCCCAGGTATTGCACAAACTGCTGCATTAACCCTAACAAGCTTTGCCGGCTGGCAACTCAATGAAAGCAGTATTACAATACTAACGATCCTGATTATTTCACTGATAACTTATATCCATACCCGTGGTATCGGTCTTGTCGCTCGGGTAAATGACCTTGGTGTTTATGCTGAATTGCTCGGCATATTAGTGCTCATTGGCTTAATTGGCTGGTCAGTTGTTGGATTAATGCCTGAAAAAATTTCGATCTTATTTACAGGATTAAATTTTGAAACTGCATCCGAACCTAGATTTTCTTCCATGGCCTTATCACTTTTATTGGGTTCCTGGTGTCTTACTGGCTTTGAAGCTGCTGCAGACCTCGCAGAGGAAACTCAATCACCCGAAAAAACCGTTCCCGTTGCCGTCACCCGATCTCTACTTAGCGCCTCTTTTGCAGGCTTTCTTATCATCGGACTCCTTGTAATGGCTGCAGGGGATATTTATGTTGCTCAGGGAAAAAGCAATCCGCTCATTGCCATTCTGGAACAAACTTTGGGGAAAGTCCCTACTTCTATAATAATGGTCTTTATCATCATCTCAATTTTTGCATGTGCCGTAGCATCCATGGCCACAGCCAGTAGACTGCTGTTCTCCATGTCACGGGATAATATGTTCCCTTTTTCAAGTCGCCTTTCTTACGTTAATCCGAAAACCAGAACCCCACAGTCAGCAACTATTGCTGTCTGGGGATTCAGCTGTTCGGCTGTGTTGATTTTTAGAAGAATTGAGGTAATCACTTCTGTCTCCGCACTTGCCTCTTTTATAGGCTACGCTGGCATAATGTGGGCATGCTGCAGGGAAAAATTTAGCCTGCTGCCTTTGACAGCTTTTATATGGTCTTTGTTGGTGGTTGCAGCACTTGCCATTCCAGAAACAAACATACCAGGTCTGCCATCCCGACATCTGCCAGCTCTGGCCGCTCTGACTGTCTTAATTTTAGGAACGCTTGTTTATCTCTTCTATGTAGGGCCAAGAATTAAAAGCGGCAAAGCAGGCCCTCCTAAAGTTTGAGAAAAATGTAATTTAGAATAGAATTTTAAAAAAGATTATATGCAGGACATGTTGGTAAAACTTTATGAGTTACCCGATCATTCGGCACTGATTCAAAAACTTAAAAATGATTCAATTGATATTCGTCGTCCGCTAGCTGCAGAGAAGTCGCTCACTCTGGAATGGATATCAAAGTATTTCGGCACCGGCTGGGCTTCAGAAGCAGATGTAAGTTTCAGCTATCAGCCAATAACATGTTTCATTGCAGTATGTCAGCAGAAAATCATCGGCTTTGCTTGTTACGATTCCTGTTACCGTAATTTTTTTGGCCCCACCGGAGTTGATGAATCTTTCAGAAGTAAAGGGATCGGGAAGGCTTTGTTATTTGAATGTTTGCAAGGAATGCTTTCACAAGGGTATGCTTATGGCATAATCGGAGGGGTAGGCCCGGCTGAATTTTATGAAAAGACATGCGGAGCTATTATGATTCCGGGCTCTGATCCGGGAATATATAAAGGGATACTTAGCGAGGTTCCCTTAGAGTAATTCTGTTCCTGAGATTTTTCTATACCCAATAGGGGTAAGAAAAACGACCAATTTTTATTATTCCACCGTGATTAAATATGATCCATCTTCCGTGCTTATCAAAGATAGTGATGCTAGTAGATATTTTCTCACCCTTGGCATTGAAATTAACATTGCTGATCTCTGGGTCTCACATTACAGTGAACATCAGCAGTACCTATATGACACCATTCTGAAGTTTAGAGACCAAAGCTGGTCATACATCAAAATCTCTCAATGGTTCAATGATAATAACATTCTTACCACAAGAGGTAAGAAATTTATACCACCCAGTTTGTTTAGTATTGTGAAGAAAAAGAAGATTAGTAACGACCGTTTCAACAGAACTTTCCAAGCCAAAATCAATGAAGCGTACATCATCGTAATTCGATTTGGAGAGAATATTTCTGAAACTGAACGTGCAGCAAATCCTCAATTGCAAGTTGCTGTCAAAGCTTTTGTAGACTACTTAGCAGATGGAAGGCCTGTAAAAGTAATCTTGACGACGCCATTTTGGACTAATCTTGGAGTCAACCAAAATTTTTTAGCGCTCTCAGAGAAAAACAAATGGCCGCTCATCCCCTTGCATGATTTGGGATTAGCCAATGAAAATATGGCTCTGGAAAGATTTGAAAACATCAGTGTAGGAAGACATCCCGGAGACCTCGGCATGGAAAGAATTGCCACTAGAATTTGGACTGTGCTCGCGAATGAACTTTGAGTCTAACTAAAGATTCGCTGCCTTTAGCTCCAATTGTTGTAAAATTTTCTCCACAATAGCTCAACTCGACGACCTTTTCAAAGCATCAAAATTAGGTAAGCCAAAATTTTAGACTGATTAATACTCCCTATAGTATGTGACTCAATAGGCCTAGGTGTCAAGGCACCTAATTTATATTTATTAACTTTGGAGTTAGAAATCAATGTTCAACTAGTTGTATTGCTATCCCCGATTTGGAGTACATTCCAAATTGATAACCAAGCCTATATTACATCCCATCAATGAAGCTCCAAACTTCACATGCTGAATTTTTACCTTCCCAAGAAG
>JAQCJI010000034.1 GCA_027593175.1 Bacteroidota bacterium | reverse complement strand
ATGTTACGAAGTAACAATTATTTACTATCGCTGAGGGCAAAGGTTAAATCGGTTAATAGCTACAGATTTTTAGAAAAAGTGGTGATGGAACTATCAAAAGATGCATCTACCCTATCTCACCAATGGAGAAAGAAAAAGCCCTCCGACGCGGCGGAGGGCTTGTCTAAGAAGGATTTCCTTCCAGAAGAAAAATTTTTAAGCAACTGCAGTGACAGTTACCTCTATATTGCCTCGAGTAGCCTTAGAATAAGTGCACTTTTGATGCGCTGCGTCTACTAATTTTTGCGCTTCTTCAAGTGAGGCCGCCATTGGAATTTTTACCTCAATGTCGACGCCTAATCCGAAGCTGTCAGGACCGTAATGGCCGAGGTGTGCTTTCACTTTAATTTCGGAGTCTTTCAAGCTGGTGGTACCGGCTACTTCTGCCAAAGTACCTCCAAAACAAGCCGCATAGCCCGCTGCGAAAAGTTGTTCAGGGTTTGTTTTCCCCCCCTCTCCTCCGATTTCTTTAGGCATTGCTACATCAAAGTCAAGCATGCCGTCTTCGGTGCGTACATGTCCTTTTCTGCCTCCCGTATTCACGGCAACAGCGGTGTAGTCTACGATTAGTTTTTCCAAGGTTTCGTCTAATTTACTGTTTGTTTTGAGTCCTATTTGATAGCGGCACCTCAAATTAAGAACTAATTTTCAAACTCAACAAAGGACTACAAGGTTTTGGAGTTGGAAAATTTATTCGCCGTCGAATCATTTAGGTCAGTTTATACCCTCGTTCATAGGCATAGTGAAGCTTTGCATTGACGGCAGTGTCTGTGGAAAGTTGCGTCTGTGGATCCCAAGTGATGGTACGGCCTAGCTCGTGAGCAATGTTGCCAAGGGTACAGGCGGTACAGGTGCTGTGTCCGATTTCTACAGGCACGATGGGGTCCTTGCGCTTGCGAATACAGTCGATAAAGTCGATATGGTGTGCTCCAAAGCTGAAGTTTTCGGGTTCTTTGCCAAGCTTCAACTCAGGGATTGAGCTGTCGTAATTTCCTCTGGAAACTTTGATCCATCCTTTTTCCCCAATAAATTTTACCCCCTGTCTACCTTCGTCAAACTTGGTGATTTGCATTTCTATCCCATCAGCGTAGCGGTAAGTGAGGGGCTGGGTAGCAGAGGAAGGCACAATGGTAGTAGGGCCATTTCTATCCTTGCTCAAACCCCACTGGGCAATATCGATCATGTGCGCACCCCAGTCGGTTATGAGTCCCCCGCCAGTTTCCTTGAACCAGCGCCAGGCTCCCCAGGCGCTTTCATTTTTTTCGGGGGAAAGAGAAATCTTGGGGTTGAGTAGGTCATTGAAGGATAAGGAGGGAATTGGACCTAGCCATTTTTCCCAATTCAACCCTTCAGGGATGGGTTGTGCTGCCAAGTCGTAGGGCTTGGGGTGTGGGTTGTCTCCGACATGTGCGAGTACCTGGGATATTTTGCCCAGCTGTCCGCGCTGTACATGCATCGCGGCAGTTTGAAAGTTGACCGCTGCCCGCTGCATGGAGCCTACGGCCAAGACCACTCCGTTTTCTCGAACAGCCTGTACCAGGAGTTGACCTTCTTTGATGGTAAAGGTGAGTGGTTTTTCTAAGTATATATCTTTCTTGGCCTTGCAGGCATCGATCGCCATGAGCGCATGCCAATGGTCTGGAGAGGCAATCACCACTGCATCTACGTTGGGATCTTGGAGGAGCTCTCGGTAGTCCTCGTATAGTTTAGGTGCAGTCACTCTCTTGCTTGATTCCGTAAGATTTTTTTGAACGCGTAGCGCAAATCGCTCCCGCTTGATGGCGTAAACATCTGCTCCTGCGACTACTTCCACACCAGGGATGCTCATAAAATTGTTGAGCAAGCCCATGGCTTGTCGTCCTACCCCGATGAAGCCTAGCTTTACGCGCTCGTGGGCAGCTTTAAAAAGTGGCGTTGGAGCTGCCGAGGCAAAGGAAAGGCCAGGGAGCATACTTATTCCTGCGGAGGTCAAGAGGCTGGCGCCCAGGAATTTTCTACGTGAAAAAGAAGCAGACATAGGGAATTTTAGGTTAGGGTGTCGTCGGATAAAAAACTACTTTAAGGTAATAGAAAATCTTTTTCTTTTTCCAAATTCTGCGGGGATTGTGATAAAAGGAGTCATTAGCCTCTTGAGTGGTGATGAATTTTTTCTGCATCAGATACTTTAGTTCTCCCCAGTTTTTGCGAGCTTTCCATAGATAAAATCAATCGAAATGACTATTCAACAGTTGGAATATCTGATAGCCGTCGACAAGTACCGGCATTTCGGACAGGCTGCTGCTGCTTGTTTTGTGACCCAGCCTACCCTAAGTGCGCAGCTGAGCAAACTGGAGAAGGAACTTGGGGTCATTCTTTTTGACCGAAGCAAAATGCCCGTCATCCCTACGGAGTCGGGAGCGCAGGTGATCGAACATGCCAAGAAAGTGGTGACCGATAGTAAGGGCATTTTTGAGTTAGTAGCTCAACTGAAGGGGGATATTTCAGGAACCATCAAGCTGGGAATCCTTCCAACGCTTGCCCCCTATCTCTTGCACTTGTTTATCCAAAAGTTTCTGGAGAGTTACCCGCGGGTAAAGTTGGTGGTACAGGAGATGGTGACCGAGGAAATCCTCAAAAAATTGAAAAATGACGAGCTGGATGTGGGGATTGTGGTTACTCCCTTGGAACTTCCAGGGATCCTGGAGAAGCCCATGTTTTACGAGAAATTCTATGCCTATTTTTCTACGGGTCATGAGCTGTTGTCCCAGCAGGAAATTGGTCCTGAGCAGATCAAGAAAGAGGAGCTGTGGGTCTTACAGCAGGGGCATTGTTTCCGGGATCAGGTGCTTAACTTCTGCGATCAAAGCCTTTCTGGCCATCAAAACTTCCATTACGAAAGTGGTTCCTTAGAGGGCCTTCGCAACATGGTCAACCGGTACAAGGGCCTCACGCTTCTGCCCGAACTCGCTACTTGGGAACTGTCAAAAGAGGAAAAATCCAGACTCCGACCCTTTGTAGGGGTTTCTCCTACGCGGGAGGTGAGCATCATCTTGAACCGGAGTTTTCTAAAGCAAAAATTGGTGGAGCTGCTATTCAAAGCGATCACCGAGGCCATTCCTTACGAGATGACTTCCAGGGCCAAAGGGAAGGTGGTTCGCTTCACTTGATGCGTTTCAGGAGGTAGCGCTCTGCTTGGAGGCCTGTTATTTTTTTGCCATAGGCATCGAGGTGGAGGAGTGCGTTTTCTTGGAGGAGGTAGCGTCCTGGCATATCGCCGATCAAGCCTAGCAGCAGAAGTTGGGAGCTGTCTGTCGGCCCCCAGGAGATCGTCCCGGTAAACTGCTCCTCGCGTGCGTCATTCAGTCCGAGGTAGTGGGTTTTTAGTTCAAACGTACCTCCTTCGCCTAAGGTCAGACAGGTTTCTATGCCTTCGCAGTGCCCGCAAGGCAAGACGCCCTCATAGGTACCTACCCAGGAAGAACTAGGGCTGGTTGTGGCAGGAGGCGTTTTTTGCACAAGGGGACTTTCTCCGATAGCAGGTGATTCCTGGGAAGATTTTGGCTCACAAAACGAAAGCAAACAGATGGCGAATGCCATAGAAAATCCGATCCTCCAGCTGCCTGGTCCTTCCAGGGGCATTCTTTTAGCCATGGGTTTTTGATTTACACCCCAAACTGGGTAAAGTGGTGATCCAGGTGCTTGTAGAGTAGGTTATTCCATTCCTTGGCGGTCATGGGGCCAAAGGAAGGGGATTCCTTTCCTTCGAATGCTACTTCGCCGGCTGCGAGAGTTTGTTCGAGAAAAGAGATGAGCCGCGCCTTCTCCTCCACAAAGTTCTTTTCGTTTTTGATTCGAAAGGCAGGTGCTGTGGGCAGGTTTTTTTTGTAAGGAACTTCATTCACCACTCCTGCCTTGAGGAAGGTCTTCAAAAGAAAACGCATCAAGGGGTTCGCCTTGGGATGCTTATTTGTAAAGGCCATTTCGTAGGCTACACAGCAGTGGGCTAGCATCTGGGCTACGGACATTTTGCCCCAAAGAGCGGGGCTTTGCGGGTTAAGGTTTTCGATTCGATTGATCAATTCAGCGGTAACCGCTGGGTCAAATACATTTTTCATGCAAAAACTATTGGGTCAGTAAATTTAGCTAAACTTAAGGTAATTCCTTTGGGGTAATAAGTAAGGATTCTAGGCACAGTGTCCACAAAAACCGAAAAAGTTTCAATTGAAACCTATGCGGGTTTTTGGTTTTGACCCGATTAGCTGGCGAGCATTAATCGAATAAGCATAAATTTTACTTAGTATTTGCCCCTGATGATTAGTTTTGTGCTGTAAACCTGCATTGCATGAATCTTTTTCAAAGTATCCTGATCGCCTTGGTTGAAGGGCTCACCGAATTTCTTCCCATTTCCTCTACGGGACACATGATTTTGGCGTCCACAGCCATGGGCATTCACGAGGATGAATTTGTAAAAACCTTTGTGGTATTTATTCAGCTTGGCGCTATTTTGGCGATTGCTTTGATGTACATCAAACGTTTTTTTCGGAGTTTGACGATTTACTTCAAATTGATCACCGCGTTTTTACCTACTGCAGTAGTAGGTCTGCTGGCCTACGATTACATCATGGCGTACCTGTTCAATCCCGTGGTGGTTTCGGTTTCACTTATCTTGGGAGGTGTCATCCTGATTTTTATAGATAAGAAAGTGCTCCTGCAAGAAACCACCGTGGAAGAGATAGAGGACCTTTCCTACAAAAACGCGTTTTTCATTGGCCTTTGCCAGTGCTTGTCCATGGTACCGGGAACCTCTAGAGCGGCAGCAACTATCATTGGAGGTGTGTTTAATGGATTGAATCGAAAGCAGGCCACGGAATTTTCGTTTTTACTTGCGGTACCTACCATGCTTGCCGCGGGGGGCTATGATCTATTCAAAACCGATCTCGCTTTTACTAGCGAGCAACTCATGATATTGGGCGTTGGATTTGTGGTGGCTTTTGCATCGGCTTGGGGAGCCGTAAAATTGTTTTTGAACTATGTTTCTACAAATGGCTTTACTTTCTTTGGATGGTACCGAATTGCACTAGGAATCTTATTTTTAATCTTTATGTGGGGTACGGATTTATAAGATCTCCCTTGAGGATTTTCCCAAAATTCTAAACGTAAAATAGCTGGCTTTTTAGTTCTATACTTCCTTTATTTTTTGTTTCTCACATACTTTTCTAGCCAGCTATCCATCTCCCATAAGGTGTGGAGGATGGATTCTTTGGCGGCATAGCCGTGGCTTTCGTGAGGGAGTAAAACCAACCGTGTGGTAACACCATGTCCTTTTAGAGCATTGTAATAGCGTCCGGATTGGATGGGAAAGGTGCCCGAATTGTTGTCCGCTTCCCCATGAATGAGGAGTATTGGAGTCTTGACCTGATCTGCAAAAGAGAAGGGAGACATGTTGAAATAGACTTCAGGTGCTTCCCAGTAGCTTCGCTGCTCATACTGAAATCCAAAGGGCGTTAGGGTACGGTTATAGGCGCCACTTCTAGCGATGCCTGCGGCAAAGAGCTGGGTGTGAGAAAGCAAGTTGGCGGTCATAAAGGCGCCGTAGGAATGTCCTCCTACCGCAATGCGGCTTCTATCGCCTACGCCCATCTCCACTACCTTGTTGATGGCTGCTACTGCATTGGCCACGAGCTGCTCGATAAAGAAATCGTTAGGTTCCAGTTCTCCTTCCCCTACGATAGGCATTTCGGTTTGGTCCATGATCGCATAGCCACGGGTGACCCAATAGAGTGGAGAGCCCCAGCTGAGGCGTGTAAAGGTGTACTTGGAGCCCCTCACCTGTGCTGCATGTGCTGCGGACTTGTACTCTCTGGGATAGGCCCACATGAGCACAGGAAGTCGCCCATCGCGGGCAGGATCGTATCCTTCTGGGGTGTACAAGACAGCGGAGAGATTGAGGCCATCTTTCCGAGGGTAGGTGATCAACTGCTTTTTAATTCCTTTGAGCGTAGGATAAGGATCTGCAAAAGCGGTCAGCTGCTTGGGAACAACTCGGTTTTTAGTGTTGACCAACCAATAGTTGGGACTCATGTCAGTGCTCTCTTTCAGGGTAATCAAAAGGGAGCCTTCCTTATCGAGTACTTTTGTTACTCGTTCGTAGTAGGGTGCTCGAGAGCGCCACAAGATTTTTTGCTCCTTGGTGCTGATATTGAAGGTAGATAGAAAAGGCATGCTTCCTTCTGGGCTGCCCCCTTCGGAGGTCATAAACACCAGATCTCCATTTCTTAGGAGGACTTTTCTTCCGTAGGCATTGTCTGTAAATAGTGGGCTGCCTGGGTCTTGATACAAGTCGTCGGTGGATCGTTCAAAGAGCAGAACTGGGGACTCCTGCGGTTGCGCGGGACGAATGAGAGACAACTTTTCTGTACGGCTGGCAGACCAGCGCTCACTGAGCAAGGCAAAGTTGTCGTCCGACCAGCTGATGCCTCCAAATCGCATGGCTGTACCTACTAGTTTTTGTTTTTCACTTGTAAAAGGGGCCATCAAGGTAAATACGATGTCGCGCTCTACCACTTTAATCTTAGGGTCGCCTTTATCCTGTGCCTCTGCCCAATACAAGGTAGCGGGGGCATCTGCCCTCCAATTGACATTTCGAATCCCGTTGACGGTGGCATCAAAGCCAGTTGGCCTCACTTCATCTAGGGGAAGTTGTGCCAGCGTTTTGAGGATTTCGCCTTGGCTGCTCCAAATTTCTACGGTGTAGGGGAATCGGTCGGCGGGAACGAGGTAGGAGAAGGGTTTTTGAATAGACTCGACTAAAAGGTAATTTTTATCGGGGCTTAGGAGCATGGATTTGATCATTGCGGGTTTTCCTATCGCTGTGCTGCTGCCGTCTAGCGTGATGCGTAAGAGTTGAGCATCCATAAAATAGGAAAACAAGGCCTCCTCGTGCGGATTGGTTAACAAATCCTGGTAGGTGCGGCTAGGTGCAGCTTTACCCGAGGTTTCTTGGATGACTGGTCCCGCAGGGGCTGCAGGGGTTGCAGGAACTTTTCCCCGAGTGGGATTGACCGTTTTGATCAGAAGGCTATTGTCTGTTAACCAGGCCATGGAGTTGCCCAGAACTTGGTTGAGGATAGGACTGGTAAGCGCTTTGGCAGTGTAGTTACTCATGTCGACTACCCAGAGGCTGATACCCGTGGCTTCGGTGTGGGTGAAGGCCAAATAGTGCTCGTCCATAGAAAAGGTAAAGCCACTCATTTTCGCCGGTGAAGGAAGTCCAGTTACCTGGATTTCTTCTCCGGTATTTGCTTTTTTGATTTTCAAGTTGGTATATCCTCCTGCTCTACTTGTGCTAGAGGTAGCTGTGTTGATCCGTATGCCGGCTATGCGGAGTTCGGGCTGGGCCAAGTCCTCGATGGAGGGAGATTCTGTTCGTTCCAGGATTAGCATGAAGGAACCGTCCTTGGAAAATGTTACTGCTGGGGTGGAGGGAGCATTGACTAGGTCGGCAATGGATGTATGGGGAGTTTGATAGGAAGTTTGTGCGGCCACAGCCGAACTGATCAGCAGGAATAACCCCAGAAAGAGAGAAGGAAGGGAGGATATTTTCATAAGCGGAGGATGTAGGAATCTAAAGCAAGGTACTAGAATTAGGCTTTTCTCAAAATAGGGAAATTAGGAATGGCAAAAAAAAGGCCCAACAAGATGTTGGGCTCTATAAAATTAGGGAGAAGAATTATTTTCCTTTTGCTCCAATGGAAACCATTGCGCAACGGAAACCAATGTGGTTGGTTGAGGAATCTTGGTCCATAAATCGACGAGCGCCTGGAGCAAGCCAGTAGGTGACATCTCTCCAAGAGCCGCCTTTATACACGCGGATGGAGTCATTTAAAAGGGCGGTTCCATAGTTAGATTTATCATCATAAACCCCATCTTTCCGCAGGGGATTGAGGTCATCGGCATCTTGGAAGGAAAGTGGCCGATATACATCGTATACCCACTCATTCATATTTCCAGCCATGTTGTACAAACCAAAATCATTTGGAGCCATTTCATATACGTTGGTGGGGAGTATTTCGCCGTCGTTAGTTATACCTCCTGCGAGACCTGCATAATCACCTCTTCCGCGCTTGAAGTTGGCCAAGAAATCACCTTGCTTTCCCCCTTTTTTACCTCTGCCATTGTAGGGATTTCTTACCCCTCTGCCATCCCAAGGATAAATTCTTCCATATTCTTGATTTTCATCCAGGTACTGGGTACCGATCATAGCCTTGGCAGCATACTCCCATTCCGATTCGGTAGGAAGTCTGAATTCTGCAATGACCAACCCACGCTCAATTAGCTGTGAACGCGTAAGGGTAGAATCCATTTTTAGTCTTGCAGTCTCAATCTTTTGTACATAGTCAGTTCTCCACTTTGCATACGCATTGGCTTGAGTCCATGATACCCCCGCGACAGGATAGAAATTAAATCCAGGGAATCTAAAATAATAGGACTCGTAGACGTCGTTAAAGGTCATAGCACCACGCCAAACTTTTTCAGATGGTTCTAATTTTTTCAAAGAATCAGCACTCACGCGCTTTTTCATGTCAAATAAAAATTCCTTGTAGTCATTGTTGGTCATCTCAGTTTCATCCATCCAGAAAGTGGAAATGGAAACTGTACGTTCCAAATTGTCACGGAAGGCCATCACATCCTCTTCTTGAGAACCGAGAACGGCTCGTCCCCCTTGAATCAACTTTAAGTTGGGGCCTGGGATTTGTTCTGCCTTTTTGGTTACAAAAAATTGGGTAGAATCATCTGCATCGAAGGAAAAATCAGCACCTGTGGTGGCGCTCTTTTTTCCAGGTGCACCTGCAGTTCTTCTGCCATACGTATTATTTTTCTGGCAAGAGGACAAAACGGTTGCTGTTATAAGTGTTAGGGCGATAGCCCAACTTCTCCAAGAGTTGATGTGTAGACGCATAAGTAGTATGTGTTTGGTCTATTTCTGATGCAAATATACAAGGGCTTAGGAGATAGCACCAAAGCCGCTCTAAAATTGTTATGTTAAATTGGGCTGTTTACAAGATGGAAAATAATCCAACGAGCAGCAGACCCATACAAAAGTACTATAATTTAACTAAGGTAACTCCCCTTAGGAAGTTGCTTAATTCTCTTTTTACACGCAAATCAGGTTGCGAATGGCCCCTTATACTATTCCTCTTTTTTTACTTCAGGAGGAATAGACTTTGGAAACTTTCATTTCTCTTAGCAAATGCTGTGCCCTTTGTATACTAAGCACTTGATCAATGCTGAGTATCAAACGATTTTTGTGTTCTTTTATTTTACAAGTCTTGGGATGTATTTGTACAAATTTCATGATGTTCCCAAAAACTGAGGAATTATAGAAGGGTTCTTTACTTGACGGAAGGAGGTAGCATTTCATCTGAGAAGCCTTGAGAACCAATTTTTCTATCCCCAGTTCCTCCGCTTGCCAACGCAAGCGAACCGTTTCCATCAGGTCTTGAACGGCCTGAGGATGTGGGCCAAATCTATCCTGTAGCATCTGACCAAATTGATCAAGCTCTTCTTCCTTTTGTAGCGCATCTAACTTGGAATAGAGCCCAAGACGCTCGCTTATATTACTAACATAGCCCTCCGGAATAAGGAGCTCTAGGTCGGTTTCAATTGTGCAATCCTGCACAAGTACGGCTACTTTTTCCTTGAGGTCCTCCTCAAACAGAGCAGCAAACTCGTTTTCTTTCAGCTCCTGTACGGCCTCATCTAGGATCTTGTGGTACATTTCAAAGCCTAAGTCGGTAACGAACCCGCTTTGTTCGGCTCCAAGCAAATTTCCCGCCCCACGGATATCCAAATCTTTCATAGCTACTTTGAAGCCATCTCCCAAGTCAGAAAATTCCTCTAGTGTTTGCAATCTTTTTCTAGCTTCTGCCGTCAGCCCAGAAAGGGGGCTGGTGAGCAAGTAGCAAAAAGCTTTTTTGTTGCTTCTCCCTACTCGACCACGCATTTGGTGGAGGTCGGAGAGCCCAAACATGTGCGATCGGTTGATCAAAATCGTGTTGGCATTTGGGATATCTAGACCCGACTCAATGATGTTGGTGGACACCAACACATCGTACCGATGGTGGATAAAGTCCACCATGACTTTTTCCAACTTATCTCCATCCATCTGCCCGTGGGCGGCAATCACGCGTGCATCTGGAACTAACTTCAAGATCAGGTTGGCAATGCTATCAATTTCCCCTACTCGGTTGTGCACAAAAAACACCTGTCCTCCTCGGCGTAGTTCGTAGGAGACAGCATCACGGATGACTTCCTCCTCAAAAGTTTGTACCTCCGTAGTCACCGGCTGCCGATTGGGAGGGGGAGTCGCAATCACGGACAGGTCTCGTGCGCCCATTAAGGAAAAATGGAGTGTCCTTGGAATCGGAGTAGCGGTCAGGGTGAGCACATCTACATTTATCCGTAAGTTTTTGAGTTGATCCTTTACTTTGACCCCAAACTTCTGTTCCTCATCGATGATGAGTAATCCCAGGTCCTTGAATTGAATGTCCTTGCCGACAATTTTATGCGTGCCGATCAGGATGTCAATCTCCCCTGAGGTTACCTGCTCCTTGATGGATTTGATGTCTTTGGCAGACCGGAATCGGTTAAGGTAGTCCACTTTTACCGGGAAATTTTCAAGTCGCTCCTGTAGCGTTTGGAAATGCTGCATGGCCAAAATGGTGGTTGGCACTAGGATGGCTACTTGCTTTCTATCGTTGACGGCTTTGAAGGCAGCACGAATAGCTACTTCTGTTTTTCCAAATCCCACATCTCCACAAACGAGTCGGTCCATGGGATAGGATTTTTCCATGTCCGCCTTTATATCTGCTGTAGCAAAAGCCTGGTCAGGAGTGTCCTCGTATAGGAAGGAGGATTCGAGCTCGACCTGCAATACAGAATCTCTAGAAAAGGCAAAGCCTGGTGCAGACCTACGCTTCGCATAGAGTGCAATCAAGTCCTTTGCAATGTCTTTGACCTGCTTTTTAACACGAGCTTTTTTATTTTCCCAGTCAGGTGAGCCTAATTTAGACATGGAGGGAGCCTGCCCCTCCTGACCAGAATACTTGGAAATCTTGTGTAAGGAGTGGATGTTGACATACAGCAGATCGTCATCCCGAAAAATCAATCTGACAGCTTCCTGCATGTTGCCGCTGACATCGACTTTTTCTAGTCCTCCAAATCTTCCCACCCCATAATCCACATGTACCACATAGTCACCCGGATGAAGGGCCTTAATTTCTTTGAGTGTGAGAGCCTTGGAAGCAGTGGGCTTACTCTTGGATTTGTAGCGGTGAAAACGCTCAAACAATTGGTGATCGGTATAGCAAACTAACTTGGCCTGCTTGTCGACAAAGCCCTCTCGGAGGCTAATTAACAAGCTTTGTACCTGTAGCGTAGGGTCCAATTCCTGAAAAATCCCCTGTAATCGGTCAATCTGCTTCTCGTTTTCTGCGGTGATTAGGTTGAGGTAGCCCGTCTTTTCATTATCGCCCAAGTTGGCAACGAGCAGATCAAAATTTTTGTTAAAGGAGGGTTGCGGCTGGCTTTCCCAACCGATTTTTTTGGCATTTTTAAGGTAAAATTGCCTACCAAATTCTACCACAGAAAACTTTTTTACAGCCTCGGCAAATTGATCGCCCTGCTCAAATACCTGTTCGGGCTGGAGCACGAGGGCTCCCTTTTTATTTTCTCCAGCCATCAACTGATAAGCTTGTGCTGCCTTATGGTAACATTCGTCCATTACATCAAGTGTGAGCTGGTAGTCCTTGATCCAGAGGAGAGCGTGCTTTGGCAGAAAACTGAGGAAAGACTGCCTCACCTCCTTAAGGAGGCGGGTTTGAATATTCGGGATTAGCGAGATAGAGGCTACTATCTGGAGGGAAAGCTGCGTCTCTGGATCGAATGTTCGGATGCTTTCGATTTCTTTACCTACTAATTCTAGACGGTAGGGAAATTCATTGCTAAAGGAAAATACATCTAAGATTCCACCACGAATAGCAAATTGCCCGGGCTCATAGACAAACTCAGTTCGTTCAAAGTCATAGGTGGAGAGAATTTCAGTTATAAATTCCATGTCAACTGCTTCTCCTACCCGCGCTGTAAAGGTGTTTTCTACGAGAGAGCGTTTGTTGATGACTTTTTCGTAGAGAGCCTCGGGATAGGTGATCACTATTCGAGGGCCACCCTTGGTTTCTAGGATTTGATTGAGGAGCTCTGCCCGTTGCAGTACGTTGGCATTATCTACCTCTTCGTATTGATAAGGGCGCTTGAAGCTACTCGGAAAAATTCGTTGATCTTGAGCTCCCAATAAATGTTGGAGATCCGAATTTAAATAGCCTGCTTCCTCTTTGTCTTGGGAAATTACCAAGTGAAATCCCCCCTGCTTTTCAAAGTACGCTGCGAGTAGGACCATGTCCAAACTACCCGAAAGGCCTTTTACCTGCAGTTGGCAAGGCCCCCCCTCATTTAAATGGTGGGCTAAAGTTTGAAAAATGGGATCCGACTGGTAAATGGAGAGAAAAGAAGGTCTATCCACAAAGGGGTGGTTTAGGAGATTAAAGGCTGTAAATCTAGTTTTTTTTGAGGGATTTCGTTGGAAGGCAACGGAAATTGACAATTTTTGAACTAAGAGGCGCACAAAATGTTTTTCAATCGATGAGACAAACCCCTCCTTCGAAAACTTGGTTCCAAAGGTTAGAGAAGCAACATCCTTACGAAACCTTGTTGTACCTTGCGATGCTAGGTAGTGGGATTATTTTTTTGTTTTTGGCCCTAGCCTTCCTATTTTCTGGTCGGCAGTACCTTCAAGGATTAAACGAGCAGGTACCATTTGCCTTTTTGGTGTCTACTTTCCTCCTCGTACTTTCTGGATATACAGCGGTAAAAATGCGCCTCCATTACCAGGAGGATAATATTATCAAGATCAACCGTGCTTTGAAAGCCACCTTTATTTTAGGGCTCCTATTTACGGCTTTTCAAGTTTTGGGCTGGAAGGAGCTCACAGACAAGGGCATCAATTTTACTGGGATTCCCAGTGGCTCCTTTCTATATGTACTTTCGGGGATCCATGTACTTCACCTACTCGGTGCGATGTCCTTTGCGGCCATTTTGTTGGTTGAACTTCGCAAAACACAGCAGGATGCCGTGCGAAGACTTGTTTGGGCGAAAAACCCCTATGAAAAATTAAGAATTCGCCTATTCACTATTTACTGGCAGTTTATGGATGCGGTTTGGCTTATTTTATTTCTTCTTTTTGTGATTAGCTTCTGATGTACCTCCATCTTCAAACTGCCGTTGAAAAGTCCCATCTTCAAGTAAAGGATGGCTTTACGAAATCTTTATTCTCCCTACTTGCCCCTCCCTTTCCTCCCGTGAAAGTGATTCGTTTTGACGGGTGTAAGGCAGGAGATATCGTGGACTTGGAGCTGAATTTTATTTTTTTCAAGCAAAAATGGACCAGTATAATCATGGAAGATCATTGCGATCCGGAAGCCTTCCTTTTTGTGGATGAAGGCATTGTGCTGCCTTTTTTTCTTGGCAAGTGGAGGCATTGCCACCGGATTTTGGCACTGCCTACCGGAAGCTTAATTTGTGATGAAATTGAGTTTGAAGGAGTCTACGCCTGGATGACCCCAATTCTATACCCCATTTTATGGTTTCAATTTTGGTACCGTAAGCCGATTTATCGCAGGATTTTTAGAGCGAGTTACCCGTCGAAAGGTGCTCACAATTCTTGATTTGGCAGTCCCCATACAGCACTAAGGAGTGGCTGGTAATGGTGGAGCCAAACTCCTTGCTCATGACCTCTTTGATATCGGTCAACCTAGGGTCGGAAAATTCTCTGATTTTTCGACATTGCTTGCACACATGGTGATCGTGGTGGGTATAGGTGAGTGCTTGTTCATAAAGGGCAACCTTATCTTTAAATTGATGCTTTACAGCAAGACCGCTCTCAACTAACAAGCTCAAGGTATTGTAAATGGTGGCACGGCTGATGGTATAGCCTTTGTTCCTCATTTTTAAAAATAGCCCTTCTACATCGATATGTTCGTCTTCTGGGAGGAGGTACAACTCATCCAAAACTGAATAACGCTCCGGCGTCTTTCTGCTACCTTGCCGAAGGAGGAAGTTTTCAAAAATCTTCTTTGCTTTTTCAATCAATGATATATCGGCCATTTTCAAGGGGGTTGTGGGATAAATATCCACTTTTCTTAAGGCTTTGGCAAGGAATGAAGGGAGTTCTTCCCTGCCTAGCATATCACCTATTCTGATCACCAATCCAGGAATTCTCAGAATTTGTTTAAACTGAGGTGTAAAAACTCCGTACTTTAAAGAAATAGAATTGTGAAGTAGATGCGACTTAAATCCCTTTTTTTCCTTGTATTTTTTCTTTCTGTGCTTACCCTTCAAGCGCAGCTCCCTGGATTTTTTATCGTGGGGAACCAAAAAAAGGCAGTGTTGCCCTTTTTAGCTTCCAATAGTTTGATACTTCTTCCCGTATCCATCAATGGCCATCCTCCAGTTTACTTTTTGTTAGACACAGGGGTCAAGGCCAACCTTCTTTTCAGTAAATCGATGGGTGACACCTTGGGATTAACCTATACGCGCCGAGTTGGAATGGTGGGAGCAGATGGTAGTACGACCGTCTGGGCTCAGGTGTCTCCGATCAATACCTTGGATTTGGGGGGAGTGAAAGGGGTATTTCAAAGTTTATTGGTCTTGGAAGAAGATTTTTTGGAGCTGGAGTCCGTGATTGGAATTCCCATATATGGAATTTTGGGGTATGAATTTTTCAAGTACAGTGTTGTCAAAATTGACTACGAGCAGGCGATATTGACTTTTTATCCTCCCGAGGGATTGGTTTGGAGGCCCCCATTTTATCGCAAAGGTATCCTTTTAGTAGAGGAGGGGAAGGCCTACATGGAGGTGAAAGTCAAGCAGCAGACTGGCCCGAAACTGACTGGTAAAATTCTTGTGGATACAGGAGCCAACCATGGACTGCTTTTAAATCGAGAATCGAAAGCAGCAATTCAATTGCCAGAAAAGAAGCTAGAAACTCAATTGGGGCAGTCCTTGGGAGGGGTTTTGTATGGATTCATCGGGCGTGTCGATGCCCTTTCCATTCAGGGGCTAAATTTTAGCCAGGTGCTTACCTCCTTTCCTGAAGAAACCACCTTCAGCTCCAGAATCAAAGAAAGTGGCCGTATGGGTAGTCTTGGGGCAGAAGTTTTGGGCCGGACAACGCTTATTTTGGACTATCCTCGAAATGAATTTTTTCTGAAAAGGAATGCCTCTTTTTTCCATCCATTCGAATTTGACATGAGTGGGCTGGTGGTCAAAAAAATGCTTAGTCTGGAAAAGCGCTGGTTTGTGGGGGAAGTCCGTGAAGGCTCACCAGCGCATCTCGCAGGAATCTTACCCTACGATGAGCTAATTAGTATCAATTCGGTGCCCATCTTCTTTTGGGAGATCGAACAATTGGTGAAGCTATTTCGCTCTGAAGAGGGACGAGAAATCCAGTTGGAATTGCGGCGCTACCCCCAGCCGGGAGCTTCTACTTTCCAAGAGCTTTTCATCCGCTTTTTGCTGACTAAGCAGATTTGATTTTTTTTAAGCGGAAAAGAAAATTTGGTTAACTTTGTCTGCGAAGACAACATCTATCGGTTGAATTCCGTGTAACTCTTCGATTTAACACACCCATCATGAAAAAAATCTTAATTCCAGTAGGCATTATCGCCGTAGTAGCCATTTTTATTTATAGCAAAGCGGTAGGTACCTACAACCAATTTGTGCAATTAGAAGAAGGAATCAATGGGCAATGGGCTGAGGTTGAAACCCAATACCAAAGACGTGCAGATCTTATACCTAACCTAGTAAACACGGTAAAGGGCTATGCAGATTTTGAGCAGGAGACTCTTACGGGAGTTGTGGAGGCGCGTTCAAAGGCTACATCAATACAAATCGATCCAACTAATTTGACCCCAGAAAAGCTTGCCGAATTTCAACAAGCACAGGACCAGCTATCAGGAGCATTGAGCCGTTTGTTAGTAACTGTTGAAAAATATCCAGACTTGAAAGCCAACCAAAACTTTTTGGAGTTGCAGGCTCAATTGGAGGGAACCGAAAATAGGATCTCTGTAGCGCGAAGAAATTTTAATGAGTCGATCAAAGGATACAACTCAACCCTGAGAACTTTCCCGAACAACCTATTTGCAGGCTGGTATGGATTTGGAATTAGAAGCTACTTTGAAGCAGTAGCGGGAGCAGAAAATGCCCCTAAGGTTCAATTTTAAATTAATGGCATCCAAATTATTTTCTCCAGAACAGAAGGCTCAAATAGTTGCCGCTATCCAAGAGGCAGAAAAACAAACCTCAGGAGAGATCCAAGTTCACATCGAAAGCCGTTGCAAGGCATCCGTATTGGACCGTGCTGCTTCCGTTTTTGAGACCCTCAAGCTTTATCAAACTAAGGATAGAAATGGGGTGTTGATCTACCTGGCGGTGGAAGACCATAAATTTGCAATTTTAGGGGATGCTGGGATCAATGCAGTTGTGCCTGCGAATTTCTGGGAAAGTACCAAAGACCTAATGGCTACCTTTTTTCACCAAGGAAAATTTACCCAAGGCCTTGTTGAAGGCATCCACCATGCCGGGGATCAGTTGAAAGCTGATTTTCCTTTCGATTACCAGGACGACCAAAACGAACTAACTGATGAGGTATCCTTCGGTAATTAGGCCAATACTAGTACTCGCCTTCTTTTTTCTGCAAGTTTTTGGCTTTGCACAGGACTTTCCTGCAGCTCCCAATCCACCTCGTTTGGTCAATGATTTTACGGGTACGCTAAGTGCCACGGAAGTAGATCAACTTGAACAAAAGTTGTTAGCCTATTCCGACAGCACCTCTACGCAGGTTTCTATTGTCCTTTTGGGATCTGTAGGTCCTTACGACATCTCAGACTATGCCTTCCAATTGGGAGAGCAATGGGGTATTGGAGGAAAAGGCAAGGACAACGGCATCCTCATCTTGGCAGCCATTGACGACCGCAAGGTTTTTATCGCTACGGGGAGAGGGATGGAAGGAGTGGTGCCGGATGCCCTAGCGAAGCGTATTGTTACAAACAAGATTCTTCCCAATTTCAAGATGCAGGAGTACTATCAAGGTTTGGATCAGGCAACTGACGTGATCTTTAAGCTTGCTTCTGGCGAGTACAAAGCAGATGAGGTGATGTCGGAAGGCAACAATATCGGAGCAGTGCTATTCCTCCTCTTATTTATCGTTCTTTTTGTTATCCTTCCGATCATTAAAAACAGGAAGGACAACAACAACCACATGGGGGGTAAAGGAGGGGGGGTCGATTTTTGGACCAGCATTCTCTTGGCGAATGCGTTAAGTGGAGGGGGTAGAAGTGGTGGAAAATTTGGAGATTTTTCTTCTGGAGGCGGTTCTTTCGGCGGCTTTGGTGGAGGCTCCTTTGGCGGCGGCGGTGCTGGTGGAAGCTGGTAAGCTACTCCTTTCCTTGAGAAATTAGGTTGGATAAGGCCTCTTGAATGAGGTCTTGTTCAAATCCCTTACTCATCAGGTACTGCGTGACAAGATATCGTTTTTTGTAGGCGTCCTTTTCTTTGGTCTTTTCCCACTTTTTTTCTGCCTCCCGCTCGATGGTAGCAAAATACTCCTCTCCATCAATCTCTGATAAGCCCATTTGAATGATAGCCGAATTGATTTCTCGAAGTTTCAACTCCCGGCTAATTCGCCCTTTCCCCCATTTTTTCATTCGGAATTTACCGCGAGCATAGGACCGGGAAAACCGCTCTTCATCCACAAATCCACTCGTAGCCAATTCTGCGAGAATGGTTTCTGTAGCCTTACCCTCTATTCCTTTTTCAAAAAGTTTCCGCCGCAGCTCCCAGGCACAGCGCTCCTGATAGGAGCAGTAGGTTTCCAATTTGCCCCTTGCTTCTTCCAGGCTCCAATTCTTTTTTGGTGACTGCTCTCCGTTATTTCTTCCCCAAGTGGACATTTTTGGTAATTTTGAAGCAAATTACCTTATGCTCAAGTTTTTTCAAACCTAAAAAATAGATTCTACACATGAGAAAGAAAATAGTAGCCGGCAACTGGAAGATGAACCTCACCTCTGAGGAAGGACAGCAGCTCACTACCGAGATTGTCAACCTGTACAAAGGCGAAGCTATTCAGGATGTAGTGGTCGTACTCAACCCCCCCTTCCCCCACCTGTATCCGGTCAAAAAATTGGTAGGGGATACGGCTGGAATTTTTGTGGGGGCACAAAATTGTTCTGACAAAGAGGGTGGGGCCTTCACTGGAGAAGTGTCCTCCAAGATACTGGCCTCTTTTGGGGTGTCTTATGTGATTTTGGGTCATTCAGAGCGCAGAGAAAATTTCAAGGAAGATCAAGTGGTGCTCGCTACTAAAATAAACCAAGCTTTGGCACATGGCCTGGTTCCCATTTTCTGCTGCGGTGAATCCTTGGAAATTCGTGAGTCAGGAACGCATGAGGAAACGGTAAAGGCACAACTGACCGCAAGTTTATTTCACCTATCTCCAGGAGAGTTTTCCAAGGTGGTAATTGCTTACGAGCCGATCTGGGCAATAGGCACGGGTAAGACTGCATCTGCTGAGCAGGCCCAAGAAATGCATGCAGCGCTTAGAGGGCACCTTGCCACGAAGTATGGAGATGTAATTGCTGCACAAATAGCTATTTTGTATGGAGGTAGTGCCAATCCAGGGAATGCAAAAGAACTTTTTGGTAAACCCGATGTGGACGGGGGATTGATTGGAGGAGCTTCTCTCAAATCCCGTGACTTTATAGAAATTGTGAAGTCATTTTAATTAGAGCTCTGCATTTTATTGGGCTTTTTTAACAGCCTTTCCTAATTAATGGAATTCTGTTTTGAGCCTATTCAATTTATTCATGGACTACGTACAAGTGTGCATTACCTGCCTGGAGGACTACCGGGAAATCCTGATTGCTGAACTAGCAGCTGTTGGCTTTGATTCCTTTCTGGAATCAGAAACTGGGTTTGAAGCCTATGTACCATTGGATTTATTTTCGAGGGAATCGTTTGACGAAGTCATGGAAACCTATCGATTGCCTGCTGCTATCACGGTAGTAGAGGGGCTGATGCCCAAGGTGAATTGGAACGAAGAATGGGAAAAAAATTACGATCCCATAGCTGTAGATGACCTGGTGTATGTTCGCGCTTCCTTCCATAAACCTCAGGTAGGGTATAGCCATGAGATTGTGATCAACCCTAAAATGTCTTTTGGGACAGGGCACCATGCGACAACTTTTCAATTGCTTTCCATGCAGGGAAAAATCGATCATCAAGGCAAACGGGTTTTAGATGTGGGATCAGGAACGGGCATTTTGGCAATTATGGCCCATTTGCTCGGTGCTAAGCAAGTGGAAGCTTTTGATATCGATTCCTGGTGCGTGGATAATGGCAACGAAAATTTTGATTTGAATGGTGTAGAAACCCGCATGGTTTTGGGCACCATCCGTGAGGTGCAGCCGCAAGGCCCCTACGAACTTATTTTGGCCAACATCAATAAGAATGTGTTGCTGGATGAGATGGCGATTTATTCACATCTTTTGACTGCTCAAGGGCTTCTGCTGTTGAGCGGATTTTATTCTGAAGACATAGATGACCTGGTGAATGCTGCCACTGCGCATGGGCTCAGGATGACCGTAAAAACGACCAAAGAAAATTGGGCAGCACTGTGCCTCCGGAAAAATTAAAATGACAGAATTGATTAGCTATTCCTTCTTGCTGTTAACTGTCCTTGGACATGGATGGGCATCAGCGCGATGGTACAAAAAAATACACCAAGATACCCAGTCTACCTTTACCCTAAAGAATGCATTGAAGTTAAGGGCCTTGGTTTTTCCCTTAGGTCTTTGGTGGTCTACTTTATCCAGCTGTAAGAATTAATTTTTCTGTCGAACCTTTTTGGGCAATTCACGCTAAAAGGAAAGGTATAGGCCCAAGAAATTGGGGTTTGCTTATTAAATACTTGTAATATTACCCTATGGAGTACGCCTGGAAACAAAAGCCAAAAATAGCACAAGCCGCGATTGACAAGTTAAGCAAGGACATCAATGTGAATGCTATTCTTGCCAGCATGCTGATCAATAGGGGTGTGGAGAATTTTGATCAGGCAAAAGACTACTTCCGCCCTAGTCTGAATCTCCTACATGATCCTTTTTTGATGAAAGACATGGAGTTGGCGGTGCTTCGAATAGCCAAGGCGGTAAAAAACCAGGAGCGGATCTTGGTTTATGGGGATTACGATGTGGATGGGACAACGGCAGTAGCTTTGATGTATGAATTTTTAAGAGGGCTTTACCCCCATGTTGATTTTTACATTCCTGACCGCTACAAGGAAGGCTATGGCATTTCTGAGCGGGGAGTTCGCTATGCTGCTGAAGCTGGATTTTCCTTAATTATTGCCTTGGACTGTGGGATCAAGTCCATGGATAAGGTAGAGTTGGCATCCGAGCTTGGTGTGGATTTTATCATCTGCGACCACCACACTCCAGGAGATGAACTGCCAAAGGCAGTGGCTGTGCTAGACCCAAAAAGACAGGATTGTAACTATCCATATAAGGAATTGAGTGGGTGCGGGGTGGGCTTCAAGTTAATCCAAGCGTATGCCAAAGCGCAGCAACTCGAAGAGGCTACCCTCTATACGTATTTGGATTTGGTGGTTGTGAGCATCGCGGCAGACATTGTTCCCATAACTGGGGAAAATCGAATTTTAGCATATTATGGTCTGGACCGGATCAACAATACTCCTAGGCCAGGGCTAAAAGCCTTGATGCTACTTTCAAAAATTGAAAAGGATATTCAAGTTTCAGAAATCGTATTCAAGATTGGTCCGCGAATCAATGCTTCCGGCCGCCTAGAACATGCTAAGGCATCTGTAGAGCTGTTGATTGCCCCTAATTTAGACGAGGCCATCGAGCGTGCCAAGCTAGTAGATGAGATCAATGCTACACGGCGCAACTTTGATGAGCACATCACGAAAGAGGCCTTTGAAATGTTAGCGCTTCAAGATGAAGGAGTACAGCGGAACTCTACTGTGCTATTCAAGGAGGATTGGCACAAAGGAGTGATTGGGATAGTAGCTAGCCGGTGCATCGAAAAATATTACCGTCCAACCATTATTTTGACTGAGTCCGATAACAAAGCCACGGGTAGCGCTCGCTCCGTGGTCGACTTCGATATTTACGAAGCTATAGCCGAATGTGCGGATCTGTTGGATCAGTTTGGCGGGCATAAGTATGCTGCTGGCCTTACCCTGGATGTAAAAAATGTCCCTGCCTTTCAGAAAAAGTTCGAGGAGGTAGTTTGTAGCCGCATAAAAGCTATCCATCTTAAGCCCGTCATTGAGATTGATGATGTCTTGCTTTTGGATCAGATCAACTATAAGTTTTACAATATTCTCAAGCAGATGGCCCCTTTTGGACCGGGCAATTCTGAACCCATTTTCCGAATTCAAAATGTGTATGCTGAAGAAGTGACTGTACTTAAAGACAAGCACTTGCGAATTAAAATTATGCAAGATGGGCAGTTGACCACCCCCGTATGTTTGGGCTTTGGCATGGCTGACCGAACCAAAGATCCCGACCTCACCACAGTCAACATGCTACGTGGAAAAATGAGGTTTGATCTCGTGGTGGAAATGCGCGAAAATTTCTTTCGTGATAAAAGTAGTTTGCAACTCTACGTGAAAGATATCAAATTTGACTGATATGATTCTTCGAGCTGAGCACCTCCTAAAAATATACAAAGGCCGATCCGTGGTCAATGACATTTCAATACAGGTTTCCCAAGGGGAAATTGTAGGGCTTTTGGGGCCCAATGGAGCTGGAAAAACAACTTCATTCTACATGATTGTAGGGCTCATTCAGCCCAATTCTGGGAGGATATTTTTGGAAGATCAGGACATTACCGGCTTGCCCATGTACAAAAGAGCTAAACTAGGCATCGGCTATTTGGCGCAGGAAGCATCTGTCTTTCGCAAGCTCTCGGTGGAAGAAAATATATTGGCTGTACTGGAAATGACTACGCTTAACAAGGTTCAGCAAAAGGAAAAAATGGAGAGTTTGCTTGAAGAATTTAGCTTGACTCACGTACGGAAAAATCTGGGCATGGTCCTTTCTGGTGGAGAGCGTCGACGCACAGAAATTGCAAGAGCCTTGGCTGTAGAACCAAAATTTGTACTCTTGGATGAGCCATTTGCAGGGGTAGATCCCATTGCTGTGGAGGAAATTCAAACGATTGTAGCCAAGCTCAAGACAAAAAATATTGGAATTTTAATTACCGACCACAACGTTAACGAAATGCTTTCTATTACTGATCGCGCCTATTTAATGTTTGAAGGGCGTCTGTTGAAAGCTGGAACTGCCGAGGAGCTGGCTGCGGATGAACAGGTCCGTAAGGTATACCTAGGGACCCAGTTTGAACTGAAACGCAAAACCTTTTCCTAAATGGAAGTGCTCAACAGTTTCATAACTTGGATCTTCAAAAGTCGGCTAGGTCAGATTGAAAAGTTCAAGAAAGAGCCCCATTTGGCGCAGCAAACCACACTTTTTGAATTGCTGGAAGCAGCAAAGGGCACCGAGGTAGGCGAGGCCTACCAATTTAGTAAAATCAAGTCGTATCCAGAATTTGCGTCATTTGTTCCCGTTTTTGACTACGAATCTTTTACTCCCTACCTAGAGAAGAACATCAAAGGGAGGCAGCATGTGTTTTGGCCTTCAACTATTCAATGGTTTGCTAAATCTTCTGGAACTACTGCAGGGCGCAGCAAATACGTTCCCGTTTCTGAAGAAAGTTTGGAGGAGTGCCATTACAAAGGAGGGAAGGACATGGTGTCGCTTTATTTGAGGAATTTTCCCGATAGCAAATTATTTACTGGAAAAAGTCTGTCTGTTGGTGGAACTCTTGAAAAAGACCTTCTTCATCCCAAAGGAATTGCGCGTGCGGGGGATGTGTCTGCCTTGATCATGCATAATCTCCCGATATGGGCACAGTTTGTAAGCACCCCTTCCCGAGAGACGGCTTTGATGTCGGACTGGGAGGCCAAGATTGAGCGCATGGCACAAGCGACCATGGACGAAAATGTGACTTCTATCGCGGGCGTTCCTACCTGGACCATCGTCTTGCTTCAGCGTATTTTGGAATTGAAAAAGGCCTCCCATATCCTAGAAGTGTGGCCCAACTTGGAAGTTTTTTTTCATGGAGCCGTGGCTTTTGGGCCGTATCGAAATTTGTTCAAGCAGTTGATTCCTTCCGAGAAAATGAGGTACATGGAAATTTACAATGCTTCCGAGGGGTTTTTTGGAATGCAGGATCAATCAAACTCGGATGAACTCCTACTTTTACTCGACCATGGGATTTTTTACGAGTTTATGCCTACCGAGGATCTGGAAAAAGAGAATCCTCGGGTTCTTTCTCTTGAAGGAGTAGAAGTTGGAAAAAATTATGCCTTGATCATCTCTACCAATGGAGGGCTTTGGCGTTATAAAATCGGTGATACCATCAAATTTACTTCCCAACAGCCTTATCGCTTTCGGATCTCTGGCAGAACCAAGAATTTCATCAATGCCTTTGGAGAGGAAGTTATTGTGGAAAATGCAGAGGCAGCCATTGCTTATGTATGTGAACATATGGGTGCTACCATTATTAATTTTACAGCGGCCCCAATCTACTTTAAGGACAGTCAATCCAAAGGAGCTCATGAGTGGGTGGTGGAATTTAAAAGCCCACCCGTGGACCTGGAAGACTTTGCGGAGAAATTAGACAGGCACTTGCGTGAGATTAACTCCGATTACGATGCCAAAAGGTATAAGAATCTAGCCTTGCAGCGGCTCCAACTCCATGCCGCTCCTGCAGGACTTTTTGAGTCTTGGCTAGCCAAAAAAGGAAAGCTGGGAGGGCAACACAAGGTGCCTCGCCTATCTAATTCTCGGGAATTTATGGAGGAAATTTTGGCAATGATTCCGAACCCAAAAAAGTAATGGATTCCTAGTTTAAAACCCTCAGCTTTCAACTTAACCATGTCTAAAGTTCATCTCTCCATTATCTACGCCCTATTGGCCCTTTGCTTGAGTTTAGTGCTCCTTGCTGTTTTCAGCGGTGATAATGGAATTTTTGCAATGAAACTGGATTTTAATTCTTCTTCGCGAGTCCAAAAAGATTCGATAGCCCTATTTGGGCTACGCTAAACGCCTTTTATAGAGTATATAAGGGGGTTTTATTTATGGGGGACACTTTTCCAGACAAAAAGCCAAATAATCTGACGC
>JAQCJI010000033.1 GCA_027593175.1 Bacteroidota bacterium | reverse complement strand
TAAATTATACCAGTAAACTACCTCTTACTCAGGTTAATCTTTTTTGCCTTACATCACTTCAAAGAACTTATCTCTGGACTTTACCAAAGCTTGTCAATTAACTCAGATTACCCCTCATTAATCCACCTAAATCTACCCCCCCTTCAATCCAAACAGGGACGCAAAGCTAACACCCTTTAATTCCACAACAAGAAGTTTGTGAAATAAATTTAATAAACCCCTCAACTATTAAATACCCAAAACCCAAACCCTTTTTCGAAAATTTCCCGCCTTTTGGGAGTGCAAAGATGAGTGTTTTTATTTCCATTGCAAACAGGCGACGTGAAAATAGGGATGATAAAGAGGTAACCCATTGAAAATGATGAGAGAAAAAATCATATCCCTTGACGCACCAACCAGAAAAATTTACTTTCCCTTGAAAAAAGACCTATTTACCGGTAATAATTTAATATCGGAAGGAGGGAAGAGGCTTGTATCTTTTTCCCCCCGGAAGCTGACTTGAAAATACATACCGTACAGATAGCTCATGTGAACCACCCGAACGCCCCAAACTATAGGTAGAAATAGGAAAATCAAAGCTATACCCTACATCCAAGCCAGAATCCAAGCTTACACCCAACATCGCTACCAAGGATTCGTGATTGGGTAACCCATATTTAGTAGGAAGACCCCGATACCAAATTCCCAATGCCAAGGGTTCAAAGAAAAACTCAGTACCCAAATCCAATTGCGAAAATCCCCCCTGTTGCTTGTAGTTGAACCCTACAGAAAAGGAGCGCTCTTGGTCTATATTATTGTAATAATCATTGATGTACCCCGGAGCCAAACTAAACCGATACCCTCCATGTACGCTTAACTTTTTTGGCAATCGACTCATACCATCCACCAAATAGCTTATATCTGGTCTAAGCAAGTGCCCCAAAGAAGCTCCTAACCAAGCCCTCCTCCCATAGTACATCAGCCCTGCATGTGCATCCAAATCACGAACCTGGCTTTCCCCAGCAAAGCCACCCCCCGAAAAATCAATACTCCCTCGATCTATATCCAACTGAGAACCCAAAACAACCCGACCAAAATACGCATCCCTGGAAATAAAGCTCCCTTGCATTCCCGCTTGAAGAAAGCTCTCCTCTGAAAGTTGAAGTCGGTAACTATACCCTAAGCCTACCTCATTCCAACTGGTTTCGGTGAAGGATTCATTTGCTCCTTGAAAAATCACAGCAAACCCTGAATTATACCGCTCCTCAAAGTGATCAAGATAAGCAGTGTAAGCCAAAAACGTCTGATCCAGTGCAGGCCACTGATTTCTAAAATTGAACCCCAGTCGGGTCATGCTGGTACTCCCCACCAAGGCGGGATTCAGATAGATGGGATTCGCGTAATATTGGCTGTACTGCACGTCTTGTCCCCAACTAATTCTAGGAATCAAAAACAAGAAAAACACCCATAAAAGAAGTTTCCTCATCGTATCAACCTAAATTTTCCATTTGACTCCACCTTTTCTCCATCACTCGCCTCCCCAACTAGGCTATAAAAATAAAATCCTGCTTCTTGTAAAGCCCCACTCATAGTGCCATCCCAGCCCCCTTTATCTAGATCGGAGCTTCTGTAAATTAATTCTCCCCACAAATTGAAAACTGAGAGCTCCAGCCGTACCAAACCTTTATACTTAGGTACAAAGGTTTTATTTTCCGATTGCAGCGGAGTAAAAGCATTAGGTATCATCAATCGATAGCTCTTAGTAATTTGTACGGTTTTCGTAAACCGATTTTGGCAGCCATAACGATCCGTAGCAACCAATACCACCTCAAACTCACCCTTTTTGCCAAAGATATGGGTTGGGTCCTTTCCCGCCGAACTAGTTTTATCACCAAAATCCCATTCCCAATTTACAACTCTCGCTTCGGATAAATCGGTGAATTGGATCACATCATCGGGAAATATACCCCCTCCCGCATCGTCTTTGATCCCAGTACCTGCAACTTCAAAATCAAAGGTTACTTCCAGTGCCTTCTCTTGGATGTAAACTTCTACAGGAAAAGGATCTGAGTAGCAGGCATAGCCTTTCGGCTTTACTTGTAATTCAAATTGACCGGAAGTACTGACTTCCTGCAATTCTTTATTTTCTAAATCTAAACCTTCCCCTACCATTCTGTAATCGTAAAGTTGGGAATCAAAGCCAGCAAGAAAATTGCGGATATCTAGGGATTGTCCAATGGTGCATCCCACAATTGGCTTAGTTAACTTCAACTCAGGATAGACCACCCATTTGACTTCTATTTTATTACTTATAGCAGGACAATTCTTTCGATTGTAGCCAATTACCTCATACACGCCAAGCGCATCTACAACCAACTCTTGGCTGGCAGCATCCGGTAATAAAACCCCATTTTTCTTCCATTCAAACCGGTAGTATGCCTCATTTCCTTCTCCCACCAACTTCACAGAATCTCCTTCACAAATGACCACTTCATTTTGAGCTTGTGTTGCACCACTTGCCTTTAATGCAATGGGGTCCGGAGACTCCTTGATGAGTAGCGTAATTGAATTTGGCTGAGAAGTTTTTCCATAGTTATCTGTAATTGTATAGTACACCGTCAACTGCTGGTCAATAAAGGCTTCATTGGGAAGAAAGGTGTAGCCCCCCGCTTGGTCACTGGCTTGAAAAATTCCCTGAGGCACAATCAGAACTCTGTTTTGCTCCAAACAACGTGCTTGCGTACAGATATCCTCACTTTCCGCTTTGATATCGGCTAAAGAGGCATAAAATTGCAAGCAGCGAATAGAGCTATTTTCATTAGGAAGGCGAACCTCCTCATCCGTAATGTAAAATTGATTTAACTGTCCCGCACAAGAGGCTTTATCTGTAAAATCCACTCCCTCTGGATTTTGAAGAGCATCGTCTGCCGCCACCTCCACTATCAGGTTTCGGATCTCATGAAAATTGGTAAAACCTCCAGTAGATCCAGCAAACCCCATCTTTAAATTCTTTGGGGCAGGGAACTGATAAGCGCCATCAAAAATAGTGGCCATCCTAGGTTTATTGATTTCTGTGGTCACCTCCATCGTGAGCTTAAGAAAAAATCCTGGACCATTTGAAATGGGCTGCAATTCCAAAAACACCTTCCGAAATCCCGGCTTGTTCCGGTCAGTTACTCGAGTTGTACCACCCGAACTAATAGTAAATTGATCCCCTGGGTTTAACCCATTTTTGGCAGGACCTACCTCATTGGTTCTTCTGCCTACAACAAAAGGATAACCCTGATTCGAAGGCCCTCTGAGTACAATAGCATCTGGAGCTCTTCCATCTTGATCCAAGTTTATAAATGAACCTATTCTGCCTTCCTTATTATTTCCAAAGTTCCCAAATTCGTCAAATCCAATACCTAAATAGGCATTGGACAACCCTGGCTCTTGGTTGCGAGGAGCATAGCCCAAAGACCCTCCAAATCCTCCTGCATTGAATACTGGAGTATCTCCATCAAATAGAAATACAGTCAGCCCATCGGCAAAAAGCGGGCCAGCACCTCCATAACTAAAATACTCAAATTCCGCCTTCAAACCGTAGTTAGACGGGAAGGGAACATCAAGATATACATGTCCACGTTGGTTGAGCTGATTAGAAGTCAATCGCAAAACCCCTGGAATCAGTTGGGCATTTCCACCAAATTTGGTATTTGCTTGTGTTCCTGCAGTTTGAAAACTCTCGCAATAAGGAAATCCTATCTGAGCTGCAGCCCGGATTGGGAGCACCAAAATCAATAAAACAGAAAGAAAACGGATTAGTTGCTTCACCTGCCGGAACTTAAGAATCTTAAATAATGCGAGTCATTTGGTAAAAAAGCTCTTGGCTAGGTATTACCAAGAGCTCTTCCACTTGAATGGACTTTTCATCGCATAATTGTTTGCGTACGGTCTGGACCTAAAGATACCAGCTTAATGGGAACTTTTAGTTCTTGTTCCAAATAGGTCACGTATTCTTTTAACGGCGCTGGAAACTCCTCGTAGGTATTCACACCCTCCAAGGAACAATGCCATCCCTTTAGGGTCTTGTACACTGGCTTGGCATCGAGTTCATTGATTTCAAAAGGCAACTTTTCAATTCGTCCCCCAGAAGGCAATTCGTAAGCTGTACAAACCTTAATCTCTTCGAAAATATTGAGTACATCCGCCTTCATCATAAACAACTGCGTCACCCCATTGATCATGATGGAGTATTTCAAGGCAGGGAGATCTAGCCATCCACATCGACGAGGACGACCCGTCGTACTTCCAAATTCATTTCCTTCCTTTCGCATAGCCTCTCCAGTGCTATCCTCTAATTCCGTAGGAAAAGGGCCGCTTCCCACACGCGTACAATAGGCCTTGAAGATGCCAAATACCTCCCCAATTTTGGAAGGAGCTACGCCTAAACCCGTGCAGGCACCAGCCGTCATGGTATTGGAGCTCGTCACAAAAGGATAGCTACCAAAATCAATATCCAATAAAGATCCTTGAGCCCCTTCTGCCAAAATGCGCTTATTTGCTTGTAATGCCTCATTGACCGTGTATTCACTATCAATCAATGGAAGGGTTTTAACAAATTCAATCGCCTCAAAAAATTGACGTTCCATCTCTTCCAAAGCATCTAATGGATAGGCATAGAAAGAAAGGGTACTTTTATGCTTATCTAATAAAGTGGCATACTTTTCCTTAAAATCTGGACTTAAAACATCCCCGATTCGGAGTGCAGTTCGACCAATTTTATCTTGGTAGGTAGGCCCAATACCCTTTAGCGTAGATCCGATTTTTTTATCTCCCTTTGATTGCTCATAAGCCGCATCCAAGAGTTTGTGAGTAGGAATGATGATAGTTGCCTTTTTGGAAATAACCAAGTTCTTCCGGTAGTCGATTGCAAACTTTCCCAGCGCTTCGATTTCTTTTTTGAGAATAATTGGATCCAAGACCACTCCATTCCCAATAATATTTAGGATCTGGGAGCGGAAAATTCCAGATGGAATTTGGTGCAGGACGTGCTTGATGCCGTCAAATTCTAAGGTGTGCCCCGCATTAGGACCTCCCTGAAATCTGGCCACTACCTCATACTGAGGTGCTAATACGTCTACAATTTTTCCTTTTCCTTCGTCTCCCCATTGGAGGCCTAACAATACATCCATCTTCATTTGGCACTAAATCTATACATTACAATGCGATTTTAAAGGCCGAAAATTGCAATAAGGTGAAAGAAAACTAAGTAAAGCTGGTATTTATTCTACTAAGCTGGTCTGATGATTAAAATAGCCCTTTTAGGTATTTTTATTTACTTTGAAATGATTACCTCATTCACCGAATCAAACACTTTAAATATGCCGTTGAGTTTGGTGATAAGTAGTAATTTTTTCACATGCTCTGAAGGAGCAGTTAGGAGCAGTTCCCCTCCCGCATTTTTCATTTTTGTGAGTAGGGTGATTAGTAGTCCTAGGCCGCTAGAACTTATATACCTGACCTTTTCCAAGTCTATAACTACGGTTTTTATCCCCTCCTCCGCTGAATCACTAACCAGTTCAGCAATTCTCGGCCCTACTTCATCACCAATCAAATCCCCTTCTATAAAAAGATAGTGAACTTGATCCTCTTTTCTTTGACTAAAATGGAGTTTCATACTAGCTCTTTTTATTTTGACAATTTTCTTTTTTACAGTTCCCGTAAAGAATAAGTGAGTGGTGAACCACCTGAAAATTTAATATCTCTGAAACGGTAGTTTGAATGGTTTGGATTCGTGGATCACAAAATTCGAGCACTTGACTGCAATCCATGCAAATTAGGTGGTCATGTTGCTTAAAGCCGTAGGATTTTTCAAATTGAGCCAAGTTTTTCCCAAACTGGTGTTTGGTAACCAAGTCACACTCTACCAATAAATCCAAGGTATTGTAAACCGTCGCTCTACTCACCCGGTAGTTTTTGTTTTTCATGCTGATGTACAATCGCTCCACATCAAAATGTCCCGTACGACTGTAAATCTCCTCCAAAATAGCGTATCGCTCCGGGGTTTTACGAAGTTTTCGAGTCTCTAAATATGTGGTAAAGATCCTTTTTACTTCTTCGAAATGGGAGATATTCAAAGCCATGAGGGTTGATTTTTTTTTAAATATAACGCATGAATTACTGAAAAGATGCTTTCAATCAAATCGTGAAACTTTTATTATCCCGTCGATTTGATTTAAGTTTTTGATTAGGTGGTCTAAATGTTCCGTATTATTCACATACAACTTAATCGTTCCTTCAAAAATACCTTCATCGGAATCAACCGTGATGGAACGCATATTCACCTTCAATTCATTTGAAATCACCTTAGTCAAGTCATTGATCATCCCTACCCGATCCGTTCCTAGTATGCGTAATCCTGCCAAAAAAGCAATTTCCCTCTGACTGGTCCAGCGAGCTTTGATCACCCGATTACCGTGATTGGAGAGCAGTTCCACGGCATTAGGACACGTAGTACGGTGAATTTTGATACCTTCATTGATGGTGACAAACCCAAATACATCGTCACCTGGAATAGGATTACAGCACTTAGACAAAATGTAATCCACCACATCCATATCTTCCCCAATCAACAGTTGATCGTGTTCAGGCCCCTTCAAACTCTTAATCTCTCGAACAAAAGAAGATTCATCCTTCACCTTCACCCCAGATTTGGATTTCTGCTTTAGGAGTTCCTTAAATTCCTTAAACGATTTGATGGAAGTTGAATCAATAATGCCCCTACCTACCCGGTAGTAAAATTCATTGGCTGTCTTCAAATCAAAATAAGCTCGCAGCTGATCCACCACCTCGGAGGTGAAGGCCAGCTTCATGGATTTCAATTTCCGCTGCACAATCTCCTTACCGTCCAGGATAGCGGATTTCTTTTCCTCTCGCAAGGCATCCTTAATTTTAGCCTTGGCTCGCGAGGTAACCACCTGCTGCAACCAATCTTCGGTAGGCTTTTGCTTCGTCGATGTAAGAATTTCTACCTGATCCCCATTTTTCAACTTGTAGCTAATTGGAACCAACCGTTGATTGACCTTAGCACCTATACATTTGGCTCCGACCATGGTATGGATTTCAAAGGCAAAATCCAAAGCAGAAGCTCCAGTGGGAAGCACTTTCAAATCCCCTTTAGGTGTAAAAACAAATACTTCATCGTTAAATAGGTTGCCACGAAAATCATCCATAAACTCAATCGCACTCCCATCGTTGGACTCAAGCATGCTTCGGACCTGATTGATCCAATCGTCTAACCCAGGCCCAGACTTGCCTGAAGCATCCTTTTCCTTGTATTTCCAGTGCGCCGCATAGCCACGCTCTGCTATTTCATCCATACGGCTGGTTCGAATCTGTACCTCTACCCACTGTCCCGTCTGACTCATTACGGTGGTGTGAAGCGATTCATAGCCGTTGGACCGAGGAGTGGAAACCCAATCACGCAATCTATTCGGGTTGGGCCGATAAAAATCCGTCACGATAGAGTAGGCCTGCCAGCAATCTGCTTTTTCATTTTCCAGTTCGCTTTCTAGGATTATACGGATGGCAAACAAGTCAAAGACCTCTTCAAAAGGAATGCCTTGGGTCGTTATTTTATTAAAAATTGAGTAAACTGACTTGGGACGGCCTTTAATCGTAAATTGAAATCCCTGACGGATCAATTCCTCCTCTACCGGCTGGATAAAGTTCTTGATGAATTTATTCCGATAACTTTTAGATTCATTTATTTTTTGAACAACATCCTGATAGGCCTCCATATCGGTGTGTTTTAAATACAGATCCTCAAGCTCTAACTTAATGGCATTTAACCCCAATCGGTGTGCCAAGGGGGCATATAAATACATGGTCTCTGATGCAATTTTCAATTGCTTATTTCGTGGCATGCTTCCCAATGTCCGCATGTTATTTAGTCGATCGGCCAACTTGATCAAAATTACACGGACATCATCTGAAAGGGTCAACAGCATCTTTCGAAAATTCTCAGCTTGCTGAGAGCTTCCGTATTCGAATACTCCTGAAATTTTGGTCAGTCCATCGATGATCGTCATGACCTTAAATCCAAAATCACGCTCAATATCCTCCAACTCTAGATCCGTATCTTCGACCACATCGTGCAATAAAGCAGAGATAATGGATGTGGTACCTAAGCCAATCTCCTCAACACATACCAGCGCTACCTCTAGGGGATGATAGATATACGGCTCACCCGACTTGCGACGCATATCCTTATGCGCCTCCAATGAAATCGTAAAGGCCATCTTAATCAGCTTAGTATCTCCAGGTTTTAAAATAGGCTTCGCTTGTCGGAGCAACCTACGATATCGTTTTAGGATTTCATGGCGCTCTTCCGCTACATCAACTTGGATCATTTACGGTTTTTTTTGAGTTCAAATTTGATAGGTAATGGAACAGAATTCCACATTTTATAGATTTTTTTTTTAATGACTTGCAGTAAATTAGAATATGTCTTTTACATTTGCATCCACAATTGGAAAAGAGTATTTATTTTCCATTTGGTCACATGCGGATGTGGCGAAATTGGTAGACGCACTAGACTTAGGATCTAGCGCCGCGAGGCATGGGGGTTCGAGTCCCTCTATCCGTACTCTATATGCCCTCAATCCCTCCCTTGCAATGCAGGAAAGAGATTGGGGGTTTTTAATTCAACACTAATTAATTGAACATATTTTGGAAATTACAGTAGACAAGTACACCGCAAATCAAGCTTCTATTAAAATTAAGCTAATTGAGGCAGATTATCAACCTAAGGTTGATGCTAAACTTAAAGACTATGCTAAAAAGGCTGTAATACGAGGCTTTCGCCCAGGAAAAGCACCCGTATCCATGGTGAAAAATATGTACGGCGTATCCCTACTCGTAGAAGAAATCAATACCATCTTAGGCGAATCCCTGAACAATCACCTGAAAGAACAAACTTTTAAAGTTTTGGGCGAGCCCCTTCCTGTAGAAAAGGTAGAAGAATCCATAGACTGGAAAAACCAAAAAGACTTCGAATTCGAATATAAAATCGGATTTGTAGAAACAATCGAGGTCAAACTAGATCAAACGATTAAGGGCATAAGATACAGCATTAAAGTAGATCAAAAGTTGATCGATGAAACAATTGACAACCTTACTTCTCAGTATGGAGAGAGTACCAACCCAGAGGTTTCTGAATCTGGTGACTTCATCTATGGGGATCTGAAATCGACTGGAACTGATTTCTCAAAGACTCTTTCAGTCGACATTACCAAACTTTCCAAAAAATTAGCTGGTAAATTCGTGGGCTTAAGCAAAGAAGCGGTAGTTGAGTTTGATGCCAAAGAGGTTAAAAAAGACGAATGGACTTCCGGCTTTGGACTTTTAGACGAAGAAGGGGATACAGCAAAAGGTGGCCACACCTTTGTAGTAAAAAATATCAATAGAAAAGGGAAAGCAGAACTTAACCAGGAGTTTTTTGACAAAATCTTCGGCTCTGATCAGGTGAAAACTAAAAAAGAGTTTGAAGAAAAAGTAAAAGAAACCCTGCAAGGAAGCTACGACCGAGAATCGAAGGTCTTCACCGAAGAAGAGCTGAAAAAATTAATCGCCGACAAAACCCACCTTTCGCTTCCTGATACCTTCTTAAAAGAATGGTTGATCAAAGCCAATGAAGGCAAAGTTACCGAATCAGAAGTAGAACAAGAATACCCGATCTACGCCAAGCAGCTCACTTGGTCATTGATTTCAAACCAAGTAGCTAAAGAGCACGCAATACAGGCGGAGCATGCAGACGTGATTGAGAAAACGAAAGAAATGATCCGCGAGCAATTCGCTTCATCCGGTATGGGTGCACAATTGGAATCTAGCATGGATTTGTTTGTGGATAACTACCTCAAAGGTAACGAAGGTCAAAACTACATGAATTTGATGACCTCGGTACAAAACGAAAAGGTACTTGCGTTAATCCAAGAGAAAATAAAGATCACTGAAAAAAGTTTATCGATTAACGAATTCAAGGAACTTTTAGACAAGTAATCGAATTTAGATTTATATTGAAAGTCCTTTTTTAAAGGACTTTTTTATTTTTGCCTAATTTATTATACAAAGCCATGACCAGCAAAGAAGAATTCAGAAAATACGCCATTCACAACCAAGGGGTTAGTGGTACGGCATTTGACCAATATGCCACACATATTGAAAATATGACCCGATCGGTCATTGAGGAGCGCCCGCAAAACTTTAGAGAAATCGACGTGTTTTCTCGATTGATTATGGATCGAATTATTTTTCTAGGTACAGGAATAGATGACCATATTTCCAACATTATCGTCGCTCAGCTCCTTTTCTTGGAATCAGTAGATTCAAAAAAGGATGTACTCCTTTACATCAATAGCCCAGGAGGTTCCGTTACCGCGGGACTAGGCATCTACGACACCATGCAATACATTGGCCCAGATGTAGCCACTATTTGTACAGGCATAGCTGCTTCGATGGGAGCTGTACTTTTGGCGGGTGGTGCCAAAGACAAGCGGTCTGCACTCCAGCATTCCCGTGTGATGATCCACCAGCCTTCTGGCGGTATGCAAGGTCAATCTACGGATATGGAAATTTCTTTGAAACTCATTCTAGCGATGCGTCAGGAGCTCTATCAAATCTTAGCCAACCATACCGGCAAATCTTACGAAGAAATTGAAAAAGATTCGGATCGCGATTACTGGTTGAGAGCTCCAGAAGCAAAAGAATACGGCTTAATTGATGAGGTACTCATTAAAAAAACTACCTAATGGCTCAATCCACCTGTTCCTTCTGCGGTAGAAATAAGAAAGATGTAGATGTTTTGGTGGCAGGCATCTCTGCTCATATCTGTAACTTCTGCATTGAACAAGCATTTGAAATTGTTGGAGAGGACAAGAAGAACAAGAAATCCAGTTCCAAAATCGCCTTCAACCTCAAAAAGCCGAAGGAACTCACCGAATACCTGGATCACTATGTGATTGGGCAGGAAGATGCTAAAAAAGTACTCACCGTAGCAGTTTACAACCATTACAAGCGCTTGCAGCAAAAGCAAGAAGCCGATGAGGTAATGATTGAAAAATCAAATATCATCATGGTCGGTGACACGGGAACAGGCAAAACTTACCTTGCCAAAACGCTAGCCAAAATTCTGGAAGTTCCTTTTTGCATAGCAGATGCCACAGTACTCACAGAAGCAGGCTACGTAGGTGAAGATGTGGAAAGCATTCTAACCCGATTACTTCAAGCAGCGGACTATAAGGTAGAGGAAGCTGAAAGAGGGATTGTCTACATTGACGAATTGGATAAGATTGCACGTAAATCTGATAATCCCTCCATCACGCGTGATGTCAGTGGAGAAGGAGTACAACAAGCACTTTTGAAGCTTTTAGAAGGTACAGTAGTCAACGTTCCCCCTCAAGGCGGTAGGAAACATCCCGATCAAAAGATGATTGCGGTAAACACTGAAAACATCCTATTTATTTGTGGGGGTGCCTTCGACGGAATCGTAAGACACATCGGGAAGCGTCTCCAGACCCAGCCTATGGGTTTCAACTCTTCAGCTACAAGTATGACGGCGGATCGTGACAACTTACTTCAATACGTTACTGCGCAAGATCTCAAAGCTTTTGGACTTATTCCTGAATTGATTGGTAGACTTCCTGTGCTCACGCATTTGGATCCCTTACATAAAGATACCCTAAAGCGTATCCTGACTGAACCCAAAAATGCACTAGTGAAGCAATACGCCAAACTGATGGCTATGGAGGGTGTTGCCTTAACCTTTGAGGAAGGAGCTTTGGATTTTATTGTAGATAAAGCGGTGGAATACAACCTAGGTGCTCGCGGACTTCGGTCGATTTGTGAGGCAATCGTCACAGACGCCATGTACGACATCCCCTCGGATAATAGCATCACCATTTTAAACATTGATGAAGCCTACGCTAGGTCAAAATTTGATACCTCCAAATTCAAGCAATTACAGGTAGCTTAAATCTCAAACCCCGATCGCCTCGGGGTTTGTTTTTTTTTTAGGAAGCTTCTCCTCCTAGAATCAATTGAGCAGTTTGCTGAGAAGCAGATTCCTCCCCTATTTTTAATCGAATTAGGGTATATCCTTCAAGTATATCCTTCCGATAAACCAAATCTGACAGCAAGCGATTGAGTTCCTTGCGAAGATTGATCGATGAAAAATCATCTTGGATAAGCTCACGGACTACCTGATGATCAGCAATCAAGTTGGGTAAGGAAATATAAGGCACTCGGATCAGCCTCTTGGCAATCTGATAGGATATCCAGGAAGCACGGTATACGACCACCTGAGGCACGTTAAAAAGGGCTGTTTCAAGAGTCGCTGTCCCAGAAGTCACCACCGCTGCAGTAGCATGGGTAAGTAAGTCGTAGGTCTGATTGCAAATCACCCGGATACCTTGCGCCAAAGCGAGTTGGTACACAGAAGCTGGCAAGCTATCGACCCCAGCGACTACAAACTGTACCTGCGGAAATTCTTTGACGAGGGCAATCATCTTTGCCAACATCCCCGTTACCTCTTGGGTTCTGCTGCCTGGAAGAAGCGCGACGATAGGCTGAAAGGACAATTCATTTTTCTGATAGAAAAAATCATGGCTCTTGAATTTTTTGATCTCATCCAACAGGGGATTGCCAACATAGTGGACGTTCATCTGAAACTTTTCGAAAAAAGTAGGTTCAAAAGGCAGGATAGAATAGACTTTGTCTGTGCTTTCTTTGAGGGCATAGGCTCTATTTTGATTCCATGCCCAGACTTTTGGCGGAATATAGTAATGAACAGGAATCCCCAATTTCTTAGCGTAGGAAGCCACCTTCATATTAAACCCACCAAAATCAACCAGAACGAGCGCATCAGGTCGATAGCTGATTACGTCTTTCTTGATCCAGCGTAGGTACTTCAACACCTTTCGGAAGCCAAAAATTACTTCAATAAAACCCATCAAAGCTACGTCCTGATAGTCTAAGGCAAGCTCCACTCCAACTTCCTTGGAATAACTCCCGCCCATTCCTCGAAATTGAATCTTGGCATCAAGTCCTTTCAGTGCAAGCACCAAATTAGAAGCATGCATGTCGCCTGATCGTTCTCCGGAAATGATGTAGATTTTTTTCACTGCGCAAGCTATTGAACTAAAAATAAAAGTAGGCTATTCAGCCTACTTCCCAAAAACTTATCCTTCAAATAACCCTATTCCCCCATGTATTCCACAAAGTTCCGAGGCGTCTCATAAAGCGTCAGTTTGTATAGCGCTCCTGTGGGAGCAATCTCTTTTACAGCAGGGGCTAAAATCTTCCAGAACTCCATGACGAGCACTTCGCAGCTTGCCAACTTCCCCGCCATAAAGTCCACATCAAGGTTTAGGTTTTTATGGTCTACCCGGTCAATTACCTGCCTGCGTACCACCTCACTGAGCGACTTAAGGTCTACTACAAAGCCCGTTTCAGGATCAGGAATCCCCCGTACGGTCACAATCAATTCGAAATTATGGCCATGCCAATTGACATTGGCACAAGGACCGAAAACGGCAAAGTTCTTTTCTTCAGACCAGTTGGGATTCCAAAGCTTGTGTGCGGCATTAAAATGTTCCTTTCGAGAAACGTAAATCATGTCATGAGTGGACTAAGGCACAAAAGTAAAAAAAATAGGTGATTTTCCGCAATCCTATCTGCGTCGAAACTAGCTTATCAACTACTTTGGATAACCGCTCACAGACAATATTCCACCCCTCACTTACTTGAACTTCAACACTTATTTTCTTTCAGCTCACAAATTGGGGTCAAAATCACCTTAGCAGTGTTCAATAGACTATTTTATAAAAGTGTATTTTGAAAAATTAAAGATTATATAGATCGATTTCATACTAATCTCACATTAATTTTATTGATTTTAAAAAATTTCTTTTTTTTATTGAACAGACACGGTAATCCTCCGATTTTTAGCCTGATTAGTAGGACTGGTATTGGGCACCATCGGCTCTCCGAAGCCCTTACCTGCTACTATTATCCGCTCCAGCTTGGTGCCTGATTCCAACAAATAGGCTTGTACACTTTGAGCCCTTTGCAAGCTTAGCTTTAGGTTGTATTCATCTGATCCTAGATTGTCGGTATGCCCCGTAATTAAAATTGACACCTTGGGATTGTCTTTTAAAAAGCGTTGAAGGCGACGAAGCGAACTCAAGGATTCCTGCTTGAGATCAAAGCTGTCAAAATCGAAAAATACGTTTTCAAACACGAATTCTTCTCCTGAGGCAATAGGAATCAATTCGACTTTCAGGTCCTTCACATTTTTGATGGAATTTCGATCTACATTGTAGATTTTAGGTAAGAAACCTTCTTTTTCCACATAAAGTCCAGCAGCATCCTGCTCGGGATACAACATCAAAAAGGAGCCATCCGCTCCATTCGATTGGAATTGGTAGCGGGTACTGTCATTGGCTAAGGAAACCAAGGAAAGCTGAGCTGAAATGGGCTGCCCTGTTTTGGCATGAAGCACTTGCCCACCCGTTACGGTTAAGTTTTCGCCAATTTCAATTTCTTTGGGGAACTTAAATCGGTACAAGTAAGCCCTATCATTTTGGCCATTACCCATCGTCAATTCTGAATAGTATGCGTAATCTTTTTGTGCGGTAATAAATAGCGCTACTTGATCTAAATGGTCATTGATCGGAAGTCCCAAGTTCTCCGGCACCTGAAACACCCCATCCGTTACACGAGATAAAAAAATATCCATCCCACCTAATCCCAAATGCCCATCGGAAGCGAAGAACAGCGTTTCATTATTAAAGAATAAAAAAGGAGAAATTTCATCCTTTTCCGTGTTGATAGTAGCGCCCATGTTTTTCGCCTCCGACCAGCCCCCGTCTGCTTTTCGCGCTGCATACCAGATATCGTTGGCTCCAAGACCTCCCCTTCTGTCAGAAGAAAAAAATAAAAAGCGACCATCCGCAGAAAGTGAAGGCTGGGAATCCCAAAAGGAAGAATTTATTTTTGACCCCATGTTTCTAGGAGATTGCCATTCTCCTTCTACTTTCTCGACACTGTAGAGGTCACAGCTGCCATGACTATCTGGAGCATCGCAAGAGGTGAAAATCAAAAAATTACCATCTGCCGTTACCGAGCAAGTTCCTTCGTTATAGGATGAATTTATCTTGGAAGAAATGCCCTGTGGGGAAGTCCATTCCTGCACAGAAATAGACTGGGAAGTGAAAATATCTTCTTTGTCAAAGGCGGCCGTACCTCCACGGCGAGTAAAAAAAAGTTGCTTCCCATCTGCAGTAAGCACCGGAAAATACTGCAAGGCAAAACCATTCAAGGGAGCTGGTAAAATTTCCTTTTCAATCTCCTTTTTCTGAGCGAGTAGTTTCCTTAAAAAATCCATTTTATTCTTCATCTCGAGGAAATACCCCCCCTGTTTGAAGATGACTGTTGCTTCTTGTTCTACCGTTTGGAATTCTACAACGGCTTCCTCAAATTTGCCTTGCTTCAAATAGACATTGGTTAATAGCCAGCCAAAATCAACTAAATACTGCTTGTTTAGAGGGCCCAATCGCAACTTGCCTTGCAGCGCGAGCGTCTCCGCTTCCTGAAATCTCCCTTGAGTTAGGAGTAGCTGGGTAGCCTTTTGGTAGGCTTCTAAAAAACTTTCCTCTCGAGCAAGCGCTGCTTGAAATTTGAGTAAGGCTTCAGGGTATTTTTTAAGGGTTAGGAGCATTTCTCCCTCTTGAAAAAGTTTGATTGCTCTCCCATCTACTACCGAATACGACTGTGCTTTGGCCTGGTTTGCCATCCACAACAGGAGTAGAAGAAGGAGGACCTTACGCATCAATTAGGGTATATCCATAAATTTATGTGTTTGAAGGGATATTTTCCAAGTTGGATGACTTTTTATGTAATCAATTAATTCCGGAAGACGCTCGGAAGCTTTGCTCCACTCAGGCTGAAGTCTTCCCTCACAGTCCTTGTTTACCAAGGCAGCGTGCTCTTCGGCAAAAGAAAAGTCACTTGGATGATAGACCACCACTTTGAGCTCATCGGCAACTTCATAAATGGAAGAATGAGGCTTTTTGAATTTTTTAGGAGAGAAACACACCCAATCAAACTGTCCTGAGTAAGGATGGGCACCCGAAGTTTCAAGGTGAATGGTAAAGCCCTTGGACTTCAATAACCGGGTCAAAGGGTCCAACTTATAAAGTAATGGTTCACCACCAGTGATCACCACTAGCCTAGATGAGAAGGAAAGGGCATCTTCAACAATCTTTTCGATAGGTACGATGGGCCAGCGACCTGCTTCCCAACTTTCCTTGACATCACACCAGATACACCCTACATCGCAGCCGCCTAGCCGTATGAAGTATGCGGGATGACCAGAAAATTTTCCTTCTCCTTGAATGGTGTAAAAAGCTTCCATCAGGGGAAGCTGTAGCCCTGAAGCTACCAGTTCTTTTGTTTTCATTTGAATTTTTGGTAAAGCGGGTGATTCGACCGCTAGTAGGAATGCAAAGTTAAGCCAAATTTGAGAACTCAAGCAGCCAAACTTATTTCTTTGGATGGGAATAGACTTACAACTCCTTACGCATGACTATCCGGTGATCTTCTACCCCTCCTTTAGTAAGGAGGTCGACGACCTTAAAACCTCGCTGAATTCCAAACTGAATCGTAACTGGGAAGCGATTTCATGATTTAAAAAACTAACTGAATGCCCAGTTCTTTGGCCCATCGTTCCTGTTCAGTAGCCATAGCAGTAGCGATCCCTTTTTTTCGAAACTCAGGACGTACCCCACCCCTCTAGTAATAAAAAATCTCTAAAAGATAACTTTGGAGGTCTAGTAAACCTTAAAACCTACTAGGTAACTCTCCCAGTCTGACACCAAGGCTAGCGAAAACCGATGCTTCAAGCGATCTTGGTAAAAGGACAGACTCGCTTTTTCCGGAAATTTAAAATGCGTTCATGCACCCAAAGCAGCTCCGCCAGGCTGGCCTCGCGGAACTGAAGGGGTGAAGTCGTATCCATGGGAAAAGAAATAAGATGGAGTGGTTGGAAACGGAATTAGTCCTTTTTGATAGTCGGGTAAGTCACACCCAACTGTTCCAAATAGGTTCCGTACTTGGTTTCGTCGAAGTAAAACTTCTCCAATTCTGGACGGAAACGATTCATGATGTCTCGGTTCAAATAAATCGGTGGTACATCCTCTTTGGTGATCATGGGCTTGTAGGTCTCCTCCTTGGTTTGCACGTTCTTAAAATAATCCCAAGCCTGAGTAACTAATTCGGGCTGCAGCATGAAATCCAAAATGGTCATTGCTTCTGCCTTCGCACCAGCAGTCACCCCTTTGTGTGCAATCGGCGTCGCCATGGCAATGGCATTACTCCAGTGGTGACCCGGAAGGCCAGGGATATTGGAAGGAAAACGCAAGGTCACGGTAGGTACCGCCCAAGAAACGTCCCCGATATCGTCAGAACCACCAGATACTGGTTCCTTCAGCGGCACACCCAGTTCGTCCAAGGTGGTAGCTAGTCCCTCTTCCTTGGCGCCAAGCTCACGCTGAACGGCCTTAGCCAAGCTAAGGTCCTGCTCATCCCAGGTAGGAAGGCCTACCTTTTGGATGTTTTGGTACATTTTTTCTGCGATCACCTTATTGAAGTGTCTTGGCCAAGCGGTTCCCAATACCTTGGAGGTCATCTTGGTTCCGGTCATCAAAGCTGCTCCCTTCGCAATGTCGTTGGCTTGGGCATACATCTCCATGATACCCGCATAATTCACATCTCGGAAGTAGTACCAGATAGACGCTTTGGAAGGAACTACATTGGGTTGATCTCCCCCGTCGGTGATGATGGAATGCGATCGTTTCAAGGGATGTAAATGTTCTCTTTTGTAGTTCCACCCGATGTTCATCAGTTCAGTGGCATCGGCCGCACTTTTCCCTCTCCAAGGGGCACCAGCGGAATGCGCCGCATCGCCAGTAAAGGTATATTCTACAGAGATTAGGCCTGTTCCAGAGGATTGCCCCCAACTCACACCTAGGTTATTGGCCACGTGTGTAAAAATGCATAAATCCACCCCATCAAATCGACCATCACGAGTAAACCAGGCCTTAGCAGCCACCAGCTCTTCCGCAATGCCTGGCCATAAAATGAGCGTACCTCCAATCTGCTCGCGCTCCATGATTTGCTTTACTGCAAGTGCAGCGGTGATATTAAGCGGTATACCGGCATTGTGACCCTCACCATGTCCTGGTGCACCTTCCACCATCGGCTTGTGAAATGCTACTCCCGGATATTGAGAGGCTTTGGGGATATTGTCCACGTCAGAACCTAGCGCAATAACTGGACCTGGACCATTGGACCAGGTGGCAAACCAGGCCGTGGGAATCCCAGAAATTCCCCGCTCAATAGTAAATCCTTGCTTTTCCAAAACGCCAGTCAAATATTTGGAGGATTCTACTTCCTGAAATCCTAGTTCCGCAAAACTAAAAATCTTATCTACCATCACCTGGCTTTGCTTGTGGTTGGCTTGAACTACTTGAGCTACCTCAGTTTTGAGGGCTTCGATTTGTTTGGGAGTAAATTTCTTTTGTGCAAAAGTTACAAAAGAAACTCCAAGCAGGAGAGCGAGTGTACTTAGAAATTTTGTTATCATCGGGAATAGGGTTTTAGAAACTTCAACCTACAAAAAAAGAAGACTTTTAACCAAAAAAAAAGACCAATAGTAAACCGATGGGCCAGTAGGAACAGAAAGGGGTGCATAAAGCCCCTTTATTTTTCTATTTTTGCAGGCATTACAAAAAAGCGATAAAAATAATTAATCATGGCGGAGTACAACTTTCGGGAAATAGAGCAGAAATGGCAACAGATTTGGAAAGAAAAGGGAATCTTTAAATCAGCGGTAGATCCCAAGTGCCCAAAATTTTATTCCTTGGACATGTTTCCATATCCTTCAGGAGCTGGGCTTCATGTGGGCCATCCCCTAGGCTATATCGCCTCCGACATCGTATCCAGGTTTAAGCTACTCAAAGGCTTCAATGTCCTCCACCCGATGGGATACGATTCTTTTGGCTTACCTGCCGAACAGTATGCCATCCAAACGGGACAGCATCCTGCAGTCACCACCGAACAAAACATCAGCCGCTACACCGAACAATTAAAAAACATCGGCTTTGCTTTTGACTGGGACCGAGAAATTCGAACTTCCGATCCGGACTATTACAAGTGGACCCAGTGGATTTTTATGCAGCTCTTTTCGAGTTACTACGATTTGGATGCAGACAAAGCATTACCGATTTCTAGTTTGGTTGCCCGCTTTGAACAAGAAGGCAACGCCCAATTTAAGGCAGTTTGTGATGAGGATACGCCTTCCTTCACTGCGACACAATGGAAGGATTTTTCATCGAATGAGCAGCAGCAACTCCTACTACATTATAGATTGACCTTTCTAGCAGAGACCACCGTCAACTGGTGTGGGGCATTGGGCACAGTACTCTCTAATGACGAGGTAAAAGATGGGTTTTCTGAGAGGGGCGGGCATCCCGTAGAGCGAAAGAAAATGATGCAGTGGTCCATGCGAATCACGGCCTATGCCGACCGCTTAATAAAAGGATTGGATCAACTGGCTTGGTCTGAGCCAATCAAAGAAATGCAGCGCAACTGGATTGGCAAATCCATTGGAGCTGAGATAGTTTTTGCAGTAAAAGGATCCCACCAAAAAATCCAAGTATTCACCACCCGCGTGGATACTATTTATGGAGTGACCTACCTAGCCCTGGCTCCAGAGTCAGACTTGGCTGCTGAGTTGATTACTGATGCACAACGAGCCACAGCCGAAACCTACATTCAGCAGGCAAAAAATCGTTCGGAGCGTGAGCGCATGAGCGATGTCAAAACCATTTCAGGTGCCTTCACTGGCGCATACGCAATCAATCCGTTTAACGGAGAAGAGATTCCGATTTGGGTAGCAGACTATGTGCTAGCCGGCTATGGAACTGGTGCAGTGATGGCAGTTCCTGCGCATGATGAGCGGGATTATAATTTTGCAACCCATTTTGGATTGGAAATTCGTCAGGTGATTGAAGGATCTATGGAAAATGGATCCTTCCCAGGAAAAGGAGGGATTATTATCAATTCTGGCAACCTAACAGGCTTGACCATGAAGGAAGCGATTAACCAATGCATCGACTTTTTGGAGGAGAAGGGTATTGGTCGGGGAAAAGTGCAGTACCGCATGCGGGATGCCATCTTTACCAGACAGCGGTACTGGGGTGAGCCTTTGCCGGTCTATTTCAAAGACGGACTTCCCTACCTCATCGAAGAAAAAGACCTGCCTTTGGTACTCCCTGGGGTGGACAAATACTTACCTACGGAAGATGGTGCGCCGCCTCTCGGCCGAGCTAAGGATTGGACCTATACCACCGAATCGGGCACCTACCCCTTGGAACTTTCTACCATGCCTGGTTGGGCGGGATCGAGCTGGTATTTTTTCCGCTACATGGACCCGAGCAATATGCAATCCTTCGCAGACAAGGATAAAACAGACTATTGGGGAGCGGTAGACTTATACATTGGAGGATCAGAACATGCCACAGGACACCTGCTGTACTCCCGATTCTGGACCAAGTTTCTGTATGACATCGGAGCAGTCTCCATCGATGAGCCCTTCAAAAAAATGATCAACCAAGGTATGATCCAGGGTCGTTCTAATTTTGTGTATCGAATCAAAGGGAGCAATACCTTCGTGTCCCTCGGATTGAAGGATACTTACGACACCTCTGCCATGCATGTGGATGTGAACATCGTGCACAACGACCAGTTAAACCTGGAAAAATTCAAGGCCTGGAGACTAGATTTGGCCAATGCGGAATTTATCCTAGAAGATGGAAAATACCATTGTGGGGCAGAAGTAGAAAAAATGTCCAAGTCCAAGTACAATGTGGTCAATCCAGATGACATCATCGAGCGCTATGGAGCAGATACACTCCGCTTGTACGAAATGTTTTTGGGACCCTTGGAGCAGTTTAAGCCTTGGAATACAAACGGCATCGATGGGGTGTACAAATTCTTGCGAAAACTTTGGAACCTCTACCATCCCCAAAATGGAGCCTTTGCAGTAAGTGATGCTCCACCAAGCAAGGAAGAATTGAAAGCACTCCATAAAGCCATTAAAAAGATGGAAGAGGACATGGCCAACTTCTCCTTCAACACCTCGGTGTCAAGCTTCATGATCTTTGTGAATGAACTGACTTCTTTAGGCTGCAACAAGCGGGAAGTTTTGGAGCCTTTGGCAATTTTGATTTCGCCTTATGCACCACACATCGCTGAAGAACTCTGGTCGCTCTTGGGCCATGGGGAATCCATCACCAAGGCCAGCTTCCCTAAATTCCAGGAGGCTCATTTGGTCGAAAGTAATTTTGAATATCCCGTGATGATCAACGGAAAGCTACGGGCCAAGTTGGACCTTCCGCTTACCCTGACTGTTCAGGAAATCGAAAAGGCTGCACTTGCGGATGCTCAGGTTCAGAAATGGCTGGAGGGGAAAGCTCCTAAAAAGGTAATTATCGTGCCTGGAAAAATTGTGAATTTGGTCGTTTAAACACCTGTGAACAACTCAAAGAGCAAGAAATTCCCGCTCTTTTTTTTGTAACTTTCTCGTTCACCCCCCCACTGCCTAATGATTTTGTATTTGTTTCCAGTACGAACCACTTTTATCGAACGTGACTTGGAGATGATTCGCCCTGTGAGCAAGATTGTACCGGTAGAGTTTACCCAGACCCCATGGAAACTCCCTTTTTTTTGGGTGATCCAATTTTTTCAATTGCTCTGGTACCTGCCACGAACCAGCCAATACCTTTGTTTTTTTGGGGGTTACCATACCGTGTTGCCCGTACTATTTGGGAAGGTTTTTGGTAAAAAATGCACCATCCAAGCAGGAGGAACCGACTGCATCAACATGCCAGAGATTGGCTATGGCAACTTTCGGAAGAAGTGGCTTGCTTTGGCTACCCGCTTCTCCTTTGAGCAGTGCAGTTTGATCTTGCCCGTAGCCGAGGCCTTGGTGAGTCAGCACTACAGCTATGACTCGCGGATCAGTCCGAAGCAGGGCCTTTTGCAACTGATTCCTAGCTTAAAGACATCCATGCAGGTGATTCCGAATGGATTTGATACGGAATATTGGCAAGACTTGGGAATGGAGCGGGTAAAGCAAAGCTTTATTTCGGTGGCCACCAGCTCCTCCTCCCCTGCCCGAGCACGGATCAAGGGATATGACCTCATTGAGCAATTGGCGGCAAGTAATCCCAAGTGGAACTTTACCTTGGTGGGAGACTCGGACTATAAATCACATTCAACCAATATTCAGGTATTGGGAAAAGAAACGCCATCTTCCTTGGTAGAGCTTTACAATTCCCATGAGTTTTACCTGCAGCTTTCCAGTTCGGAGGGCTTTCCCAATGCCTTGGGCGAGGCCATGGCCTGTGGCTGTGTACCCATAGGATCGGCAGTTGGTGCCATTCCAGAGATTATAGGGGATACCGGTTTGCTCCTCAAAAGAAAAGAGCTGGGCACCTTACAACAGTTGATTCAGGATTGGATGGCTGGGAAAACCCACCTGACCTCTCCCCGAGCGCGTATCGAACGCCACTTTACCTACGCTCATCGCCGGCATTTGCTGCTTCAAGCACTTTCGCTGTAGGATTCAGCATTGGGGGTCGTAGGTCGTGGTGATTGATCCAAAGTAGGTATCCCAATCAATCCGTTCAAAATAGGGGAAGTGAATCACCAGGCCTTGACTTGCAAAAAACGCAATCAACTCATCTTGGAGGGACACACGTTGCTGGGCACGCTCGGGCCTAGCACGAAAGGTCTAAAAAGCCCTTTCTAGAAAAAGATAGGCATCAAAACTACTTAAAATCAATAATCTGTTTGATTTGACTCGAGAGCCTTTACAAAATTTTCGTGAAGGTTTTTAAATTCCCCCCCCCTAAATCCAAATCTTCTGAAATAGAGTTAAAAAACTATAAAAATCCTAAAACAGAATTTTTCATATCAATTTCTTAAAAATTATATCTTTTTTAAACCAACTTTTATATTTTTTGTGATTTGTGAAGATTTTTTTTAAAAAAAAGGAGCCAGTTTTTAAAAAACTGACTCCTGAGTTGGGGTTATTGTTAATGGATTAAAACCAAATAAACTTCTGCTAAATTTTGGGTTGAGCAGTAATTCTTTGCAAGAAAATTTTTTAAACCTATGCAATCAATTGTATTTATCAAAATTTCGATACGTTTTTTTATTTTTGAATTGAATAACCTCTCTTCAAAACCAAAGCGTTTCCAAAAAATTAGTTTTTTATTCTGGAATTGAGTTGACTTCAAAAGTTTGCTAAAAATCGACTCCTATTGTATTTTATCTTTATATTTTAGTTAGAACTCTAAAAACTTTCCCATGAAATCAGAAATCCACCTTGAAAATTCAAGCTTCGGCAAGTTACAAGAGTACCTCAAAGAGTTTGTGTATGGAGGAATCGATGGAGCCGTCACCACCTTTGCTGTAGTCGCTGGGGGATATGGTGCCAATTTGGATACGGGTATCCTCCTGATTCTAGGCTTCGCCAACTTGCTTGCCGATGGATTTTCCATGTCTGTAGGTGCGTATTTGGCTGCCAAAAGCGAACGTGAAAGTTACGATAAACACGAAAAAATTGAATACTGGGAAATTGAAAACCTCCCAGATATCGAGCGTGAAGAAATTAAAGAGATCTACCGGGCTAAGGGGTTTAAAGGAAAATTACTAGAAAAAGTAGTGGCACACATTTGCTCAGACAAGAAGCTTTGGGTAGACGAGATGATGAAAGATGAGTTGGGCATGATACGCGACACAAAAAACCCGTTCAAAATCGGAGCTGCCACATTTGCATCATTTATTCTCATAGGCTTTATCCCACTCACCGTTTACCTTTGGAACTATTTCTTCCCCGCGGCGATCAACCTCTTTTTTTGGACAAGCCTTCTCACTGGGATTGCCTTTCTTTTGGTGGGCTGGCTAAAAAGTGCTGTTAACCAAACCTCCGCCCTAAGAGGAATTTCGGAAACTGTCCTTTTAGGTCTATTGGCTGCTGTAGTAGCCTATTTTGTAGGAGATGTCCTAGAGCAGTTTTTTAGGTAATCCTAAAGAGGAATGTCTAAGCCGCCAGTCCTTTTGAGTAAAGAGTAAAAAAAATCAAGCTTGAAAGGGAATCCATATCTAACAAGCAAAAAGGCTCCCTTTCCTGAAATGGTCGACACTACAAATGAACGATTTTGGTTCAGCTATTTTTTTAGTAGGTTTGAATCGATGAAAAAATCAATTGCCCTTTATTTAGTTTTTTTTCTGGTATTCACTGCAAGCTTTGGACAAGAGCAGCCCTTCGAAGCGGAAGTAAGGCAACTCAGTCAACGCTTGGACAGCTTAGGCTGGAGTAGTGGTGAAACTGTTTTCACGGGAAGTTCAACAATAAAATTATGGCGAAGCCTTCCAGAAATAACTCAAGGGCAAGAAGTCCTCAATACCGGTTTTGGAGGTTCTAAGGCTGCGGACCTG
>JAQCJI010000032.1 GCA_027593175.1 Bacteroidota bacterium | reverse complement strand
TTTTTTTTTTAAAATAACTAAAAAAATCAAAAAGGGATAATTAAAAGGTTACTTCTATAAAACGCTGTATAACACCAAAATTTAGAATATTATTTTTTTAATTTTAATAATAATTCAAAATACCAAATTTTAAATGGGTAAATACTGAGTATAAAATTTGTACATCCATAGTAAATGCCTATTTTTGAACTATAAAAGTAAACCCAAAAAGTAACGATTAAGGATAATTCAACCTATGGCAGGAAAATCACAAGATAAAGTGCAGCAGACGTACTCCATTCAACAAAGCCAGGTTTTAGAGGATTTCAAATGGGCAGTAACCAGTAGACATGCTTCCTTAATGGGAAGAAAAGAGGTGTTTATGGGTAAGGCAAAATTTGGGATTTTTGGTGACGGTAAAGAACTTGCTCAAGTAGCGATGGCGCGTGCTTTTCAAAAAGGAGATTTTAGAGCAGGCTACTACCGAGACCAAACCTTTATGATGGCCTTGGGTGAATTAACGGTTCAGCAGTTCTTTGCACAACTCTATGCACATACCCATGTAGACGCGGATCCAGCCAGCGCAGGGCGTCTGATGAATGGGCATTTTGCCACCCGATCACTGAATAAAGATGGAAGCTGGAAATCCTTGACTTCTCAATACAATTCCTCAGCTGACATTTCTCCAACTGCTGCCCAAATACCCAAGTTATTGGGATTGGCTTTTGCCTCCAAACTTTTTCGGAATAACAAGGGGTTGAAAGATTTTACTGATTTTTCTGTCAATGGCAATGAAGTAGCTTGGGGTACCATTGGCGATGCCTCTACTTCAGAAGGCATGTTTTTTGAAACACTAAACGCTGCTGGCGTCCTTCAAGTGCCAATGGTGGTTGCCATTTGGGATGATGGATTTGGGATTTCAGTACCTCAAGAATTTCATACGACTAAAGGAAGTATTTCAGAAGCTTTGATTGGTTTGCAGCGGACAGATACCGAAAAGGGCTTTGAAATGTTACGTGTCAAAGGTTGGGATTACGAAGGGTTGATTCAAGCATTTGCGTCTGCTGGTCAGTTGGCGAGAGAGTCTCATGTCCCCGTGCTACTGCACGTAGATGAAATGACTCAGCCTCAAGGCCATTCTACTTCTGGATCTCACGAACGGTACAAGAGTAAGGAAAGATTGCAATGGGAGAATGACTGGGATTGCATTCTCAAATTTAAGGAATACATTATCTCTTCAGGATTTGCTACTGCAGATTACTTGGATGAGATTGAAATAGAAGCAAAGGGAGAGGTAAAGCGACAGAAAGAGGCTGCTTGGACTGAGTTTGTAGGAGAAATTAAAGTGGAATTAGAACAGGCACTTTGGTTGATCCGAACTACAGCTGAAAAATCTTCTCGCAAGATACTTTTACTTCAACTAGCGAATGATTTAAAAAAAACCATTAATCCGATTCGAAAAGATGTAGTAAGCACAGTTCGAAAGGTTTTGTTTTTACTTCGTGCTGAAGGAGAAGGAATCAAGAAAGATTTGAAGGACTGGTATATCCAACTACAGGAGAAAAATTCAGACCGTTACAATAGTAATTTGTATAGCCAAACTACATCTGCAGTTTCACACTGTCGAATTATTCCTGCTCAAGTATTTGAGAATTCACCCCTGGTGGATGGTCGTGAAATTCTCCAAGCCTTTTTTGATTACACACTGGAGCATAATCCTCGTTTTTTTACTTTTGGCGAAGATGTGGGTAAAATTGGTGATGTCAACCAAGCATTTGCTGGTCTTCAAGCTAAATATGGGGAATGGCGAGTGATGGATACCAGTATTCGAGAGTGTAGCATTATTGGTCAAGGAATTGGAGCTGCATTACGAGGTCTTCGTCCGATGGCAGAAATCCAGTACCTGGACTATCTCCTTTATGCCCTTCAGTTACTATCAGATGATTTGGCAACACTCACCTATCGAACTAAAGGAGGACAAAAAGCTCCACTGATTGTGCGAACAAGAGGACATCGTTTGGAAGGCGTTTGGCATTCTGGATCTCCTATGGGTATGATTTTGTCTAGCCTAAGAGGGATGATCGTTTGCGTTCCTAGAAATATGACCCAAGCAGCAGGGATGTATACAACCCTTTTGCAATCCGATGAACCGGCTTTAGTCATTGAATGCCTGAATGGATACCGCTTAAAAGAACAAATGCCTCAAAATATTGGGCAATATACCGTGCCAATGGGCGTTCCAGAAGTTCTTCGAGAAGGAAATGAGTTGACAGTAGTTACCTACGGCAGTATGTGTCGTATTGTGATGGATGCAGCTGCTGAACTAGCAGAAATTGGACTGTCCCTGGAAGTGATTGATGTGCAAACTTTACTTCCTTTCGATACGCAAGGCATTATTGGTCAATCGATACAAAAAACCAATCGAGTTCTCTTTGCGGATGAGGATGTGCCGGGAGGAGGTACTGCCTTCATGTTGCAGCAAGTATTGGATAACCAAGGAGTGTATTCGTATTTGGATGCTGCTCCACAAACCTTGGCTGCTCAAGCGCATCGTCCCGCTTATTCCACTGATGGGGATTATTTTTCAAAGCCTAGCGTAGAGGATGTGGTAGAGAAAATCTATCAGATCATGCATGAATCCAATCCGAAAAAGTATCCTGCCTTATAAAAAGAAAAAGCTAGTTTAAAAACTAGCTTTTTTTATTTCCTAGTGATCTGCTTAAGGGTTACTGAGGGACTAGAAACCTCATTTGAGCGATTGAGTGCACGATCTTGGATTTGGATATCTATCCTTAAAGTGTCGTTTCGAAAAATAGACTCCCATCCTGAAGAAAGCATACGGTAGGTGATTTTTCCTTCTACAGCCTGACCAATATCTGTAGTTAAGATTCTCGGAAATCTTCCGTTGAAGGTGGTGTAGAAAGGAGGGTCTTGCCACTTGAATTCTCGAAACTGTCCATTTCGCTTGATGAAGAAGCGAACAAAAATATTGTATTGATTTTCATTTTTTACAACCCAAATGGTATCCTTGATAATTATATTGTTTACGATGGGATCGATTACCCAATCAATGGGATTGTAACGTGGAGCATTGCTAGGTCTTTTAGCATAGGTTATTAAGTTCCCCGCAGCATCTCTCTTATAGTTTAAAGGATTGAAGGGAGGGTTGATATCTGTAGCCGATAAACCCAAATCCCCTTCTGCATCTTTGAATTTCAGTGAGATCAACAAGGAGTCCTGTGCTGGAGTTCCTACGTATTCCAAACTAGAGAATTCAATTTCAGGTTTACTTGGAAAATTTTCTGGAGGACTAATGCAGGAGTACCCCAACATAGTAAAACCAAACAATAAGTAAGAATAGTTTTTCAAACGCATGACATGAAGGTACATTTACATTCCGAAATAAAGTAGGAGCACCGTAAGGAGAGCTCAAGATATAAAACGATGCAAGAATTTAAAAGTTTTTCAAAAAGGTTGGAAACCTTGACTTTGGATCAATTTGATGATTTTGCGCTTGAGTTGGTGCAGTTTCAAGCGCAAACCAATCCCGTTTATGCCGCTTACCTTCAAGCTAGAAAAATTAATCCTACTAGCATCCAAAAGCTGGAGGATATCCCATATTTACCAATTCAATTTTACAAAAATACATCGGTTTTTTGTGGAAATGGGGATGCGGTCACGCAGACTTACAGCAGTAGTGGGACTACGGGGAGTATTACCAGCAAGCATTTACTTTGGTCAGAGGATTTTTATCTCAATCATGCGCAACGGCTATTTGAACAAGAATATGGTCCATTGACAGATTTTCATATCTTGGCCTTGTTGCCCGCTTACTTGGAAAGGCCAGGAAGTAGTTTGGTAGCAATGGCTAGTCATTTTATTCGCCAAAGTAATTCTGAAGCTTCAGGATTTTACCTGTATAACCAAAAAGAACTCCTCCAGCAATTAGCCTCTCTAGCCCGAGGAGATAGAAAAGTGCTGCTCTTGGGAGTAACTTTTGCCTTATTGGATTTGGTCGAATCCAAAGCTATTTTTCAAGGATTTTCAAACTTAATTGTGATGGAAACTGGCGGTATGAAGGGGAGAAGGAGGGAGATGGTTCGAGAAGAAGTACATCAACAGCTGAAGGTCTTTTTTAAAGTGGAACAAATCCATTCAGAGTATGGCATGACCGAGCTACTTTCTCAGGTTTATTCCAAGGGGAATGGTAAGTTCCAATTGCCCAGTTGCATGCGCGTGATGCTTCGTGACCTGAATGACCCATTCAGTCCTTCAATTCGTAGTCAAGGGGGGATTAATCTGATTGACTTAGCTAATTTCCATTCCTGCGCATTTATCGAAACTCAAGATATAGGGTTGTGGGATGAAAGCGGGTTCCTTGAAGTATTGGGCCGATTTGATCATTCTGAACTTCGGGGTTGTAACCATTTAGTACAGTAATTTCGAAGTTGCAACTTGTTGGTTCGGTAATTGCATTAGAAAAAATTAATAAACATCTTTAGCTATCTAATCGATCCTCTATGAAACGTTTTGCCTCAATAGTGCTAGTTATTTCACTTTTAGCATTGGCTTCTTGTGCTTCTAGTAGACCTTGTCCTGCGTACGCCAAAGAACTAAGCCCGAAAAAAGCATGGAGTTAAAAAAAATGTGCTGACCTAATAGTCAGCATATTTTTTTACATCTTCAAGACTAATTGTTGATTCACCTAGGATCACAAGCCTTTCTATTACGTTGCGCAGCTCTCGGATATTCCCAGTCCAGGATAATTCTTTTAAGCGCTCGATTGCTTCCTTGCTTATTTTCTTCTTTACAGTTCCACTCTCCTGTGCGATGTCTTCTAGAAACTTGTCCAAGAGCAGGGGAATGTCCTCTTTTCGCTCCTTCAAGGGAGGGACATGAATTAAAATCACACTTAATCGGTGATACAAATCCACTCGGAATCTTCCTGCCTCAATTTCATTCTTCAAATCCTTATTGGTAGCAGCGAGCACGCGTACATCCACCTTAATGTCTTTGTCGCTACCTACTCTAGTGATGAGGTTTTCTTGGAGGGCTCTCAAAACTTTGGATTGGGCAGGTAGGGACATATCTCCAATTTCATCTAGAAATAGCGTCCCTCCATCGGCTTGTTCAAACTTCCCTGTTCGTTGTTTGTGTGCGGAAGTGAAAGATCCCTTTTCATGACCAAATAGCTCAGATTCAATCAATTCAGATGGAATTGCAGCGCAATTAACAGCTACATAAGGTTGCTCCTGTCGCTTACTTTTTTGATGGATCCAATGGCCTACCAACTCTTTACCAGTTCCATTTTGACCCGTAATCAATACACGAGCATCTGTCGGTCCTACTTTTTCAATGGTATCTTTTACGGCCTTTAGGGCAGGGGATTCTCCCACCATCTCAAATTTTTTAGCTAGTTTTTTCTTCAACACCTTAGTTTCCGTTACCAGCTGTTTTTTGTCCAATGCATTGCGGACGGTTAATAGCAGACGGTTCAGATCAGGTGGCTTGGAAATAAAATCAAAGGCGCCCTTTTTAGTTGCTTCTACGGCTGTTTCAATAGTTCCATGCGCAGAAATCATGATAAATTGAGGAGATCGATCCAATTGCTTCACTTGATCTAAAACGTCCATTCCATCTAGAGTTGGCATTTTTATATCACAAAGAACCAAATCCACTTCTTCGTCTTTGATTTTCTGTAAACCTTCTGCTCCATCTTGGGCCTCAATTACTTCGTATTTTTCGTACTCCAGAATTTCGCGTATAGAGGCACGAATAAAGCGTTCGTCGTCGATAATTAGGATTTTTGCCATAGCTTTAAAGTAGTAAAAAAGTGCAAGTCTATAAGCCGGGTTCTGTTGCAATCCTCTCTTCGAACGAATCGAATGCAGCGATTGCTCTTGCCATTTATCTCGATCTTGGTTCACACCAAGACTCCATCGATCTACCCACCTCGGAATTCCTTTCCGAAGAAAAGAAATCGAACGAGCAGCTCTTTGCCCGAGGTCTATTTGATCTTTCAACCCATAAGGTTTGCCATGCCCTCCCCATCACTGTGGAGGCGGTGGGCTCTTACCCCACCTTTTCACCCTTTCCTCTGTTGTGAACACAAGACGAGTCTAGGCCATTTCCAAAGGTGGTTTATTTTCTGTGGCACTAGCTGTACTTTGACCGTCACCAGTCAAAGCCCTTCCCGTTAGGAAGTATGGCGCTCTTTGTTGCCCGGACTTTCCTCCCTGTTCAAAAACAGAGCGGCAAGACGACTTGCACATCGCAAAGTACGTGATTTTTGGGGAATCGGGGTGATAAGCCAAGTGCAAAATAGAGATTCTTCTAAATTTTATATTTTTTGTAAAACCTTTTCGTTGCCATCTCGTTTTAAATATAGGCCTTAAAAAAAAAATTCATAGTGCTGGTTTGTTCTGCTCCGAAAGGAGCAGTTCTTTTTTGTAGCCATTTGACCGTTAACACAAAGTCTTCAACCTATCTTTGGAAAAAATACATCCTATGATTTTAGTTGGTAATGTAGTGTTGTCTGATGACATCAAAGAAAACTTTTTTGTTTGCGACTTGGAAGCTTGTAAAGGAGCCTGTTGCGTGGAAGGAGATGCAGGTGCTCCTCTGGAAGATGAAGAAACCAAAATTTTAGAAGAAATCTATCCTTTGGTAAAGGATTACATTACGGAAGAGGGGAGGAAAGTAATTGAGCAGCAAGGTACTTGGGTGATTGATAAGGATGGAGATAAAGGAACGCCCACCCTTGGCGACAATCGAGAATGTGCCTATGCCTTGTATGATACCAGGGGAATTTTGAAGTGTGGAATAGAGCAAGCGTATTTGGACGGTAAAACTTCTTGGAAAAAGCCAATTTCTTGTCACCTATACCCCATTCGTGTGACCAAATACGATCAATTCGATGCCTTGAATTACGACCGATGGCACATCTGTGATCCTGCCTGTCAACTAGGTAAAAGCCTACAAGTTCCGCTTTATGCTTTTTTGAAAGAGGCCCTTATTCGGAAATACGGGGAAGCCTGGTACGATGAATTGGTAGAAGATATAGAAGGATCCAAGTGAGCTTGGATTCGAAAATATCTACCTATATGCGCATCTTTTCGATGGCCAATCCTACCATTCTTTGATAGCCTAAATCCGATGGATGAACTCCATCTGCAGAAAAGAATTCCGATTGCAGATCCATAGGGATAGAATTAAAAATCACTTGGGTATTATTTGCAGCAATTATTTCCATTTAACGCTGTAAATATTCCCGTTGCAGGTGGAGAAAGTACCTCATTCGTTCTGAAAAGGCCGAAAATAGGTGTACAGGAGGGATAGCTGCCAGGTAAATCCAATTCACATCTGTTGCAACTTTGATTTGCTGAATCAAGGATTCAAGCTCTCGTTTAAAGTCTTGCGGAGAAGTCAACAAGAAGCAATCATTGGCACCCAAAAAAAGGATTACTCCTTCAGTTTTATTTGTTCTTGATTTCTTATGCAGTTGATACAGAGAAATGGCTTCCTTCACCCGTAACCCCTTTTTCCCGATGGTTTCGATCTGGTAGGACTCCTCTAAAATACGAGAAAAATTCCCGGCAAGGGTATATGCCGCAGCGCTTGCGCCTACACCTGCTGCAGTGGATTCACCGAGGAGAATGACATGCTTCTCTCCGTGTCCCAAAGTCAGTAAAGAAGACTGGGACGGAAGTTTTGGGCTTGTTTGCCGAACTTTTTTTGCTTGGAAAACTAAAAATGGAAGCCAAGGAAATAGCTGAAGTTGAAACAACCAGTAGGGAGCCATTTAACCGCCTACCTTTTTTGCGGCATAACCTGCTTGAATCAAAATCTGTAAGGCTTTTTCGCGGTGGTCGCCTTGAATCAATATTTGCCCATCCTTGGTAGAGCCTCCTACGCCACACTTGTTTTTGAGGAGCTTGCCCAGCTCCTTCAAATCCTCCTCTGTACCCAAAAAGCCCTCAATCAGGGTTACTTGCTTACCCGCTCTAGATTTTTTGTCCAGTAATACCTTTAATTTCTGTTGGGAAGGAGGGAGGGTTTCTTGTGTCCCATCCTCTCCAATTTGGTAATCGAACGAATCAGCGGTAGAGAAAACAATTCCGTCTCGTTTTTTCCAATCGTTATTTTTTTTACTCATGAAATTTGTAACCAGTAATAAAGTTAAACTGTCGGAGGTATTGCTCTTAATGTCCAAACGGGTCGCTTGGAGTCGTTTACCACACCCTCTTCAATGCTTTTTGCAAGCAGATGCAGGAGGATTCCTGTTCTCCCGTAAGTTGCCATCGCAATAAAATCCGCACCAATATCGTCAGCAAACTCAAGAATTCCAGATTCTTCCGAAAGGGATTTTTAAATTTTGGTACGCACCTCCTCAAACTTGAATTGTTGGATCAATTTATCCAGTAAACGCTAAGCCTTTCTGCTTGTAATAAAGTTTCAAGGTTTTGTGATGGATTTAAAATAAATCCTTTAGACCCAAATTTTTTCCCATCTTGAGGGTCCAGCTGAACCCATCACCAAGAGAGAGGGCTTTAATAAGACTTTTACCATCTTTTCTTATAAAATCAAGCCAAATCCAAAAAGGAGGGACCAAATTAATGTGCTGATTGCCATTTTTTTGAGGTAAGGATCTATTTCAGCAACACTGTTGGAAGCTTGAATCCCTAAACCTATTCTTACCATCCAAGGAAGCATAAAAAAAGCTACGAGTGGCATATAGGTTTGATTTACCAACACGAAGTAGAGTAAGCAAACATATCCAAATACCACCAAAGTCCAGTGGTATCGGATGGCATTCTTACGCCCTATACGTACCGGAATGGATAATTTTCCAGCGAGACGATCTGAGTCGATATCACGGATATTATTAATATTTAGTACTGCGGTGCTAAAGCATCCCAAAGACAAGGCGATTAAAAGGATCAATGGGTCGGCTTGTAAGGAATGCAAAAAGTAGGTACCCGATACTCCCACCAGTCCAAAAAAGAGAAATACCGAAATATCTCCTAATCCAGTGTATCCATATGGGTTTTTGCCTGAGGTATAGCGAATAGCTGCCCAGATTGCAGCTAGACCTAAGGCCAAGAAACCAAAAAAATACTGCATATCTGGTAACGAAATGTAGATGAGAAGGATTCCAGAAAGAAATGACAAAGCTCCAAAAAGATACATGGCTCTCTTCATTTCTAGAAGGGAGACCATACCGGACTGTACAGCTCGAATAGGACCTTTACGTGATGAAGAGTCAGCTCCATGAATGCTATCTCCGTAATCATTTGCAAGATTGGATAGTATTTGAAGAAAAATTGTGGTGAATGAAGTCATTATCAAAACCTCCCAACGAAAGCTTCCTTGCCATTGGGCCAAAAAAGAGCCCGTAAAAATACTGGCTAAGGCCAAGGGTAAGGTACGAAGCCTGACTGCTTGCAGCCAGGCTTCTCTTTTTGATTGAATGCTTCTTTTCAAGGAAAACGGGTAATCAGGACTTTATAAGGCTTAAAACTTCATCGTCCATGGGTTTTACTGAAGAGGGAAAAAATTTAACTAATTCCCCCTTTTCATTAATTAGGTATTTGCAGAAATTCCAGCTTGGCTCTTGATTATTCCATCCATTGAGGCTGGCGTCTGAAAGCCATCTGTACAAAGGATGCTTGTCAAAACCTTTTACCGAAATTTTTTCAAACATCGGAAAGGTGACCCCAAATTCGGTGGAACAAAATTCTTTGATTTCTTCGTTGGTACCTGGCTCTTGACCACCGAAGTTATTTGCAGGAAATCCAAGAATCAAGATGTCCTTGCCATGCTGCGCATACAATTCTTGTAGCTGCGCATACTGCTTTGTATACCCACATTTGGATGCCACGTTCACCAAAAGTAATTTTTTACCTTTAAATGAAGAGAAGTCAACTTCTTGACCATTGATGTCTTTGACCTTGAATTCGTAAAATGAACTTTCCATAGTTTGGTCATATGCTGGGTGTAAACTCGCCTTATCAGTGGGTCGATCTAAAGCCGTTCCACAAGCTAATAAGGCTATGCTAAGAGATAATAAGATTGTTTTCATAGTTACATGCGTTCAGGTACCTTTATTCCTAATAAACTCATTCCTCTTTTGATTGTTTTTGCGGTTTGAAAAGAAAGTGCTACTCGAAATGCTTGTAGGTGTTGGTCTTTCTCATGAAAAATGGGAATCTCTGCGTAGAATCTATTGTATTCCTTGGCTAAGTCAAATAAGTACTGGGTTAGAATGGCGGGGGAATACTCTTCAGCAGCTAATTTAATTTTTCGTTCAAAATCATTCAATAGTTGAATTAGGGTTGCTTCGGTCTCTGCAAGTTCGTTAATATACGCAAAACCTTCGATAGAAAGGTCTACACCAATTTGTTCTGCCTTCCGTAGAATGGCTGCAATACGCGCATGAGAATATTGAATAAAGGGACCCGTGTTGCCTTGGAATTCGATGGATTCCTGCGGGTTAAATAACATACGCTTTTTAGGATCTACTTTTAGCAAGAAGTACTTGAGGGCACCTAATCCTAGTATTTCATACAATTCAGTGGCTTGATCCTCAGTAAATCCTTCAATCTTTCCAAGTTCTTTGGTGTGATGTGCTGCGGTAGCTACCATTTCTTCCATCAATTCATCCGCATCGACTACCATTCCTTCGCGGGATTTCATTTTTCCAGTCGGAAGATCTACCATGCCATAGGAGAGATGGTATAGACCAGGTCCATAGGATCGACCTAGTTTCCTCATGATTTTAAACAAGATATCAAAGTGATAATCTTGTTCATTTCCAACGACATATACAGATTTTTTGATCTCATGATCTTGGTACTTAAGATCCGCAGTACCCATGTCTTGGGTGATGTAAACCGAGGTACCATCGCCTCTCAGTACCAGCTTTTCGTCAAGTCCTTCTTCAGTGAGGTCTACCCATACAGCTCCATTTTCCTTTTTGAAAAACACGCCTTTGGCTAATCCCTCTTCTACGATATCCTTGCCAAGAAGGTAGGTATTTGATTCAAAGTAGGTGACATCAAAATCAATTCCCATTCGTTGGTAGGTGCTATTAAAACCTGCATAAACCCAGCCATTCATTTTATTCCAGAGGGTAAGGACTATAAGGTCTTGGTCTTCCCATTTCCGTAGCATTTCCTGTGCTTCCAAAAGGAGAGGAGCATTTTTTTTGGCTTCGTCCTCCGACTGACCAGTAGATATTAGACCTTTTTGCTGGTCTTTATAATGGCTATCAAATAATACATAGTACTTTCCAACCAAATGGTCTCCTTTAAGTCCAGAGGATTCTGGAGTTTCTCCTTGACCAAAGTGCTGATAAGCCACCATGGACTTACAAATATGAATGCCTCGATCATTGACTAGATTTGCCTTAATCACTTCATAGCCAGATGCTTTTAGAAGTTCAGCTACTGCATAACCTAGAAAATTATTTCTCAGGTGGCCCAAGTGGAGCGGTTTGTTGGTATTGGGGGAGGAATATTCTACCATCACCTTTTGACCATTGCTTGGAAGTTGGCCGAAGCTAGTTGAGGTATATACTTGATTAAATAAGTTGATCCACTCCTCTTGAGCAACCACTAAATTCAAAAATCCTTTAACAACATTGAAATTTTTTACTGCTCCCACCTCAGTTTTCAAATAATTGCCCAGTTGGGTAGCCGTGGCTTCAGGGCTAAGTTGTGAGTGCTTTAAAAAGGGAAAGACAACGAAGGTATAGCTGCCCTCAAATTCTTTTTTGGTGGGAGCCAAGCTGAGCTGTTCCAGAGGAATAGATGCTTGAAAGCAAGAAGCAAAAGCATCTTGAATGCCTTTGAGGATGGAATCTTGAAAATTCATGGTTTAGCTATTTACCCAGTGAAAGTTTACCAGCTATCCTACGCTATATCAACTTGAGCAGCATTCTCTTTCCCTTGGTGAAACAAATTTAAGACGGCTTCTTGTAATATGTGACACCACTGTTCATATTAACAAAAAAAAGTACGAATTACCTCATTTCGCTAAACCAATAAAACAGGGTTAAAAGTGAATTTTTTGAGTTTAATAATGATTAACCAATGATTTTGTAGTTATCTCCAATACTTCGAACGCAATTTCTGCCATTGTATTTTCACTGTCAAGGGTTGGGTTTACTTCTACAATCTCCCAACAGCATACTCGCTTGTCTTTTATAAGTTCAGCATTCAGTTGGATGGCTTCTTCTACAGTTAACCCATTGGGTACAGGGGTTCCTGTTCCAAGAGATATAGAAGGATCCAAGCTATCGACATCAAAGGAAATGTAGAGTTGTTCACAGTCTTTGAGCAATTCTAGTGCTTGTCTCGCAATTGCTAGCACTCCCTGTTGCCTGACGATTTCGGTGGTGAAATTCATGATTCCAAATTTCTCTATCAGTGAATTTTCTGGTTCCTCGGTATCTCTAACTGAAATGTAGATAATGTCCTTCGGGTGAATTTTTGGGTAATCTCCACCAATTTTCTTGATCCGATCCCAGTAGGCACGAGTTTCTGGGGACGGCTGATTGATTTGGCAGTCTAGATTGTCCAAATGCGCAGCCATTGCCAAAGGCATGCCATGCATGTTTCCAGAGGGAGTAGTATAGGGGGTATGGAGATCCGCATGGGCATCAATCCAAATTACTCCCAATCGTTTGTCAGGGTGGGCTCCTTTGATTCCTATAATAGTACCTGCTGCTGTGCTGTGGTCTCCTGCCAAGATAATGGGAAATTTCATTTCTAGCCGTAGTGATTCAATGGTAGTTGCCACATTTTTAACAACCTGATACACACCATCGATGTAGTTGGCAAATGGGTGTTTATTGCCTTTCCAAAGAAAATTATTGGTATCGGGAACATGAATGGGTTCGAATTGGGAGAAAAAGTTTGACTTTTTATCAAGGCTAGCAATTTTTAGTGCATCCACTCCCAAGCTTGCTCCTCGGGTGCCGGCAGCAATTTCAGAACGAACTTCTACCAATTTAATCTTTCTCATCGCTAGGGTATAATTGGGTTTTTTCTGACCGTAAATCTACAGAAAAGGCTGTGAAATGTGTGGATTTCTAGAGTCAAAACAATTTTTGTTTCCTTTCAATACTTGATAGTTTATTTTAAAGGAGGGATCAGATATTGAATTTTTTTGATGCATCTACGATATTCCAAAAGAGCTATTTTTTTTAAAATTAAATTAGCCTAATAATTTATGGTTCAAAACTTTGGTAAGCATCAATAAAAGCGCAATTTTTGGGGCCTTATTTCCTTCTTTAGCCCAATTTGGTAGATGAATAGATACATTGATTTAATCCAGCAGACCTTTGACTTTCCCACTAAAGAGTTTACCATTGAAAACGAGCAGCTTTACTTCAACGGGGTAAACCTGATGGAGATCATAGAAACCTATGGTACTCCATTGAAGCTTACCTATCTCCCCAAGATTTCGGAAAATATTCAGCATGCAAAGACCTACTTTGGGAATGCCATGCAGACGCATAACTACCAAGGAAAGTATACCTATTGCTACTGTACCAAATCTTCTCACTTCAGCTTTGTATTCGATGAGGCCTTAAAAAATGATATCCATATTGAGACTTCCTCCACCTTTGACATTCCTTTGGTGAGGAGCTTGTATGCCAAAGGGAAGATCCGAAAGGACACCTATATCATTTGCAATGGTTTTAAGCGGGAGAAATACAAGCAATACCTTGCTGAATTATTGAACGATGGATTTATCAATTGCATCCCCATCCTCGACAACCTCACTGAAATAGATTATTACTTGGAGCATGTTACCGTTCCTTTTCAAGTTGGAATTCGTATTGCTTCGGATGAGGAGCCTAAATTTGGGTTTTACACCTCTAGACTAGGAGTGCGCTACAACGATATCATCTCCTTGTACGAGGAGAAAATTAAAAATAATCCTCAAGTGAGCCTCAAAATGCTCCATTTTTTTATCAATTCTGGAATTAAGGATACAGCTTACTATTGGTCTGAACTTACACGATTTATTCAAAAATATGTGGAATTAAAGCGAGCAGCACCTAGTTTGGATTCCATGGACATTGGAGGTGGCTGGCCTATCAAAACAAACGTGTTCTTTGATTACGATTACCAGTACATGGCCGATCAAATTATCAAGAACATCAAGTGGATGTGTGCCAAAAATAACACCATAGAGCCCAATATCTTTACTGAATTTGGTAGCTATACCGTAGGGGAGAGTGGAGCAGTTCTTTATTCAATTTTGGAGGAAAAACTTCAGAACGACAAGGAATTGTGGTACATGATTGATGGTTCTTTCATCACTCAATTGCCAGATAGCTGGGGCTTGAATCAAAAATACATTATGCTGGCAGTGAATAACTGGGAGGAGGAGTACCACAACATATCCTTAGGGGGCTTGACCTGTGATAGCATGGATTATTACAATTCAGAGGCGCATCAATTCAATATTTATTTGCCCAAGTTGGTCGAAAAAAAGCAACAATATATTGGCTTTTTCCATACAGGCGCTTACCAAGAGTCCCTTGGGGGTTATGGAGGAATTCAGCATTGCCTGATTCCTGCACCCAAACATGTATTGATTGATCGAGATGAAAATGGTCAGGTAAAACACTGGTTGTTTTCTAGCGATCAAAAAGAAGAGAGCATGCTAAAGACCTTAGGGTACTAAATAAATAGACTGTTTTGGCGGTCTTTTTTAGGATCTTATTTTATCGATTCCTTGATCGGAAAGAGTATTGATGCAGCTACCGATAGGATCAAAATCCCTCCCACAAATGAAAGTGAAAGTGGTGAAGAGATTTGGTAGAATGGAGAAATGATCATTTTAAATCCAATGAAGGCCAAGATGATGGCCAAGCCAAACTTAAGTCTGCTAAACATGTGGATGAAATTAGCCAATAGAAAATACAAGGATCGCAAGCCTAGAATCGCAAAGATATTGGAGGTGTAGGATAAAAGGATCTTTGGGCGCTATGGCAAAAATGGCGGGAATGGAATCTACGGCAAATATTAAATCGGTGAACTCAATTACAGCGACCACTACCAATAGAGGAGTAGCCACTTTTACTCCATTTTCAATGGTAAAGAAATTCCCTCCACTGTATTCATTACTTACTTTAAATAGTTTGTGAATTACTTGGGCACCCGGGCTTTTACTAAAGTCCTTTTCTTCATCATCCTTATCGTTTGCAAACCAGGATTTAATACCTGCATAGATTAAAAAGAATCCGAAAATGGTCAGAACAAGATTGATTTCTACATTTTTTCCAAAAAAATTCATCTCTGGTAAAAAGGTGAGATTAATCAATCCCACTCCCGTAAAAATAAATACCGCCCGCATGACGAGGGCACCAATAATACCCCAAAAAGCACTTTGTGATGGGGCTCTCGTGGAACATTGAAATATCCAAAGACAAGAATGAAAACAAATAAATTATCTATTGAAAGAGCTTTTTCTATCCAATACGCTGTTTGGTACTGTGAGAATTTTTCTAGGCCTGAGGTCTCAGCAGTTACGATGTAAATGAAAATACTGAAAATCATGGAGAGCCCTATCCAAACGACAGACCAAATAGCGGCTTCTTTATTTGAAATAATATGGCTCTTTTTATTAAAAATGCCTAAGTCTAGAAACAGCATAAATAATACGGCAACAGAAAATCCGATAATAATACTGGGATGATTGATTAAATTATCTTCCATGAGGTTGGATAAGATGGGGTTGGTTTAAGTTTTAAAATTATTCCCTTTTCGGTGCATCTTGAATGTGAAACCAAGATTCAGAAAATTCTAGTTCAAATACGATTGAAAATAGGCAATGGTTTTTAGCAGTCCTTCTTGTAGAGCGAGTTGAGGTTGCCAAGAGAGTTCTTTTTGCGCTAATTCGATGTTGGGCTGTCGCTTAAGAGGGTCATCAGCTCCTGCAGGAAGAAAGGAAAGCTTACTCTTGCTACCAGTTAACTCGAGGATAAGACGTGCAAGCTCCAAAATCGTTGATTCTGCAGGATTTCCGACATTTATAGGGCCTGTACACTCCTTTGAAGTGTCCATCATCAGTTGCATCGCCTGAATTGTATCGTCCACGTAACAAAAAGACCGAGTTTGGGAACCATCTCCAAATACCGTAAGGTCTTGCCCCTGGAGTGCCTGCAAGATTAGGTTGGACACTACGCGTCCATCCGTTGCACTCATGCGCGGGCCATAGGTATTAAAAAGTCGCATAACCTTGATTTCTACTTGATGCTGCCGATGGTAATCAAAGAATAAGGTTTCGGCACCTCTTTTCCCTTCGTCATAACAGGCTCGAGGACCTATTGGATTCACATTTCCGAAATAGGATTCCGATTGGGGATGAAGCTGTGGATCTCCATAAACTTCCGAAGTTGAGGCCTGAAATATTTTTGCCCCCGATGCTTTAGCTAAGTCAAGCAGGTTCATGGACCCAAGGATGGAAGCTTTGAAGGTTTCCATGGGGAATTGCTGGTATAATCGGGGAGATGCTGGACATGCCAAATTGTAAATTTCGTCAACCTCCATTTTAAGTGGACGGGTGACATCCTGAATTAGAAGTTTAAAATTGGATAGGGGAAGCAATTGGCTGATGTTTTGCTCTGAACCTGAAAAAAAATTATCCAAGCAGATAACCTGATTTCCTTCTGACACCAATTGATCGCAAAGGTGACTCCCCAAAAAACCTGCTCCACCAGTGACTAAAATTTTTTTCATTTTCAATTCAATTCGATTCCAATACCAATGCCTCTAGGCTTTTAATCAATCATTTGAGAAGCTTGAATTCAAAAGATCACTTTCTAAATGCCACTACAAAAGTAAGTTAAAACCATTCTGTTTTCATGGCTATGCTGGGATAGCTTGTAGATGCAAATCGATCCAGTAATCCTTTGAGCTTCACCAGCTCGTATTCCATGGTATACCGCGCTGTTTCAATTTTTCCTAAATAGAAATCTTGTTCCTTAGTTTCTTCATCTAAAGCCTTTTGCGCAGTGATTGACTGCTTCAGCCACATCCAGCCCATGCAGAGAATTCCAGCACCTTCCAAAAAGAGCGTAGCATCTGCTAAGAAGTAGTCTGGACCTTGATTTCGTTTGAATAGAATTTGTGCAGTACCAGTCTTAAATTCTTGGCAATATTTTTCAAAAGCATGTGTCAGTTCAGCTAATGCAGGTAGATTTTTTGCCACAAGAACTGTTATTTCGAGTTCCTTTTGCAAAAGCTTCCAAGCCAATCCATCCTGCAGCAGCAATTTTCTACCCAACAAGTCCATGCCATGAATGCCGGTGGTACCCACGTGAATGGGGTGGATTCGGGCTTCCCGATAGTATTGTTCCACAGGGAAATCAGTGGTATAACCAGCCCCTCCAAGCACCTGAATGGCCATGGAGGTACTTTGCAGCCCCATTTCAGAGGGGTAAGTTTTTGCAATTGGGGTTAACAAATCCAATAAAGCCTCTAGCTCGACTTTCTTTTGTGGTTCGGATTCTTGCGAAATTTTATCTGCGAGCAGTCCGCAATAGATCAGTAAGGCCAAGGAACCTTCAGTAACACTTTTTTGAAAGAGAAGCATGCGCTTCACATCTGCATGATTGATGATGGGAATTTGAGGTTGGTTAGGTTCCTTGTCACTTAGATTTCTGCCTTGAGGTCGAACTTTGGCATAAGCTAGTGAGGTTTGATAAGCAGCAGCAGCAATGGCCGTAGCATTCATTCCTACACCAAGACGGGCTTCATTCATCATTTGAAACATGTATTTGAGCCCTTGGTGTGCTTCACCTACAAGGTATCCTTCGCAAGCAGACTCACTTCCTATCATCAAATGGACAATTGGAGCACCTTTGTAGCCCATCTTGTGGTAGATACCTTGGGTCAGTACATCATTTTGGGTACCCTCTAATCGGATTTTTGGGACTACAAATAGGGAGATGCCCTTGGTTCCGGCTGGAGCTCCTTGTATTCTAGCAAGCATCAAATGGATGATATTATCACAGGCATCATGATCGCCTGCAGAAATATAAATTTTTTGTCCGCGTAGGTTGAAAACTCCTTCTTTTGGTGTTGGAACAGCCAGGGTGGTTAAATCCGAAAGGGAGCTGCCTGCGTCCGGCTCAGTGAGCGCCATGGTTCCTTGCCATTCTCCACTATACATTTTAGGCGTAAAGGAATCTCGAAGTTTAGCCGAACCGAATGTTCGAATCAAATTCGCTGCACCCGTGGTCAGAAAAGGGAAAACACTGGCAGAATAATTTGCTGCCTGCAAAATAAATCCAGCGGAAAGGTGGATCGTCCATGGCAATTGTTGGCCTCCCTCTTCATAAGGGAAGATGGCATTGATCCATCCATCTGCACCAAATTGTCGGATGACTTCACGCAATTTGGGGTGTACCTTGACTATTCCATTTTCCAGTTGTGGTTCATTTCGGTCCATTTCCTTGAAAATAGGATACAGGGACTTCTCGGCAATTTGCTCTGCCGCATCCAGAACCAGGGTAAAGGTCTCTTTGGAATGATCTGAAAAATAGGGATACTGGGTGAGCTCCAGGCAGTTTTGATGTTCAAAAAGCTGAAAATGGAGGTCTCTTTTTGAATAGTAGGTAGGCATGATTTATTCTTTGGGAGTCAAATAACGGATTATTTTTGCTGGATTACCTCCAATAGCTTAATCTGCATGGATAACTGCTTATTTTTTATTGGACACCCAAACCAATGCTTCTTCCACACCTCGGAGTTCGGCTAGGCCTTTCAGTCTTCCGATAGCTGTATAGCCAGGATTTGCTGTTTTCTTTTGTAAGTCATCCAAAAGCTGGTGCCCATGGTCTGGGCGCATTGGAATTCGTTTTTTCCGTTTTTCTTGCCAGATCAAAATCTCTTGAATCACAGCGACCATGTCTACATTGCCATCCAGATGGTTGTCTTCGTAGAAATTTCCTTCAGCATCTCTTCGGGTGCTTCGCAAATGGAGAAAATGGATGCGCTCTCCAAACTCGCGAACCATAGCTGGTAAATCGTTATCAGTTCGTACCCCATAGCTTCCCGTGCAGAAAGTTAGGCCATTGTGTACACTGGGTGTTTGACTGAGGATTCGTCTGGCGTCTGCCGCTGTGCTTACTACTCGTGGCAAGCCATACAAGGAAAAGGGTGGGTCGTCTGGATGGATGCAAAGAAAGCATCCTACTTCTTCTGCTACTGGGGTGATGGCATCTAAAAATAGGCGAAGGTGGTCTGCAAGCCGGGTTTCATCTATTCCAGAATAGGTTTTCAGCATTTCTCGAAATTCCTCCAAAGTATACCCAATTTCTGAGCCTGGAAGGCCTTTGAGGATATTGTCCAAAATGAGCTGCTTGGATTCTGGGCTAAGATTCTGGTAGTAGGTTTCGGTAGTAGCAATTTCTTCTGGACTGTATTCTTGTCGTGCTTCAGGTCGTTGCAAGATGAATAGGTCAAAGGCTATCACGGCCTTTTTCTCATACAGCAAGGCTTTGGCACCATTTGGGAGCAGGTATTCTAGGTTGGTACGTGTCCAATCCAAAATCGGCATAAAGTTGTAGCAAACTATAAAAACTCCTTCAGCGGCCAGATTTCGAAGGGTTTGTTTGTAATTTTCAATCAGTTGGAGATAGTTACCAGACCTTGTTTTTATTTGTTCGTGAACAGGAATAGATTCAACTACAGACCAGGTCAGGCCAGCTTCCTCAATTGTCTTTTTTCGAATACTAATTTCTTCCCTTGACCAAACTTCCCCATTGGGAATATGGTGTAGTGCGGTGACGATACAAGTTGCTCCAGACTGTAGGATATCTTGAAGACTAACGGGGTCCTTTGGACCGTACCACCGCATGGTTTGTTCCATTTTATAGGTCATACCTTGTATTTAATAGCGTTAAACTAATATAATAAGTTAAATCAGGTGGTTAGACGCCAGAATATGCGCTAAAGCCTCCATCAACCGCGACTACGGTACCTGTGACAAAGGCTGAGGCATCGCTACACAACCAATGTAAAGCGCCTAATATGTCTTCAGGCTGTCCAAACCGGTTCATTGGTGTATGGCTGATGATTTGGTTTCCACGTTGCGTGAGACTTCCATCTACTTCGGTAAGAAGGGTTCTGTTTTGTTCAGTTAGGAAAAAACCAGGTGCTAAGGCGTTCACTCGGTAGCTTGGACCATGCTTGGTAGCAAGTTCGACAGCAAGCCATTTGGTGAGGTTGTCGATGGCAGCTTTGGCTGAGGCATAGCCCATCACCCGTGTCATGGGTCTGCTGGCTGCCATTGAACTGATGTTTAAAATAGTTCCTTTCTCTGATTTGAGTAGTAAGGGTAGGAAGGCTTTTATGGGTAGTACGGTGCCTAGGTAATTCAAATCCATTACCTGCCTTAAGGCCTCGCTATCCAAATCCAAAAAAGTTTGCTCGGGCCGAATCACCGCACCTGGCATATTTCCTCCAGCAGCATTGATCAAAACAGCTACAGATCCATGTTGCGACTCGATGAGCAGTTTGACTTTTGTCAGGGACTCTTCCTCTGTTACATCTGCAAAATAGCCCGAGGCTTTGCCACCTTCGGCGATGATTTGATCCTGCAAGGCATTTACCTTCTCAGATGTTCGTCCCAAAATCAATAGTTCGGCTCCTTGTTGCGCAAGGTAATGGGCCATGGTAGTGCCAAGTACACCCGTAGCTCCAGAAAATAGAATTTTTGTTCCTTTTAAGTCAAATAGATCCCTTGCAATCATGGGTTGGTGCTATAGTTTTGTGGACTAAAATTGAAATAGGCTTTGGCATTGTAGTAGCAGATGTCTTGAATAATTTTTCCAAGCCATTGTTCATCCCATGGCAATTCACCGTTTTCAACGTCTTGACCAAATAGGTTGCACAAGATTCTGCGAAAATATTCGTGTCTTGGAAAGGAGAGAAAGCTTCTGGAGTCGGTAAGCATTCCGATGAAGCAACTCAAGAGGCCTAGATTTGAAAGGGCGTTGAGCTGGTTTTCCATTCCATTTTTCTGATCGAGGTACCACCAGCCAGAGCCATATTGCATTTTCCCTTTGACAGATCCATCATTGAAGTTCCCAATCATGGAAGCAAATACTTCGTTGTCTCGAGGATTGAGATTATAGATAACTGTTTTGGTAAGCTGGTCTGATTTGTCCAGTTCATTGAAGAATGCTGCCAAAGAGGAGGCCTGGTCAAAATCTCCGATAGAATCGAATCCAGTATCGGGTCCCAGTACTCTTTCCATACGTTCGTTTGTATTTCGAAGTGCACCTAAGTGGAATTGCTGTACCCATCCTTTGGCATGATAAAGTTTGCAAAGGGCTTTAAGGGTGTGGAATTTGAATGCAATTATTTCCTGTTCCGTGGGTTCAATTCCTTCGAGTACTTTTTTAAGGATCTGATCTGGAGAAAGGGAAGTGTTTTTAGAAAAATACATATTTTCCAAGCCATGGTCAGAAAGGCGGCAGCCTCTGCTGTGAAAAAAGTTGACTCTATTTTCCAATGCTTCCAAAAGCGTATCGAAGGAAGTGATCTTTAAGCCTGCAGCTTGACCAAGTCGTTGAAGGTAAGTCTGATAGGAGATGATATTTTCGATTGCAAAAGACTTATCGGGTCTAAATGCTGGAAACATTTTAACCGAATGATTTTGAATGAAGTAAGACTCGTGGTGTTCAAGAGTATCTGCAGGATCATCTGTTGTACAAACAACCGCTACGTTCATTTGCTCAAGCAGTCCTCGAGCGCGAAATTGTTCCTCTTGGAGCTTCTCAGAGGTAGCAAAATACATTTTTTCTGCTTGGCTCGGGTGGAGTAACTCTTCAATCCCAAAGTACCTGCTCAGTTCCATTTGGCTCCAGTGATAGAGCGGGTTTCGTAGGGTATAAGGAAGAGTGTAGGCCCATTTTTCAAATTTCTGAAAATCGGTAGCGTCTCCAGTAATAAATTTCTCTTCGATTCCCAATGTGCGCATGGCGCGCCATTTGTAATGGTCGCCGGCAAGCCAAATTTCACTGATATTTTCAAACTTACGATTGGCGGAGATTTCGGCAGGGGGGAGGTGGTTGTGGTAATCGATGATCGGTAAGTCCTTCGCAAACCCATGGTATAGATTTTGAGCAAACTTGTTTTTAAGTAAAAAGTCTTCTGAAAGAAAGGAAGGAATTGATTTACCGATAAGCATCTAGTTGGCTATTTGATTTTTAATTTTGGGAGTATTTATTTAGTTAATGCCTTAATTTTAATGTTTTTGTAACGGACCTCGTCGCCATGGTCTTGGAGAAGAATGCGGCCTTTCTCAGCCTCGCCAAATCGGTTCCAAACTGCATACTTACTGATTGCAACTAGGTCGCGGTAGGCTTGTGATCCTCTTTGGTATTCCAAAACTTTTACCCCATTCAAGTAGTGTTCTACCTTATTATCTGGATAGACGACCACTCTTCCTTGGTTCCATTCTCCAGGTTTACGCACAAAGCGTGGTTGTTTCTCTGCTTTGATAAGATCGTATAGGGAGGAGAGGGTTCGGTTTCCATCTCTACCCATCTTGGCATCGGGGTGGAGTGCATCGTCTAAAATTTGGTATTCTAAGCCGATGGCGGAGCCTTTGTTTCCTTCAGAGAGGGTGACAAAATACTTTACGCCACTATTTGCACCTTCGGTTATACTGAAATCAAAAGCCAGGTCAAAGGCAGCAAATTCTTCTGTGGTGACAATGTCTCCAAAGTTTGTGGATTCACTTCCATCTGATTTTTGAATTTTGAGAATGCCATCCGAGATAGTCCATCCTTTTTCTGGGAACGTGTTTTTGTAGGCGCCTACCCATCCTTGGTTTGTTTTTCCATCAAATAAAAGCTTCCAACCTTGCGCTTTTTCTTCTGGAGTTAATTCATTTTTAAGTGTACTTACTACAAATGCAGGGGATTTGAGAGGGAGTGGTTTCAGATTTTCAGTTTGAATTCTAACATTTTTAAAGTAGGTCTTTTTTCCTTCGTCTTCTTTTTTACCGATGCTGTGCACTTGAAGGCCAATAAATCCCTTCGCATCCAGATCATCTACAAAATAGGCCGCTTCCTGACCATTGACCCAAGTTTTTAAGGTATTTCCAATAGCCTCAATTCGGTAGTGATTCCATTCCCCTAATTTGAACGCCGCTTTCGCTGCTGGATTTAAGTCTAGAGGGAAGAACCAGCCCCTTCGAGCTTCGTCGTAGATACCTCCGGACCAAGCTCTAGGACTGGGATCAGCTTCTATTTGATAGCCAAATACCAAACCCTTCCCTTTTCTAGCACTTGGATCAAATTGTCCTCGAGCCATGATCCCACTATTTGAAGAAATGTGGCTGATCATTAAATCCACTTCAAGAATAAAATCGGTGTATTCCTCCTCGGTAACCAGAAAAGTGTTCCCAGTTCTATAAACTGCTGTGCCCTCTATGATTCCGTCTTTAACTTCAAAAGTGGCTTTGCCGGCTACGGCCTTCCAGCCACTTAGGTCTTTTCCATTAAAAAGGGATTTCCAATTTTCTGTTTGTCCAAAGGCACTGAAGGAAAATAGAACCAATAGTGCTAAACAAGTGACTTTTAATTTCATGGAGTAATTTTTTTGATTTTTTTAAAATTCACGAAATCATTCGCTAGCACCAACACAACCTACTCTAAATCTACGAAAACGATTGCAATTATTTGTTGCTACGTAAGTTTTTACTCTTGAAACCTTATCTAATTCTCATCCTTAAGTTTCTTACTTTTGAGCATGCTTGATTTCAATACCAAAGGAAAAGTTTTTATTACCTGCAAGGACCGTTCGGTCAGCTACTTGGAGCAGGAGATTCGTGAACTGGGTTTTTTCCCTGTAGAAATTAGTCGTACTGGCATTGAGATTTTTGCTTCGCTAGAAGAATGCATTGACCTCAACTTGCACTTGCGCACCGCCTCTCACGTGTTATACGAAATCAAATCCTTCTACCTCAGAAATGCGGATGACATTTACAGGCGGTTTAAGGCCATACCTTGGGAAGACTACTTGGATGTGGATGGGTACTTTTCCGTTAATTCGGTGGCCGAAAATGAATCCATCACTACTCCCTTGATTGTGAATGTGAAGGTAAAGGATGCTATTGTAGATCGTTTTCGAGACCTGAAGGGGAGGAGACCCGATTCAGGTTCCGATTTTTCTGGTTTGGTGATTCAAGTGTATTGGAAAGAAACCCAAGCTATCGTCTATCTGAATACTTCCGGGGAAACCTTGGCCAAGCATGGATACCGCAAAATTCCAGGAAAGGCACCCATGATGGAGGCTTTGGCTGCGGCAACCATCTTTGCTTCTGAGTGGAATACACGGGTGCCATTTATCAATCCCATGTGTGGATCGGGTACCTTGGCCATTGAAGCAGCTTTGATTGCTAGCAAGCGCTACCCGGGTTTGTACCGCGAGCACTATGCCTTTCAGCATATTTTGGGCTATAAAGCGGAGACTTTTCTAGCGAAGAAAAAGAAATTGGAAAATAAAGTCATCCACGATCCAGGCGTCAAGATCATTGCCTCGGATATCTCCTTGCAGGCCATTTCCTTTGCACAAGAAAATGCAGCTTTTGCAGGTGTGGACCACATGATTACCTTTCAGACGGGGGATTTTTCGGAAACGGAAATTCCTGAAAAACCGAGAGGGGTTATCTTTTTTAATCCCGAATATGGGGAGCGTCTAGGAGATTTAGG
>JAQCJI010000031.1 GCA_027593175.1 Bacteroidota bacterium | reverse complement strand
TTCCGATCAGTTGCCCATCTACCCGAACTTCATCCTGGGAAAAAACCTGAGTGCCTAACTCTGGGATTTTGCCATTGATGGTTATTCGTTTTTGTTCCAAAAGCCCATCAGCAGCGCGGCGGGAGCAATAGCCTACTTCACTGAGGTATTTATTGATCCGAATGGAGGATTCTTGACTCATAAACTAGGTAATTTACTGATTAACCCTATTTAAGTTCGATTATTGATTTCAACCTGTGGATTATAGCTTGCTTTTGCGCACTATCTGCTGACCACGAATGTAAAGGTTTTCTGAATTAGACTCTCTTTCCTATTTCTAAATGATTTGTGAAGGAGCCGCGATGGTAACAAAGAAATCACTACGAGTAAAATGAGGTCTTTAGTATAAAAAAGTGAAGAAAAACAGCATTAACTTAGGGAATTTTAGCGGACCGCTATCGTTCTGTGTCGCATTTATTTATCTTTAAACTCCCAAAATTAGGAATAAGTCATGTTAAGAACGCATACCTGTGGCGAACTTCGCCTTCATCATGTCCATCAACAAATCACTTTAGCCGGCTGGGTACAGCGAGTTAGAAATAAAGGAGGCTTGATTTGGGTAGACTTGAGGGACCGCTATGGGCTCACTCAACTGATTTTTGAAGAAGGATCTACTGAAAAATCCTTGTTGGAAAAGGCCGCCCAGCTCGGAAGAGAATTTGTGGTGCAAGCCACAGGCAGGGTAGTGGAGCGAACTGCCAAAAATAATAAAATGCCGACTGGAGACATTGAAATCAAGGTGGAGGAGCTCACCGTATTGAATCCTGCCAAAGTCCCTCCTTTTATTATTGAAGATGATACAGACGGTGGGGACGAGCTTCGCATGCGGTACCGCTACCTAGATCTTCGTAGAAACGTAATCCGCGAAAAGCTACAGCTCCGTCACCGCATGATGCAGGAAACTAGAAGCTACATGGATAAGCAACAGTTTATTGAAGTAGAAACTCCTGTACTCATCAAATCAACTCCAGAGGGAGCGCGGGACTTTGTGGTGCCTAGCCGAGTGAATCCAGGCGAATTTTACGCCTTGCCTCAATCTCCTCAAACCTTCAAGCAGCTCTTGATGGTCAGCGGCTTCGACCGCTATTTTCAAATTGTCAAATGCTTCCGTGACGAAGATTTGCGTGCGGATAGGCAGCCTGAGTTTACACAGATCGACTGTGAAATGGCCTTTGTCAACCAAGAAGACATCCTCAATACCTTTGAAGGACTTGTTAAACACCTATTCCAATCTGTAAAAGGGGTAGATTTGGGTCATGTTCCCCACTTGACCTATGCAGATGCCATGAAGTACTATGGCAATGACAAACCGGACCTGCGGTTCGACATGAAATTTGTTGACCTGACTACTCTTGCCAAAGGGGTTGGATTTATGGTTATTGATCAAGCGGAAATCGCTTTGGGCATCTGTGCAAGGGGTGCTGGAGAATACAAGCGCAAGCAATTGGATGAGCTGACCGAATGGGTCAAGCGACCACAAATAGGAGCCAAAGGATTGATCTATGTACGCTACCAGCAAGATGGCGTACTCAAGTCCAGTGTGGATAAATTCTATTCTCATGAGCAGTTGAAGGCTTGGGCTGATGCCCTTGGAGCAGCTCCTGGGGATTTGATTTTAGTGCTGAGTGGAGATGAAAAATCTACGCGCAAACAGCTCTCAGAACTTCGACTTAAAATGGGTGAAGAGCTAGGATTGAGAGATCGATCTGTGTTTGTGCCGCTATGGGTGGTCGACTTTCCGCTCCTGGAATGGGATGAGGAATCTCAGCGTTTCCATGCCATGCACCACCCCTTCACCTCACCAAAAAGAGAAGATATCCCATTGTTGGAGTCTGATCCGGGAGCAGTGCGGGCCAATGCCTATGATTTAGTTATCAATGGGGTAGAAGTGGGAGGCGGATCCATCCGTATCCACGATCGCGCTACCCAGCAATTGATGTTTACTCATCTAGGGTTTTCAGATGCAGAGGCGCAAAAGCAATTTGGCTTTTTGATGGAAGCCTTCGAATACGGGGCACCACCTCACGGTGGGATTGCTTTCGGATTCGATCGACTATGCGCCATTTTTGGGGGCTCAGACTCCATTCGCGATTACATCGCCTTCCCTAAGAATAACTCTGGTAGAGATGTGATGATTGATTCGCCTAGCACCCTTGTCGATGCGCAATTGGAGGAGTTGTCTATTCGGGTTGCCTTGAAAAAATAAAGACAACATTGCTAACTCGGAGCTATTTAATAGCAGGAAAAATTTATAGTTCTTTTGAAAATGAGCGGCGCAAGCCGCTCTTTATTATTTAAGCCCAACAAGGTAGGAACGAATTCCCATGACAAGTAAGAGCTGTGCTGTGGCATAGGTGCCCATGATCAGAATTCCTGCTTCTGGAAAATCTCTATAAAATCGGGCTAGGGCCAAAATCCCATCAGACACCAAAAAAAATAGTGCGCCAATGAAAACTTGCCAGAAGGAGGCCGCATTTACATTTTTGAAACGAGCACGTGCAGTGGTTACCATCCCCACAATGACTAGGACATAAGCAATGACCGGAATTTTCAATCCTCCTAGATTAGGATAGATAAAATAGAATACCATCCCTGCCAGGAGGAAAATGGGAATGTTGTAAAAAAAGCTGCGGTCAATGTGCCAGGAATCGAAACGCCCTTCAGGTTGCTGAGCCAGGCGAAACCCAAAAATGTAGCAAATATGGGCCATCAAAAACGCACCTAAGCCATATATAAACAGATCGGACCAGAGGAGCAAAATGTCTCCTAGCCATGAAAATACCAGTGCTGCCATAATGGTTTTGGCAAGAAGCGTGGAGGCAATGGGCTTACTGGTGAAATAGAAATACAGGATCAAACCAGCTAGGATTAGAGGTTTGGAATAAAACCGCATTGCTGTGTTTTGCTCCAGTACGAAGCTTAAGTCTACTAAGGTGGCTAACAAAAATAGGTAAAGCCAGATGATGTTCTTATCTCTCAAGGGATTGAATGGATTTTTACGAAAGCTAAAAATAAAACGAGATTAGCCGTAACGCGATGGAAAAATAAGGGCTTAGAGAAAAGGGTAATTGGCCCAAACAATTGACTTTAGTTTTTGGTTTTATGAGAAATTGCAGTTTGAAAAAAACTGAAGCATGAAAAAAAGAAGATGTTGGTCTAAAACCTAAAAATAATTCTGTTTCAATGTTAAGCTTTCGTTAAAAAATGTGAAATTTGGCAAGCAAAAATTAACCTATATTCCTAGTATATCAATCAAGGTGAGCTTATGTTTGCAGAGATTTAAAATCAATAACCAACTTTACCAAACAAAAATTTTATGAAGCAAAATTTACTGAAGAATTTGCTTGCTTTATTCCTATTCGTGATGAGTACAGGGCTATCAATGTCACAGGGAGTTACGACGTCTGGTATCACCGGTACTGTAACTGAAGCCAACGGACAGGCTCTTCCAGGAGCTAACGTGGTCGCTACGCACCGTCCTTCAGGTACACGCTATGGGGCTGTATCTAACGGAGAAGGTAAATATTCGATTCCAGGGATGCGTATTGGAGGTCCATACAGAGTTTCTGTATCCTTCATCGGTTTTTCTACCCAAGAAATAGATGGTTTAAATCTTTCTTTAGGTACATTTTCAAATGTGAATGTCTCTCTAAAAGAAGACGGTCAGGAACTTTCTGAAGTTTTGATCACAGCCGATCAAAATAGCCTCTTCTCTAACGAGCGTACAGGTGCGAATACAGCTATTGATAACAATGCTCTAAACAAGCTCCCAACGATTTCTAGAAGTATCAACGACTTCACTCGTTTGTCTCCACAGTCCAACGGACAGTCTTTTGCTGGACAGGATTCAAGATTGAACAACATTACTGTAGACGGATCGTATTTCAACAACTCCTTCGGTTTGGGCTCTGGTTCTAACCCAGGTGGTAGAACTGGCGTATCTCCAATTTCTTTGGATGCGATCGAGCAAATCTCTGTAAACGTAGCTCCTTATGACGTGAGACAAGGTAATTTCACAGGTGCAGGTGTAAATACAGTAACCCGTTCAGGTACGAACGAATTTTCTGGTTCTGCGTATTATTTCTGGAGAAATAATAACAATGTAGGTACTAAAGCTGGTGAAAACACGTTCAACCCAGGTGACTTTACGTACAAGCAAATTGGTTTCCGCGTGGGTGGTCCAATCATCAAAGACAAATTGTTTTTCTTTGCATCATTTGAAGATGAAACTCAAGCTAGACCAGGTACTACTTGGAAGGCAAACCGTGGTGAAGCAATTGAAGGTAATGTAACTCGAGTATTGGCTTCAGATTTGGATGGATTGAGCAGCTACTTGAGTTCAAAGTACAACTACGAAACAGGTCCTTACGAAGGATATGATAACGAAACCTTGGGTACCAAGTTTTTGATCAAATTGGATTACAACATCAACGATAAAAACAAGTTGAGCTTGCGTTACAATCACCTAGATTCCTCTACGGATGTATTGATGTCAGGTTCTTCTTCCTTAGGTAACGGTAGACGTAATGGAAGCCCAAATGCGTTGAACTTCCAAAATTCAAACTACAGCATTATGGAAAATATCCGATCTGTAGTAGCCGAATTGAACTCTCGTATCAGCAGCAATGTATCTAACAATTTGATCGTGGGTTACACGTACCAGGACGAAAGCCGTGGATTTAAAGGTGAGTTTTTCCCATTGGTGGATATCTTGAAGGATAACTTAACCTATACCTCTTTTGGTTTTGAACCGTTCACGCCAAACAACGAATTGCGTTACAAGACTTTCCAAATTCAGGAAAACCTGCAAATTTTTGCAGGAAATCACACAATCACTACTGGTTTCAGCTACGAAAACTACCAGTCTGAAAACGTGTTCTTCCCAGGTTCTCAGTCTGTGTATGTGTACAGATCTTTGGAGGACTTTTACAAGGATTCTGATAATTTCTTGGCAAACGGGAACTCTGCTCCTTCAGGTGTCAACTTGAGAAGATTCCAAGTACGTTGGAACAACATTCCAGGATCTGAAAAGCCTGTTCAGCCGTTGGAAGTAAACTATGTAGGTGCATTTATTCAGGACGAATGGCAGGCAAGAACAAACTTGAAATTAACTGCAGGTTTGAGAGTAGATGTGCCTTATTTTGAGGAAACTGCTCTTCGCAACGAAGAAATGGAAAATTTCTTTTTCAGAAATCAAGAAGGAGCTTACGTAAACTACAGAACAGATCAGCTTCCAGGCGCCAACTTATTATGGTCTCCAAGAGTTGGTTTCAACTGGGATGTATTTGACAACCAGAAAACGCAAGTTAGAGGTGGTTCAGGGGTATTCACTGGCCGTCCTGCTTACGTATGGGTTTCTAACCAAGTGGGTAACAATGGTATCTTGACAGGTTTTGCACAGTTTGATAATACAACTGCCAGACCATTCAATCCTGACCCAAATGCATACAAGCCGACAGAAGTAACAGGTCAGCCTGCTTCTTCTTACAATCTTGCTCTCTCTGAGAAGGATTTCAAATTCCCTCAAGTGTGGAGAACTAACATTGCAGTCGATCAGCAGTTGCCAGCAGGCATCATTGCTACTGGAGAATTTATTTACAACCAGGATGTAAATGGTATTGCATATCACAATGCGAACCTTCCTGTACACCAAAGCCAGTTTGCAGGCAATGACAATAGACAAAGATGGACAAGCAATCGAATCAACTCAAAAATTCCTAATGCGGTCACTTTGAGCAACCAAGCAATTGGATATTCATGGGTAGCTTCTTTCTCCTTGGAGAGACCATTTACCAATGGATTGTTTTTGAAAGCAGCGTATAGCTATGGAGAGGCAAAAAATACGGTAGATCCAGGATCTATTTCTTCAGGATCATGGTTTAACAACCCAATATCTGGTGATCCAAATAACCCAGATCTTGGTTTCTCGCGAAACTCGATGGGTCATAGAGCTTTTGTAACTGCATCTTATTCCAAAGATTTCTTCAAGTTTGGAAATACTTCTATCTCTATTTTCTGGGAAGGTAATACAATTGGAAACGGTAGCTATGTGTTTTCTTCAGATATGAATGGCGATGGTGGAAGATCAAACGATTTGATTTACATCCCAGCGACTAAGGAAGAAATGAACTTTCAACAGTTTACTTCTAGCGGAAAGACCTTCACTGCCCAGGAACAAGCAGATGCTTTTGAAGCCTACATCTTGCAGGATGAGTACTTGAGTGCGAATCGTGGCAAGTATGCCGAGAGAGGTGCAGTTATCATGCCAATGGTATATCGTGCAGATCTTTCCTTTGCTCAGCAGTTGTTTACCAACATCAAAGGCAAAAAGAACAGCCTTGAGTTCCGAGTAGATATCTTGAACGTGGGTAACCTATTGGATCCAAATTTTGGAGTAGGTCAAACATTTAACTCTACTCAATTGCTAGCTGGAGGTTCTCCAACTGCAAGTGCCAATGGCAAGCCACAGTACAGATTGAGAAACTTTGGTACTAGCTTGATCTCTGAAACGTTCAGACCTACTGCAGGAGTTGCAGATGTTTGGAGAATGCAGTTTGGATTGAGATATATCTTCAATTAAGCTTTAATCTTACCTTTTTGAAAGCGCCCCGAACTTCGGGTCGCTTTTTTTGTTCAATCTCTAGTTACCATCCAAGTTCATGTATGCAAGTACGCTGTCGCTTTGTCGAGAAGAGGATATCCCATTTATTTTCCATTGATGGCACTGATTTGCCTTCCTTATGTTTTCTAAAGGACTGCGGAAAAAACAATGGTATATTTGTCTTCCTGTGGAGGGGTGCTTAATCAGGATTTGTTACCATATGTTATACTATAAACAATTTTTGCATTCTACAAGTAGGGAGTGGGTGGTGTTTATTCACGGTGCAGGAGGGAGCTCTGCGGTATGGTTCAAGCAACTTCGAGATTTTCAAAAAGATTACAATCTTTTATTGATTGATCTTAGAGGTCATGGCAAATCAGTGTCTATGCCACAAGCAATTTGGTCACAGCAGTATACTTTTGAAGCTGTTACGAGGGATATTGTGGAAGTTTTAGCACATCTTAAGTTGCCACCTGCGCATTTCATGGGGGTGTCGTTGGGAACTATCTTAGCGAGGCAATTGGCAGAAATCGAACCAGGGCGGGTAAAGTCTTTGGTTTTGGCTGGTGCAGTGACACGTTTGACTGTGCAAAGTCGCCTTTTAGTTTTTTTTGGCAATGCATTCAAGCGGGTAATTCCTTACATGTGGCTATATCGTTTGTTTGCTTTTGTGATTATGCCACGTAAGCAGCATGCAGAGTCTAGAAGTTTGTTTATTCATGAGGCTCAAAAATTATGTCAAAAAGAATTTATTCGTTGGTTTAAATTGACCAAAGACATCAATCCATTGCTTCGTTATTTTAAGGAAAAAGATTTAGGCATCCCAACGCTTTACATTATGGGAGATCAGGATGTGATGTTTCTAGAGCCTGTAAAAAATCTAATTCGCTTTCACAAAAATTCGATTCTTGAGGTATTAAATCAATGTGGCCATGTGGTTAATGTTGAAAAACCAGAGGAATTTAACCGGCGCTCTATGGCGTTTATAAAAAACCAACAGTAACTGCCTATTATTCCAATGAAAAAACAAACCAAAATTTTTCTTGTAGCAGGGATTCTTGCCCTGCTTGCTGCTGCCTATTTTTATCCCAGGTTGGGGAGCCAAGAAGGAGAAAATCCTACCCAATCAGGTCCTAAGGGGCTAGGCGAGCCTTTGGCCGTAGAGGTGATCCAATTGAAGAAGGAAACTTTGAACAACCAGCTTCAAGTTTCTGGAACTATTTTACCCAACGAGTCTGTAGCAATCAAGCCAGAAATTAGTGGGCTTGTTTCAAAAATAAATTTCAAGGAAGGGGAGTATGTCACTAAGGGCACGCCTCTTTTGTACCTCAATGACAACGAGCTTCAAGCGCAATACCAGCGGCTTCAGTACACTCAAAAATTATTTCAAACCCAGGAATCTAGGCAAAAGCAACTTTTGGCAAGAGAGGCGATAAGTCAAGAAGAATACGACATAGTACTCAATCAATACAATACAGCGTTGTCTGACATCAAGCTGGTCCAAGCACAGTTGGAAAAGACAGTTATTCGAGCTCCGTTTAGTGGAAGATTAGGCCTCCGTCAAGTATCGGAAGGGGCGGTAATTAATAGTGCGAATGTGATTGTGAGTATTGTCAATATTGATCCAATTAAACTAGAGTTTTCTATCCCGGAACGGTATTCAGGAATGGTCTCGGTGGGTTCTCCCATTTACTTTAGTAGTGAAGCTTCTACCGAAGAGGTAGCAGGAGAAGTGTATGCTTATGAGCCGCAAATTGATGCAGCAACACGTACCATCAAATTGCGTGCACAAAGTCCCAACAGTGAGGGCAAATACCTTCCAGGGATGTTTGTAAAAATTCGATTTGTGTTGGATGTTCAAGAGGATGCCCTACTTGTTCCGGCAGAATCTGTTATTCCTGAATTGTCTGGATACAAGGTATTCATCGTAGGTGCAGATGGGAAAGCAGAACAGCGACTCATTAAAATAGGCAAGCGTACTGACACTCAAGTTCAGGTACTATCGGGCCTTAAGGAGGGAGATTTAGTCCTCACTACTGGGGTAATGCAAGTACGTCAAGGAATGCCAGTTAAGCCTACTCCAATAAATTAACTCACATGGCTAGTCTCTCCAGTATCAGTATAAGAAGGCCAGTATTGGCCATGGTCATGTCACTTGTCATCCTGCTCTTTGGTGGGATTGGCATTTCGCTGTTGGGGGTACGCGAATACCCTTCCGTTGATCCTCCAGTGATTAATGTGAGTACTTCTTACGTTGGGGCCAATGCCGATGTAATTTTGGCTCAAATAACAGAACCACTTGAAGAACAGATTAACGGAATTCAAGGGATTAAATCCCTAACCTCTACGAGTTCGGATGGGCGGAGCAACATTACGGTGGAATTTGAGGTAGGGGCAGACTTAGAAGCTGCAGCAAACGATGTGCGAGACAAGGTTTCTGGCGCTCAGCGTAATTTGCCTCCTGATGCAGATCCTCCGGTTGTTTCAAAGGCAGATGCGGATTCTCAGCCCATCATTGGTGTGATTGTAAAGAGCACCAAAAGAAGTTTGCTTGAGCTTTCTGAAATTGCTGACAATGTATTTAAGGAGCGCCTACAAACTATCCCTGGGGTAAGTAGGGTGCAAATATGGGGAGAAAAAGAATATGCCATCCGCTTGCGCATGGACCCACTCAAAATGGCATCTTACGGCATCACGCCCATGGACGTGCTTGCCAAAATTCAAAGCGAAAACGTGGAACTTCCTTCTGGAAGAATCGAAGGACAGACCATTGAATTATCGGTGCGCACGAAAAGTAGACTAAGTTCGCCACAAGAATTCAACGAGTTGATAATTAAGGAAAGCGAAACAAACTTGGTTCGGTTTCAAGATATTGGTACTGCAGAACTTTCGGCTTTGAATGAAAAGACCCTACTTCGTACAGATGGAGTACCGATGGTGGTTGTGGTGCTGGTTCCCCTTCCTGGCTCAAACAATATTGAAATTGCGGATGAATTTTACAAGCGATTGGAGTTTATCAAAAAAGACCTCCCTGCAGATGTAAGCGCAGAGCTAGGCTTTGATGGGACTTCCTACATTCGGCAGTCCATCCAAGAGGTCCAAGAAACCATACTTACAGCCTTTATTCTCGTGGTTGCTATAATTTTCCTTTTTTTAAGGGACTGGCGAACCACTTTTATACCTGTCGTCACGATTCCGATATCACTTATTGGGGTGTTTTTCATCATGTACTTGATGGATTTTTCCATCAATGTGCTTACACTTCTCGGAATTGTACTTTCCATTGGTTTAGTGGTAGATGACGCCATTGTCGTACTAGAAAATATATACTCTCGAATTGAAAAAGGGGAAAAGCCCATGGAGGCTGCTGCCAAAGGTTCTGAAGAAATATTTTTTGCAGTACTGGCTACCACGGTTGCCTTGGCAGCAGTTTTTCTGCCTGTAATTTTCTTGACAGGAACTACAGGGAGATTGTTTCGAGAATTTGGAATTGTTGTGGCTGGTTCTGTAATCATTTCCTCCTTTGTTGCACTTACCATGACCCCCATGCTTAGTGCAAAAATGCTGAAGTTGCGAACAAAGCAAAATGCGTTTTATCGGTTTACAGAACCATTCTTTGTTTGGTTAAACGAGCGTTACGACGCCGCATTAAATAAATTTATGACCTTTCGTTGGGTTGCCTTCCCAATCATTGGTCTAATGATTTTTGGGATTTACTGGCTTTTTTCAAACATTCAAACCGAGTTGGTTCCTATCGAAGATCGCTCAGAGGTACGAATTAACATGTCTGGCCCTGAGGGGGCAACCTTCTCATTTATGGACAAGGTTATCAGTGACCTGACCAATCAACTCACGGTGGATTTGGCTGAAAATGAGCGAGCAAGGTTAGTCAGTATCACCTCACCTGGATTTGGTACGGCCAATACCAACTCCGGATTTGTACTAATTTATTTGACAGACCCTGCAGTCCGTACGAGGACACAACAGGAGATCTTCACCCAAATTAATGGATCGCTCAAAGGAGTGACGGCTGTTCGAGCTTTTGCCCAGCAACCCGTTTCTATTGGTGATCGACGCGGGGGATTGCCGGTCCAATATGTTATTCAAGCCTCAACTTTAGAAAAATTGAAGGAAGTAATTCCTCCCTTCTTGGAAAAAGCATCCCAAAACCCTGCCTTCATCTTTACAGATATCAATTTGAAGTTTACCAAACCTGAACTTGAAATTGAAATCGATCGGGAACGGGCAAGAAATATGGGAGTATCGGTACAGGAAATTGCACGAACCTTACAACTCTCCTATTCGGGACAGCGATTTGCATATTTCATTAGAGGTGGCAAGCAATACCAGGTAATTGGTGAGATGCAACTTCAAGATCGAAATGAGCCAGTAAATCTTCGCATGCTTTACGTAAGGGGGGATAATGGACAGTTGATTCAACTGGATAATTTGGTGCGCGTGTTGGAGAAAAGTACTCCCCCTCAGTTGTACCGATTCAATCGTTTTGTGAGTGCCACTATCTCCGCAAATTTAGCCGATGGGGTGACGATAGGCGATGGATTGGAAGAGATGGATAAGATCGCAGCTGAAGTACTGGATGATTCGTATACCACCGACGTGACCGGAACTTCCAAAGAATTTAGGGAAAGTTCCAACAGTTTGTTGTTTGCCTTTATTTTCGCCTTAGTTCTGATTTATTTGGTTCTTTCGGCTCAATTTGAAAGTTTCACAGATCCATTAACCATCATGTTTACGGTGCCTTTAGCAATTTTTGGTGCATTGGCGACTCTTTGGCTATTTGGATTTACCTTAAATATTTTCAGTCAAATTGGGATTATCATGCTCATTGGTTTGGTTACCAAAAATGGAATTTTAATTGTTGAATTTGCCAATCAGCGTAAAGAGCAGGGGATGGATGTAGAACAAGCGATTTTTGGAGCTGCAGTCGCCCGATTTAGACCAATTTTAATGACGAGTTTATCCACTATTTTGGGGATTCTTCCCATCGCCTTGGCTTTGGGTGCAGGGGCTGAAAGTAGGGTGCCTATGGGAGCTGCTGTAATCGGAGGGCTTGCATTTTCTACCTTATTGACGCTATTCATTATTCCTGCAGTATATACCTTCCTCACCTCTAAAAAAGGAGTTTTAGCAAAAACCGCATGAAAAAAGGAACACTTTTGCTCGTATGGATCTTGAGCATAACTGGGGCATGGGCACAAACACAGGAGCCTTTGGATTTGGAAAAGGCTTTGGAATTGGGTCTTGAAAATAACCTTCAAATAAAAATTGGAGTAGAAAATCAAAACCTTCGATCACTGGATAAAAAAATAGCTGCAGGAAGTTTATTCATGCCTTCCCTAAATGCCAACTACCTGCGCAATTTTTCTACGGAAGATGTGACGCAGACGTTTGCGACATCTCCTGATAATCCACGTGAAATCGATGCAGCAAAGTCTAGAAACAAAGCGTATAGTTTTGTGGGGATTTATGGATTTAGACCTGAGTCCTTGCTGACCATACGCCGACTAGGGATGCTGGAAGAAATTAGTGACTTGGACGGAAAGGTGATTGTAGAGAATACGGTAGCCGGGATTTCCACCGCCTATTACCGCTTGATTTTGGAATTGCAACGCCTAAAAGTGCTGAAGCAAACCTTGTTCTTGAGTAAGGCGAGATTGGATATCTCTCAAGCACAGTATGAGTTGGGCGGAGCTGGGAAAAGAGATTATCTAGCGGCCCAAGTAGACTACAATGGGGACTCCAGCTTATTGATGACCCAGTATCAAGTCATTCAAAACGCACGTGTCAACCTGAATGAATTGCTTGCGTCGGATCCAGATACCGACTTTCTGATTCAGGACAGCACCATCACTATTGGGGATCGATTGGCTCTTGATTCGCTTTACGAAAGTGCCTTTTTAGAGAATAAGCAGTTGTTGGTCAATCAACGAAACAATAATGAAGCCTTCCTTCGGATCAGAGAGCTTCAAGCCTCAAGACTCCCAGGAATAAATCTGAATTCAAGCTTTAACAATTCTGTTTTTAACTCCGATGCAGGCTTCTTGATTCAAAACGAGCGGCAAGGGTTCAATTTTGGAGGTACCATCACCTTCAATCTATTTAGTGGGCTTACACTCAATCGACGGATTCAAAGCGCAAAAGTAAATCAGCGCATTCAGGACTATTCCTTGGAGCAGTATGAAATCCAATTGAAGTCAGATATTCAGCGTGCCTACAATACCTATGAAAATAATCTAGGATTACTTTCCATAGAACAGACGAACTATGAGGTTGCAAAAGAGAACTCAGAAATTGCATTGGAAAGATTTCGTTTAGGCATTGCCTCCTATCTTGAATTTAGAGATGCTCAAGTCAACCTCCTCTCTGCAGAAAATAGACTAATCACCTCTATCTTTCAGATCAAACAACAAGAGATTGAGCTGCTCCGGCTGTCCGGAAAGATATTTTTCACCAGCAGCTTGGAGGACTTTGAGGTTCCAGCGAATTAGATGAACAGGAGGCCTCGGCCTCCTTTTTTGGTCAAGCAAAAATCGCAGCAGTTAATTTGGCATAGGCTTTGCCAACTATCTCCAAACTAAGCAGTATTGTTGTCCACTAGAATGGGAAAAAAGAAACAAATACTAGTTGTTGGAGTGGTGATTTTTTTAGTATTGGGTGCCATTGGATACCTCAATAACTGGTTTAACCAGTCTTCAAAACAAGACCAGTCTTCAAAACAAGACCAGTCTTCAAAACAAGAATTTATTCTTGATAAGGATGGTATTTTATCCCGAGGCACCTTGCGCGTTGCAGTGGATAACAACTCCAGCAGCTTCTACATCTATCGAGGAAGAAGGATGGGCTTTGAATACGACCTTCTCCTAGATCTTGGTAAGCAACTTGGGGTTCAGATTGTATTTGTTGTGGCGTCCGATATTGATGAAGCCTTCAGCAAGCTAGAGGAAGGTAGAGTAGATTTAATTGCCATGAATGTCCAACAGAATGCTGAGCGGGAGAGCTTTGTAACTTTTACTGAAGCAATTGGCTCCATGAGTACGGTGCTCGTGGGAAGAGAAAAGTTGACATCTTGGGATACCCTTGGAATGGATACTGTGGTTGTTCGTAAAGGGGCAGTGTACAAGAGCCAACTTGAACAGATAAAGGATTCTCTTCGTCTTGATTTTACTATCCTTGAAGTACAAGACCATGAGAAAATTTTGCTTGATCGCGTATTTGAACAGGAACTGCGCTGGACCGTTGCAGAAAAAAATGTAGCGCAAACCAACGCGACCTATTACGATGAACTTCAGCTTGGGCTAGAGGTATCCAAAGAAGAGCCGGTGACCTGGGCCCTACGAAGTACATCCACAAATTTGCTCCAAGCAGTGAATAGTTGGCTAGTTGAAAAAAAGAAGGTTTTCATCCCACGTACCTATGCGAGGTATTTTTTGAATTCCAAAAATCAATATGAACGTGCAACAAACACGTATTCTTCCCTTGGGGGGAATCGAATTTCCGTTTACGATGAACTCATCCAAGCCCAAGCCCAATCCCTTGGATGGGATTGGCGTCTGCTGGCAGCCTTGGTGTACAAGGAGTCGAGATTTGATACCACGGCTCTTTCTTATGCAGGAGCACAGGGATTGTTGCAATTGATGCCTGTAACCTTAGAACGATTTGGGGTAACTAATCCCAACGATCCTGTTGAGTCCTTGAAAGGAGGAGTGAAGTACCTACAATACTTAGATAAATTTTGGATGGAACGAGTTCCTGAAACCAATGAGCGAATTAAGTTTATTTTGGCCTCCTACAACATTGGTCATGGGCATGTGGAAGATGCCTGGAGGCTTACCTTGAAGTATCGGAAAAACACCCAAAGCTGGCAGGAGGTTTCTAACTTTTTGAATCTAAAAAGCGATCCCAAATACTACCGGGATCCGGTTGTAAAAAGTGGATACGCCAAAGGGCACATCGCCGTGAAGTATGTACGCGATGTGCTGGCTTTATTTCAGTCCTATAAGGACTTGGTTGATCCTTGATCTTTAATGTAGTTCAAATAGCCCCTCTATTTCTACAGGGATATTATTTGGTAAGGAACCCATACCCACGGCGGAGCGTACACCGATCCCCATTTTTTTCCCCCAAACCGCGGCAAAGAGTTCACTGCACCCATTCATTACATAAGGGTGTCTTTCAAAAGAGGACACACAGTTGACCATGCCAAGTACCTTGATCACCCGTTTTACTTTGTCCAAAGAGCCAAGCGATGCCTTTATTGTGGCCAACATGGCTAGCCCTACCTGTCTTGCAGCAAGTTTGCCCTGTTCGATATCCAGATCTTCACCGATTCTACCAATAATCAAGCTTCCGTCTTGAGTCACGGTTCCATGGCCAGAGAGGTAAAGAAAATTACCCATCACCAAGCTGGGTGTGTACACCCCCAAAGGAGTTGGTGCAGGGGGAAGGATCAAGCCAAGCTGTTCGAAATTTTGTTCAGGACTAGTCATAAAGGATTGCTATTGGAATAGTGATTCAATTAAACGTGTGCAAATAGTTCTGGGTACGCTAAAGTATGAATTTTCGGAGCTGAGTCAATACCCTTTTTGAACTTAGAGAATCAGATCCAGCAGGAGTACTCCGCCTAAACCTGCGACAGCCACTACTGTTTCCATCAGTGTCCAAGAGCGCAGGGTGTCTTTGATGCTGAGATTGAAATATTCTTTAAACATCCAAAATCCTCCATCATTGAAGTGTGAAAACACCAAGCTTCCTGCCCCAATGGAAAGAACCAACAAATTGGGATCTATGTTGAGCGTCGGTACTAGTGGAGCGATAATGCCAGCCGTTGTCAAGCCGGCCACAGTAGCGGAGCCCACAGCAACACGGATCACAGCGGTGATCAACCAAGCCAAAATTAGGGGGTGCATGTCCCAAGATTGTATTCCCTCAGCTAGAGCCAAGCTCACCCCGGAATCTGTGAAAACCTGTTTCAAAGCACCTGCACCTGCTACAATCAATAGGATCATCGAAATATCTTTCGTAGCGACCGTATAAATGTCCATCAACTGAGTCATGGATTGCTTTCTCCGAAGGCCTAGGGAATAGGTGGCAAAGCCTACAGAAACCAACATCACGACACTCGGGTTGGCTAGGAAATTGAGAAGGGGTCGTAAGGGGTCTTCTGTAGCAACCGACAAGGATAGTAGGGTGGTGACCACCAGGAGGACCACAGGAAGTAAGGCCGTAAGTACACTAGTGCCAATGCCTGGAAGTTCAGCTTCTGGCTTTGGATCTGCCTGAAATGTTTTTAACGGCTGTGAGGGGATGTTTTTAAGAAAAGGGGCGAGCAATGGTCCTGCAAGAATGATCGTTGGAATGGCTACAATTCCTCCATAAAGAAGGGTAAGGCCCATGTTGGCACCAAACTGGCCCACCAAAGCTGCCGGTGAGGGATGCGGAGGAAGAAATCCATGGGTGACCGATAAGGCTGCTAGCAAGGGCAAACCCACATACACCGCAGGCAGTTTGTATTGGTGGGAAAGGGTAAAGGCCAGCGGCACAAGCAATACAAATCCTACATTGTAAAATAAAGGGACGCCTACTACGAGGCCGGTCAATGCCATGGCCCAGGTGATGTATTTTTCGCCAAACACGCCCATCAAGAAACCAGCTATCCGCTGGGCAGCCCCACTTTCTGCCACTAATTTACCGAGCATGGCTCCAGTAACAATGACAATGACCAAGTCCCCCAAAAGTGCCCCCATCCCTTTTTGAATGGAGCTGGCTACCTGGTCTGCAGGGAGCCCCAACAAAAATCCAGCAGCAATCGCCGAAATTAAAAAAGAGAGGAAGGGATTCAGTTTGGCCCACACAATCAGCAAGACGAATAGGGCAATGGAAAGAAATATAAAGAGTAAGGTCATAGGTTTAAATTGGCTCGTAGTCTTAGAAAGTTAGGGAAATCTTCGAAAATCCCTCTGCTCCCTTTTCAAAATCTTGCCCCAATTCATTTTCAATTTTTCTTACGAATGGGGAGAACGGATGCTTCCCGGTAGCTCCCAATCGTAAACTCAGCATCAGAGAATTCCACCCATTTTAGCCTTCTTTTTGCCCAAGGGTATCCGTCAAGTACTCCAGGAATAGGGAGTCCTGGGGCAGCCATCTCCCTGCTTACTACGCGTAGGTCCCCGACCTGGTCCAGCAAGAGGCTATCAGCTGATATTCGAAGTTCTAGCTCCTCTTGCCCTAGTCTCGGGTTTCCCGATACCTGAAAATAACTGTGGAGTTGATACACGATTTCAGTCCCGTCCACATCCTGAAAATTAGCGTCGTGATTGGCTCCTTTCTGCTCGATAAATTGAATGCTGAGGTTCCCTTCCAGTGGAGTTGGCCCCAGTACTTGGAGTCCTCGAAATCCCCCGTTGGCGAGGTCTTCAAAAGGAAAGCTTCCTGAAGTAGGAGTCAGGAGGCTAGGAAGTCCAAAATAGGTGAGTTGACGAAGTCTGTGCCAACTCCCTGCTTGGTAGCTGAACGTGCCGAGGCTGGAGGTATTGAGAAGAAGGTCATGACCTTGAAAGTCTAAAATTCCCTCCACCATCCTCAGGCTCCGGTAGATTCTGAGGTCGCAATTCAGGGACACCTTCCCTGTAGGCTTGTGGAGGATTAGGGAGCCTAACAGCAAGGTCTTAGTTCGTATAAATTGGTCTTCGGATCCACTCAGTGTGAGCTGGGTAGGGGCAAGCTGGAAGCTACCTTGGCCTAGTTCTTGAAGATTTCCCTGAAGTACTAGGTTGGTAGGAAGTAAAAGATCTGCTTTCCCGTCCACAACCAGGTGTCGAACCAAATTAGGCTTAGAAGAGGAAGATAAGCTGCTCGAAAGAAAATTCATGGGACCTTGGTTGCCTCTAAAAATCAAACTTCCTTCCAAGGTAAAGTTGGCGGCTTCAATTTTCGGGTATTGCCCTTCCAAGAGGAGCGTAGCGTCGCGCTGCAGGTCAAAAAGTAAGGCAGGGTTAGATCCCGTTCGATGTATCACTTGGGCACTACATCCCGAACGAAAGGTTGCTCCCGCCTCCACCGTAAAAGTTCCAAATGGGCCAGATCCATAGATGGAAGTTTCGGTATTGAAGGATAGGGTAAAACAGGGGGAAGAACTGCTAGAAAGGTCATTTTTTTGGTACAGGCTGCCCGACCGAACGCGAAAGAAAAGTGCCTTGAAGGGGGCTTGCAATACAAGTTCCTGATCTGGACCTGGATCAAAAATCACCCCAAAGCGACTTTGGGTTGTTTGGGCACTCCAACTTGCCTTATCGACAATCACCCGGCTCTCTCCTTTGAAGGTTAGCGTGCTGTTTGTCGAATTTCCAATCCAGTTTTGATTGTTCCATGCACCTCGAGGAAGGCCAGGAACGGTGCCTGTAAATCCAGCCAAGACTCCGTATACATCCATATTAAACCCATTTAAGTTTAATTTTTGCCCTGCGCCGGTCCCAGAAAATAGGAATAGATTTTTGACAGCCTCAGGAGCTGTAAGCCGCAGCGTATGCAATCGGTCTACATAAATATCTGCCTTCGCTCCCGGGAGTTGGTTGGCATCGTTCCAGTTGCTGCCATCCCAAACTTCCCAGGTTGAAGTTTGGTTAAAATCACCCGATGTTCGGGTTTTATATGCGCCAATTTCTTGACCATAGCAGGGGTTTAGAAAGAGAAGTAGAGATACAACTGCTAGGAATATCCTGTATATTGTACTCTGAAAATGGAGCCAAGACAGGTGTAGGGGATTGTAAAAAACATTCATTGGGAAATAGTTTAAAAAGTAAATCAAGTTAAAAAATGATTGTGAAATACAAACTAGGATTCCTCCTAATTCTTTTGACCTTCATAGGGCTAAGTCCCGCAAAAGGGCAATTCTGGGAAGTAAGTTTGCTTACCGCAGATCCTGGAACGGAGCTGTACTCTTCTTTTGGACACAGCGCCATCCGCATGCGTGAGATGGGTCCGGAGGGTAGAGACCTGGTCTTTAACTTCGGTACTTTTGACTTTGATACGCCTAATTTTTATGGAAAGTTTACTACTGGCAAGCTCAACTACATGCTCACTGTGGCTACTTACGATCGTTTTATTGTTGAATACGATTACTACAAGAGAGGACTTCGGGAGCAAGTATTGGATTTGAATCAGGTGCAAAAAGACTTCCTCCTGCAGCATTTGGACGCACAATACGACCCTTCAAGACGGTTTTACAAGTATGATTTTTTCTACAACAACTGTGCAACTAAAATCCGAGATGCTTTTGTTATCGCGATGGGAGAGCAGTTGGTCTGGAGCGATTCTATTGCAGAGGTGAAGACCTTTAGAAATTTGATTGATGAATTTGTACTGCCTCTACCTTGGGCAGATTTTGGAATTGACCTTGCTCTGGGAGCAGTTATTGATCGTCCGGCAACGGAATTAGAAAAGCAGTTTTTGCCCACCTACATGGGGCAGGCATTTGCGAATGCGACCATCGTTGAAAATGGGGTGTCGCGGCCATTAGTGAAACAAAGCCGAGTGCTTTTGGAATATCCGAAAGAAGATGCCCAGCAGTCCCTGACCAATCCGATGGTGGTATTTTGGCTTTTAACTTTAGTGTTTGCAATAATGACTCTGTATGGATTCAAGAAAGGCAAGCTAATGAAAGGTCTAGATGTGGCCTTTTTTGGGGTACTCGGAATTCTTGGGTTAGTGGTCACTTTCCTTTGGTTTTTCACCGATCATACCGCGACTGCTTTGAATTGGAATATCCTTTGGGCTTTCCCCGGGCACTTGGTTTTGGTTTGGGGGCTAGTCGCCCGTCCCAATGCTGCTTGGATCTCTTCCTATCTTCTTTTTGTGATGGGAGCGACAGTAGTGGTTTTGTTGCTTTGGATGTTTGGTATCCAATCTTTTTCTCCTGCATTGGTACCTATTTTATTGCTTCTATTGCTACGCGCTAACTTTCTATTTTACAATCGTAAAAAAGAGGATTAAGTACGATCGACTAATTTGGAAGAAAACTAACCTTTTTACCCGAAAAGGGTGTTGGTACTACGTTATGGAATTCAAACTTACCTCAGACTATCAGCCCACAGGTGATCAGCCCCAAGCTATCAAGCAGTTGGTGGCGGGCCTTCAAGAGGGAGATGCAGCGCAGGTGTTGCTCGGGGTGACGGGATCAGGTAAGACCTTTACTATCGCGAATGCTATTCAACAAACCCAACGACCCACACTTGTCCTTAGTCACAACAAGACCTTGGCAGCGCAGCTGTATGGAGAGTTCAAACAGTTTTTTCCAGAGAATGCTGTCGAATATTTCATTTCCTACTACGATTACTACCAGCCAGAGGCCTTTATTCCCAGTTCAGGTACCTACATTGAAAAAGACCTCAGCATCAATGAGGAAATTGAAAAGCTTCGTTTGAGTGCCACTTCCGCCCTTCTTTCTGGGCGGAGGGATGTCATCGTGGTGGCATCAGTATCCTGCATTTATGGCATTGGTAACCCAGAGGAATTCAGCAAAAATATCTTACGCTTGCAGGAGGGGGACCGTATTCCACGAAACCAATTACTCTTTAAATTGGTCGACATCTTGTATAGCCGCACACAACAGGATTTAACGCGTGGTACTTTTCGTGTGAAAGGGGATACCGTAGATGTGTTTGTAGCGTATGCCGATTTTGCTTATCGGATAATTTTTTGGGGGGATGAAATTGAAGCCATTCAGCGGATTGAACCCAGTACAGGGAAGAAGTTTTCTGACGAGAAGATTATTTCTATTTTCCCAGCCAATCTATTTGTTACAGGGAGAGATACCATTGACACTGCGATCCATGAAATCCAGGATGATTTGGTAGCGCAACTTAATTTTTTTAAAAAAGAGGGAAAATTTATTGAAGCAAAAAGGTTGCAGGAGCGTACCGAGTTTGATTTAGAAATGATTCGGGAATTGGGTTACTGCTCTGGAGTCGAGAATTACTCCCGTTATTTTGACCGAAGGAAGCCCGGTACACGCCCTTTTTGCCTTTTGGATTATTTTCCAGAGGATTACCTACTTGTAATTGATGAGAGTCATGCGACGGTACCACAAGTTCGGGCAATGTGGGGGGGTGATCGATCTCGAAAGATCAATTTGGTCGACTATGGCTTCCGTCTTCCTTCAGCCATGGACAACCGGCCGCTGAAGTTTGAAGAGTTTGAGCAGCTCAGCAACCAAATCGTCTACGTATCCGCTACTCCAGCAGACTACGAATTGACCTTGACCGAAGGGGTAGTAGTGGAGCAGATCATTCGTCCTACGGGGCTTTTGGATCCTACGATAGAGGTGAGGCCAAGTTTAAATCAGCTGGATGATTTGTTGGAAGAGATCGATCAAACCATCAAGCAAGAAGCTCGGGTGTTGGTGACTACCTTGACGAAGCGGATGGCAGAAGAGCTCCAAAAGTACTTGGAGCGTGCGGGGGTGAAGTCGCGCTACATACACTCTGAAGTCAAAACCTTGGATCGGGTGGAAATTCTTCGAGAGCTTCGACTTGGAGTTTTTGATGTATTGGTAGGGGTCAATCTGCTTCGGGAGGGGCTTGATTTGCCAGAAGTGGCCTTGGTTGCTATTTTGGATGCCGACAAGGAGGGATTTTTAAGAAATGAGCGCTCCCTAATTCAGACCATTGGTCGGGCGGCTCGAAACTCCGAAGGGAGGGTCATCATGTATGCAGACCGGATCACGAAGTCCATGGATGCTGCAATTGACGAAACTAAACGTAGGCGAGCACTTCAGATTGCCTACAATCTCGAGCATGACATTACCCCTATGACCATCATCAAGTCGAGGGAAAAGATCATGGGCCAAACGAAGGTTGCAGATTCCAAGAAAAATCCAAAAATGTATGCTGAGCCTATGCCAGGAGAAGCATTCCTGGTGGCAGATCCTGTGGTGCAGTACCTCAGTGCCGAAAAGTTGGAAAAGCTGATTCAACAAACCCAGAAGGGGATGGAAAAAGCAGCGAAAGAATTAAACTTCATGGAGGCTGCGCGGTTGAGAGATGAGTGGATGTCTCAAAAGAAACGATTGGAAGAACTGAACCGAGAAATTTAAACGACTCGAACGTACCATAATGACCCTTCAAGAAGTAAAAGAATTGGCACTTAAGGGCGAAGGACTCCAAATTGAGTTCAAAAAAAAGGCGACCTATCCCGAAAAAATCGTGCGAGAGGTGATTGCCCTAGCCAATACTCAGGGAGGAAATTTATTGATTGGGGTGGATGATGATGGCACCGTTAGTGGACAGCGCTTTATTGAAGAAGAAATTTTTGTAATGGAAAAAGCCATCCGAGAGCTAATTTTTCCTCCCTTACAGGTGGAAGTTGCTACTGTAAAATTATCAGAGAAAAAAGGGGTAGCGGTCTTTCGAATTCCGCATAGCTTAGATCGTCCTCATTATTTATGGGTACAGGAAAAGAAGGTTTCCTACATCCGCGTGCAAGATCGAACCGTTCAGGCCAGCCGAGAGGTATGGGAGCTGCTTCGAAAAAGTAGAGTTCCTAGGGATACCGTCTTTACCTATGGGAAAAAGGAAGAGGTATTGATGAAATTTTTGGAGGAAAGGAGCCGAATTACGCTGAAAGAGTTTTCCAAAGCTGCGAGTATTCCCTTTTATATGGCTTCAAAAACCCTTGTTCGCCTGTCAGCTGCCAATGTATTGCAGTTACATCCTCAGGAATCAGAAGATTATTTTACGCTAAAGGATTAGGGACTTTGATACCAGTTCTTTGCGTAAATCCAAGATTTCCTTGGAGACCTCCCGTATGGATTAGAAGGACTCGAGAGCCCGGTTTGAAGTAATTTTTTTGTAGTAAATCCCAGCAGGCAAAAGCCATTTTTCCTGTATAAATTGGGTCTAGAGGGATTCGAAACGATTCCCAAAACCAATGGATAAAATCGATCAATTCGGAGGTCCATTTGGCATAGCCCCCTTGGTGATACTGTGTCAATACGGCTAGGCTTCCTTTGGATTGAATGCCATGTATCTTTAGGAGATTCGCCATTTCCTCTTGGATATCCTCTCCTTTTAATGCTGAAATTCCTAGTAGCATTTGGTGCTGGCACAGCGAACTAGCTAAGCCAGCAAAGGTACCTCCTGTAGCCAAAGAAGTGGCTAAGTGGCTAAAATTGGATTGGCTACTGCTCAAGATTTCACAGGTACCTTGGATGGCTAAGGCATTGGTACCTCCTTCAGGGATGAAGTAAAATTCACCAAATTCTTGTCGTAGTTGGTCTAAAAATTCGGGTTTGGTTTTTTCTCGGTAAAGTTCTCGAGGAATACCCTGAAGGATCATTCCTACCGCCTTTGCATGGCCTAAGGTCGGATTTTGATCATCCAAAAGTTCTCCTCGAATGATTCCAATGGACTTGAGTCCTACTATTTTTGCTGCACTGGCAGTGGCGTAAATATGATTGGAATAGGCTCCACCAAAAGTCAGCACTTGATTGTGCTTTTGCTTGAGGGCTTCATCTAGATTATATTTTAGTTTAAAGAATTTATTCCCTGAAGCAGTTGGATGAACTTGATCCAAACGCATCACTTCCATTTCTACTTTCATTTGATCTAGTAGCGGATGCTTAAGCAAGGTATTTGGGATGTGTTGAGGGTGAAGCATTAAAACTATTTTGGTAAAGTTACGGCACATCCTTCTATTTTTGTGTCATGAGTGAGCAACACCTGGAAGAAGACCTGGAAGAAGATGAGTTGGCCTTGTATGAGCACCATCGCATTTTGGTGGACAAAGGACAATCTTCCGTTCGGATTGATAAATTTTTAACGGAAAAGATTGCGAATACTACCCGAAATAAGGTGCAGCAGACAATCGATTCGGGAGGGGTTCAGGTCAATGGGTATTCGGTGAAGTCCAATTACCGGATTAAAGCCATGGATGATATTCGGGTGCTACTGGAGAAGCCCCCCCGAGATACGGAAGTCTTATCGGAGAATATCGCTTTGGACATTGTCTATGAGGACACAGATCTATTGGTTGTCAATAAGCCTCCAGGAATGGTTGTTCATCCGGCTCATGGCAACTGGTCAGGAACCTTGGTGAATGGCTTGGTGTATCATTTTCAGCATTTGCCTGAAATGAAAGGAAATGTTGGGAGACCAGGTTTAGTCCATCGGATTGACAAGGATACTTCGGGGCTGCTGGTGATTGCTAAAACAGAGGAGACCATGGCGCCTTTGGCGGCTCAATTTTTTTATCATACCATTCAGCGAACCTACTTGGCCTTGGTTTGGGGTGAACCAGAGGCGGATGAGGGCACCATCGTAGGGCATGTTGGTCGCAGTGCCAAAGACCGAAAGGTGATGGATGTTTTTCCGGATGGTAGTCAAGGCAAGCACGCAATTACGCATTGGAAAGTCGTGAAAAGGCTTCGCTATGTGTCCTTGATTCAGTGTACTTTAGAAACGGGGAGAACGCATCAGATCCGTGCACACTTTAAATTTTTGGGACACCCCTTATTCAATGACTCTATGTACGGGGGAGATAAGATTCGTAAAGGAACTCAATTTTCAAAATACAAAAGCTTTATCAGTAATTGCTTTGAGGCAATCCCAAGGCAGGCACTTCATGCGAAGAGCTTGGGATTTGTGCACCCCATCACCAAGGAAAACCTCTATTTTGAAGCTCCTTTGCCAGCAGATTTTTCTACTGTCTTGCAAAAATGGGAGCAGTATGTGCAGCTAGACTGAGCGGAATTTTTCGGAATAGTGGACATGTGGTCTCCAGGAAAATAGCTTTCCTTAAAAATGGGGATATTTTTTTATACCATATCCTCAAAAATTATCCCTTAAGAATATTAAAAAATTACATATCCATATATTTCAATCGATTTCCTTAAAAATAATGTATTTTTTTAGAAGGATTATTGGAATATATATAAAATAAGCGGCTAATTTTGTACCTTTGTATTGTTGTTGGGTTATCGCTACAATAGTTTTGTAAGGTAAAAAATAATTGAAAGAAGGATCAATCAATTAAGGAAAGGAAAACAAAAACAAATTTTTCGTGTTTGATTTCATGAAGGTTCAATTCCTTCTCTTACAACAGGTTATTTTGGGTTTATTGTTAATTGACTAAAACCATGGATTTTTTCCATGGTTTTTTTACTTGCCTAAACTGAATATAAGCTAAGAGGATGATATTTTTTAAATTTCCTAAATATGGGGCTCACTTCAATTTCCAAAACGGCAATTTTACTAATTTCTAATCCCTATGAAATTGCTATAAATACAACAAAAAGATATTATTTATAAAAAAACAATAAAAAAATTAATAAAACATTAAAATA
>JAQCJI010000109.1 GCA_027593175.1 Bacteroidota bacterium | reverse complement strand
CTCAACTATTAAATACCCAAAACCCAAACCCTTTTTCGAAAATTTCCCGCCTTTTGGGAGTGCAAAGATAATGAAAAGAAAGCCGCCAACAATACTAATCCGCAAAACTCGCCTCAAATCCTTCAAGTTGTTGACCCTGAAGCATAAAAATTTAATAAAAAAATACCCTGCAAGCTTACTTGCAGGGTATCTCCTCAGATTTACTAAGTTCCTATAGCGGCTTCAACACAATATTTCTCCAAAAGACTTTTATTCCTCCCCCATCGTGGATTTGTAATAAAACTCCCCCCTTGCCTGCTCCAATCTTTTCATCCGCATAGTTGACCATCTCCATTCCATTCACATAGGAGATCACTCGATCCCCCCTCACTACAATTTTCATTTTGTTCCAGTCACCAAACTTCAAGGCCTTGTCTTTCTCTGGATCTGGCTTGATCAACCATCCTCTTCCATAAGACTCATAAATACCGCCTGTATTGTTTCCCGGAGGAGCTACCTCCACCTGCCATCCAGATACCTTGGTGCCATCCACCGTAGATCGGATAAATACCCCACTATTCCCATTTGCCTCTTGCTTGAACTCTAGCTCTACCTCAAAATCACCGTAATCTGCCGTAGTGCCTAAGTAACCATAACCCTTGTCTGGACCGCTTTCCGACACCAATAACCCGTTGTCTACATACCACTTTTCAGTACCATAGATCTTCCAACCGCTAAGGTCTTTGTCATTAAACAACTTCTCTTTCTTTTGTGCATAAGCAACTTGCACCCCCACTACTAGGAGCACTACTAAAAATATCTTTTTCATAAGGGTCTTATTTTTATGTTTTTAAACCAAACAGGATCTCCATGATCCTGCAACGCAATCAGCCCTTTACGGGCAATTTTGTAATCGGGAAAATCTATCCACTTGCCAGAATTTCGCTTCGCTTTCCAGTCCTCAGAATAGGGAACAAAGGCCACGGTCTGCTTACCATTCAGCCAATAGCTAGCCCCTGCCTCCGAAAAGTTAATTTTGGACTCGTTCCACTCCCCAGCTGGCTTGACTACTCCTTCGTAGTCCGGCTCATACATGGCATAATCCCCCGCAAGGGACTGCCACTTTTCAAGAGGCTGCCCAAAACCCAACTGATCAATTACCTGGTACTCCGGACCTGTGTAATACGGAGCCTTGTACGTAGGCCCCTCTACCACATGGTAGAATACCCCTGAATTACCTCCTGCGGAGATTTTCCAAGAAAATTTCAATTCAAACTCTTCAAACTCTTGTGCCCCATACACCACATCTCCTCCAAAATCTTCTCCCCCAGTAGCACCTAAACCCTTCATAGCACCTTCCTCAATAATCCAGTTGGCAGGAGTCGTATCCCCATTGAAGGCCCTCCAACCCTGCATACTTTTCCCATCAAAAAGAAGCAGCCAGCCCTCCGCTTGCTCCTTTGAACTCAAGACATTGTCCAGGCTTGCTACCACGAGGGAATCCGCCGCACCATCCATATTTTCGCTAGACTTTGGGCTGCATGAAAGTAGTATCCCTACTGCTATCACTCCCAATAAAATTACCTGTTTCATTTATTAACTAGTTTGCTGCTCCGTATAACTCCAATCCTTCGCTATCCAGGATAGCTTAAAAAAAAGAAATGTAGCGACATTTTTCAACTCCTCGAAAGACCTAGGGCGAATTTTTATGAGCGGAAAAAAATCCTCTTGCAAAATCAATCTGCAAGAGGATTTCAAATTGGCCAAAGGAACGCCTTAAAAAAGGCCATCCCCACTACTTAATGTAGCGAAAATCAAAATTGGGATCAAAATCTACCAAGAAGGCATACATCAGTTCGATTACTTGCTCAATATCACTTTTGCTGGCCGTCTCTACTGTGGTATGCATGTATTTGAGAGGTAAAGAAATCAATGCGGAAGGCACGCCTCCATTGGAATAGGCAAATGCATCGGTATCCGTTCCGGTAGTTCGCGAAGCCGCAGCCCGCTGAAATGGAATCTCATGCTTTCGAGCCGAGGCAATGATCAAGTCAAGCAATTTTTTGTGGACCGAAGCACCATAGGTAAGTACAGGACCTTTGCCCGCAGCCTGATCTCCACTGCTAATTTTGCTGTAAAGCGGCGCTGTGGTATCGTGGCATACATCGGTGATAATGGCCATATTGGGCTTGATTCGCTGCGCAATCATTTCGGCCCCGCGAAGGCCAATTTCTTCTTGTACTGCATTCACAATGTACAAGCCAAAAGGGAGCTTTTTTCCGGACTCCTTGATTTTTCGAGCCACCTGAGCAATCATGTATCCCCCAATCCGGTTGTCCAGCGCTCGGCCAGACCAATACTTCCCATTCAATTCGGTTAGCTCATCCTTGAAGGTAATGACACAACCTACATGGATTCCCAATTCCTCCACCTCAGGCTTGGACTGTGCCCCCACATCGATAAAAATATTGTCCAAGGTAGGCGCATCTTCTTTTCCTTCTTTTCTTACGTGGATGGCCGGCCACCCGAAGACTCCTGGCACCATTCCTTTTTCGGTGTGGATATTGACCCGCATGGATGGAGCGATCATGTGGTCTGAACCCCCATTTCTGCGAACATAGATGTATCCATCGTCTTTGATATAGTTGACAAACCAGCTGATCTCGTCGGCATGCGCCTCAATCACCACCCGATACGGTGCATCGGGTTCGATCACTGCTACAGCCGTGCCATAGGAATCGGTAAAATAGCTATCGACATAAGGTTTAATGTAATCCAGCCAGATTTGTTGTCCAGAAGCCTCATGCCCTGTGGGTGAGGCATTGTTGAGGTAGTTAATTAGAAACTGATTCTCATTCATTAGGTTAGGGGATAGCTGCACTTGGCTCAAGGAGCACCGATGCTTAGTTATTCTAGAAAATTGAAAATTACGAAAATGAAGGATTTAACATCCTCCATCCGCTTACTTATAAAGGAATGTTGCCATGCTTTTTCCTTGGCAATTTATCCACTTTGTTTTCTAACATTTTAAACGCTTTGATGAGTTTAGATCTGGTTTCAGCAGGAAAAATCACTTCGTCAATGTACCCGCGGTGAGCGGCTCGGTAGGGATTGGCAAACTTGGCCGTATACTCCTCTACTTTTTCCTGGAGCTTGGCTTCGGGATTTTCGGCTTCAGCAATTTCTTTTTTAAAGATAATTTCAGCAGCTCCCTTTGCACCCATCACTGCAATTTCGGCAGTAGGCCAGGCGTAGTTTAGGTCTGCCCCAATATGCTTGGAGTTCATCACATCGTAAGCCCCACCATAGGCTTTGCGGGTAATCACCGTGATGCGCGGTACGGTGGCCTCCGAAAAGGCGTAGAGCAACTTGGCCCCGTTGGTAATGATGCCATTCCATTCTTGGTCGGTACCCGGTAAAAATCCAGGGACATCCACCAATACCAAGAGGGGAACATTGAAGCTATCGCAAAAGCGAACAAACCGTGCCGCCTTCACCGAGGCATGGTTATCCAATACCCCGGCCATGGATTGGGGCTGATTCCCTACAAGACCGATACTCCTCCCTGCGATCCGCGCAAAGCCAACGACGATGTTGTCCGCATAGTTTTCATGAACTTCTAGGAAAGAGTCCTCATCAACGATACCGCCAATCACCTCTCGAATATCGTAGGGATGGTTTGGGTTTTCTGGAATCAAGGTGTCCAGGATAGACCTCGTCTCGTCTTTCTTTTGTTCGTAAGGGTAAACAGGCGCCCTGTCCTCACAATTTTGAGGCAGGTAGCTGAGCAAGGACTTGATCCGCTTGAGAGCTTCCATCTCGTTGGCGCAGGCAAAATGGGTTACCCCAGATTTGGTGCTGTGGGTAGAAGCCCCACCAAGCTCCTCGGCAGTGACCGTTTCTTGGGTTACAGTCTTAACTACATTGGGTCCAGTAACAAACATGTAGGAGGTGTTTTCCACCATCAAAATAAAGTCTGTAATCGCTGGAGAATACACTGCCCCTCCCGCACAAGGGCCCATGATGGCAGAAATCTGGGGTACAACTCCCGAAGCCCGCGTATTGCGGTAAAAAATATCAGCATAGCCTCCAAGGGAATTGACTCCTTCTTGAATTCGAGCCCCGCCTGAGTCATTCATCCCGATAATGGGTGCCCCGTTTTTAAGTGCCAACTCCATCACCTTGCAGATTTTCTCGGCATGTGTCTCCGAAAGTGAACCACCAAAAACTGTGAAATCCTGAGAATATACATACACCAAGCGCCCATTTACCTCCCCATATCCCGTCACCACTCCATCTCCTAAGTAATGTTCTTTGTCCAAACCGAAATCCTTAGATCGATGCATCACAAACTTGTCGATCTCCTCAAAGGTCCCCTCATCCAAAAGCAAGTCGATTCGCTCTCTGGCGGTGAGCTTCCCTTTTTGGTGCTGGGCCTCAATTCGTGCCAGCCCTCC
>JAQCJI010000030.1 GCA_027593175.1 Bacteroidota bacterium | reverse complement strand
ACAGAAAACGACTCTATGGGATTCCAAACGAGCGAAAGTCGACCAAGGACGCTATCAATGATTATTTGGTAAATGGGGATGCATCAAGGCTAAATTCCGGTACAGGAACTAAAGTTGCAGCTATCCATGAAGTACTAGTTCCTGCAGGAGGTGAAGTAAAAGTGCAGTTCCGCATGCAACGCCACTTGAATGAAGGTGCCCAAGAAGCCATTCCTGAGATTCTTGCAAAGCGAAAAATAGAAGCGGATGAATTCTACCAAGTACTGCAACAAAAGTTCACCAATCCAGAACATCAAGCCATCCAGCGACAAGCTTACTCAGGCTTGCTCTGGTCCAAACAGTTTTACTACTACGATGTCAACCGCTGGCTAGAAGGTGATCCCGAGAGATACCAACCTCCACAGGAACGAAAAAAAGGTAGAAATAACAGCTGGACGCACCTTCAAAATTTTGACATCATCTCCATGCCGGATACCTGGGAATATCCATGGTACGCGGCTTGGGATTTGGCTTTCCATTGTATTCCCTTGGCACGAATCGATTCAGAATTTGCCAAGGAACAACTCCTTTTACTCCTGAACGAGTGGTACATGCATCCTAATGGACAAATCCCTGCCTATGAATGGAATTTTTCTGATGTAAATCCTCCTGTACATGCTTATGCGGTTCAGCGGGTATATCAAATAGATAAAAAAATAAATGGGGGGAAAGGCGACCAGCAATTTCTGGAACGGGCCATGCATAAACTCATGTTAAACTTCACCTGGTGGGTTAACCGAAAAGATTCGGAAGGCAACAACATCTTTGAAGGTGGATTCCTTGGCTTAGATAACATATCCCTATTTGACCGCAACCACGCCCAATATTACCAAGGCAAACTAGAGCAAGCAGATGGCACCTCCTGGATGGCCATGTTTTCCCTGAACATGCTCCGAATTGCACTTGACCTCTGCGAACACAATACCGTCTACCAATTTAGCGCCACCAAATTCTTAGAACACTTCCTATACATTGCAAATGCCATGAATACCATCTCTTCTGAACGAATATCCCTTTGGGACGAAGAAGACAATTTCTTTTACGATGTTTTTCATTACCAAGGCAAAGACCCTAAGAAATTAAAAGTACGCTCCATTGTCGGCTTGATTCCTCTTTTTGCTGTGGAGCCCATCCGAGAGGAACTTTTTAACAATCTTCCCGAATTCAAGAAGCGCCTAGATTTTATCCTTAAGGAAAAACCCAAACTAGCCGCATTGGTTTCCAGTTGGGTTCAACCCGGTTACGGAAAACGAAGACTTTTCTCCCTCCTTCGGGGTCATCGTATGAAAAGTGTACTTCAACGCATGCTCGATGAAACCGAATTTCTAAGTGAATTTGGCATACGTTCCCTCTCAAAATACCACGAAAACAACCCCTATACGATGAAAATCAATGGGGACACGCTATCTATTCGCTATACTCCTGGAGAAGCCGATACCCAAATGTTTGGAGGCAACTCCAATTGGCGAGGACCGATTTGGTTTCCAATCAACTTCCTGATCATGGAGTCCTTGAAAAAATTTGACAGCTATTACGGCGAGGACCTCTCCATAGAATACCCCACAGGATCTGGTACATTTCTGACTTTGGACATGATAGCCAAAGAGCTCTCCCTCCGCTGCATCTCCTTATTTACGCGAGATAAGGATGGAAATCGACCTATTCATGGAAACCAAACCAAATTTCAAGTTGATCCTCACTTCAAGGATCACCTCTTGTTTTACGAATACTTTCATGGAGATAGCGGAAAAGGTCTCGGCGCATCCCACCAAACGGGTTGGACTGCTTTGGTCGCTGAAATGATCCATTCCTATTACCAACCTACGCCTAGCCAGCACGATGACTCTTCTCCCCTTTTTAGAAGTTAACCGAATAGAGGCGGGCTGTGACGAAGTAGGCAGAGGCTGCCTAGCTGGACCAGTGGTCGCTGCAGCAGTGATATTGCCTCCAACCTATCGCAATCCTTGGATCCAAGACTCGAAAAAACTGAGTAAACAAACTCGGGAAGACCTAATTCAAGAAATTAAAGGAATAGCGCTCGGCTGGGCGATCGCAGAGGCTAGTGTAGCAGAAATAGACCAAATCAATATCTTGCAAGCTTCCTTCCTAGCCATGGAGCGAGCCATTAAACAACTTCCACAGGCACCTGAACACCTGCTGATTGATGGAAATCAATGGAAATCCAACCTTCTCATCTCGTATACCTGCGTGATCAAAGGGGATGGAAAATTTGCTTCCATTGCCGCTGCCTCCATCCTAGCAAAAGTTTACAGAGATGAGCTCATGGAAAAACTAGCCCAAGAGTTTCCTCACTATGGATGGGAACAAAATGCAGGCTATCCAACCAAAAAGCACCGAGAAGGAATCCAAACTCATGGTAGCTGCGACTGGCACCGAAAAAGTTTTCAGCTCCTCCCACTGCAGCTCTCCGTCGGACTGGAATAAAAAATAAGGCTTAGGTCATGTCTTTCATTTCACCCACCACCTTGGCGATGGTTTGCTTAGCATCTCCAAAGAGCATCAGGCAGTTGGGAAAACCAAACAACTCATTTTCAACACCAGCATAGCCTTTTCCCATACTTCGCTTGGATACAATCACGGTGCGTGCTTTGTCAGCATTGAGGATTGGCATTCCAAAAATAGGGCTTTGCGGATTGGTGCGCGCCGCTGGATTCACTACATCGTTGGCCCCTACTACAAATACCAAATCGGTATTTGAGAAGTCCTCGTTGATATCGTCCATCTCAATCAATTTGTCGTAGGAGATATTGGCCTCAGCAAGCAAAACATTCATGTGGCCTGGCATACGACCTGCCACAGGGTGAATCGCAAATCTGAATTCAATGTTTCGCTTCTCGCATTGCTCCATAAGTTCGCGTACTACGTGCTGCGCCTGAGCTACAGCCATTCCATATCCTGGAACTACGATTACCGAAGATGCTGAATCAAATAGCATGGCTGTTTCCTCCACACCAATTTCTTTGACCACAACTGCAGGACCATCTGCTCCACCCGTGGCTACAGTTTGTCCAAATCCTCCCAGCAAGACATTAATCAAGGAACGATTCATGGCCTTACACATGATCTGCGTGAGAATAATACCGGATGCCCCCACCAAGGAACCCGCTACGATCAATACGTTATTGTTCAAAATAAAGCCAGTGGCACAAGCAGCCATCCCCGAATAGGAATTGAGCAAAGAAATCACCACCGGCATGTCTGCTCCTCCAATTGGAATCACAGTCAAAATACCAAGTAGCAGGGCCAGGGCAATCAAAATATAAAGGTAAACCACTTGACTGGGGTCTATGAAAACCAGTACTGCCGCAGCCAAAAAGGCAATCAGAAGAATCAAATTGAGTAAATGCTGCCCCGAAAAAGTAATGGGTTGCCCAGAAACTTTGCCATCCAACTTAAGGTACGCTACCATGGAGCCCGTAAAGGTTACCCCTCCTATCAACACCGACAAAAGGATACTGGTCAGATTGATTACATCCAAGGATGCGGCTGCATTAGCATTCTTAAAAAAGAAGTCCGATAGGGCAACTCCAAAGGAAGCAAGCCCTCCAAAACCATTGAATAATGCCACCATCTCTGGAATTTTGGTCATGGCCACCTTTTGAGAATAATACAGGCCGATAGCCGCTCCCACTAGGATTGCTACCCCAATCTCGATCAATGAAAACACCTCCACGGTAAATAAAGTAGTTATAATAGCAATAAACATACCTACGGCAGAAAGTACGTTCCCCTTGCGCGCATCCTTTGTTTTTCCTAAGTATTTGATGCCTAGAATAAATAGCACAGAGGCTACCAAATAGGCAAGTTGGATTCCTATATTCATTTTTTCTTAAACATTTTAAGCATACGATCGGTCACTGCATATCCTCCCACCACATTGATGGTGGCAAGGACAAGTGCCAACAAACCCAACCACTTGCTGAGTGTACTATATCCCATCTCATTGCTTGCAATCAAAGCGCCTACAATGGTAATTCCTGAAATAGCATTGGAACCAGACATCAGTGGTGTATGCAAGGTGGGAGGTACTTTAGAAATTAGTTCAAACCCGAGATAACTCGCCAAGACAAGAACATAAATCAGTACGATTAGCGCTGATATAGACATAGCTGATGGTATTTATTGAGAAAGAATTTGTTTGGTAAACGCATGCACGAGTTCCCCCTGATGCGTGATCAATACACCCTTTGTGATCTCGTCCTCCAAGTCAAGAGTGATTCCAGATTCACCTGCCAGATGGAAAGCTAAGGTACTAATATTGGTTGCATAAAGCTGACTCGCATTGACTGGAAGCAAGGAGGGAAGATTGGATTCCCCAACTAGGGTGACTCCATGCTTGACTATAGTGGCGTTTTTCTCTGAGATTGCACAATTACCACCAGACTCTACCGCCATATCCACGATCACCGAACCGGCCTTCATGCTCTTTACCATGTCTTCAGTCACAAGAATAGGAGATTTTTTACCCATTACTAAGGCAGTGGTAATCACCAAATCTGCTTCCTTGATTTTCCCACGAATAAGCTGTTGCTGCTTCTCCAGGTATTCCGCTGAAACTTCCCGCGCATAGCCTCCTTCGGTTTTCACACCCTCCACTCCTTCTATGCTTAGGTACCTTCCTCCGAGAGACTCTACTTGTTCCTTCGTTTCAGGCCTCACATCGGTACATTCCACCACCGCTCCCAGCCTTTTGGCTGTGGCAATGGCCTGCAAACCTGCCACTCCAGCCCCAAAAATCAAAACCCGAGCAGGTGTAATGGTTCCCGAAGCAGTCATCAGCAAGGGAAATATTTTTCCAAGGTAATTTGCCCCAAGCAGCACGGCTTTATAGCCTGCAAGGTTGGCCTGCGAAGAAAGCGCATCCATTTTTTGTGCCCTAGAGATTCGTGGCACGGCATCCATTGAAAAAGTAGTGATCCGCTTCTTATTGAAGGTCTCCAAAATCTCAGGATACTGGTAGGCATACATGTAGGAAATGTATCCTGCATTCTCCTTCATTTGTGCGATTTCTGCTACCGTTGCCAAGTTGACCTTAAGCACCAAATCAGCGCCCAATGCCTCTTTGGAAGTTCCTATTGTCGCTCCCGCAGCTTCATACTCCTGATTTGAAAAAAATGATTTTTCACCAGCACCAGACTCCACAACCACGTCAAATCCCTTTTTACGGACTAACTTCACTGTCTCAGGACTTAAGGCTACCCGATTTTCATATTCCTTGGTTTCTTTTACTACGCCGATGATCATGTATTGGAATTAATCTTTAAGTTGTTAGAGTACTGAACAATTCTCACTTGAACCTGTTAAATTTAATTGAAGTTGAAGGGAAAAAGGGAAACTAATTTGGAATTCGATTCCAATGAACGAAAACTTTGGAAGAGAAGAAAATTCAATAACATGTTTTTAAAATTAGGTGGATACCCTTTGTTCACTTGCTGAAACCTCGCTCCTATCTAAAAGTTTAATTCCTAGTTAAATACAGAATTTTTGAATTTTTCTTTGCCTTTCCCAAAAATCAACAGCAACTTGGAGAATAATGAATTAAAGTAGGTAGAAATTGCGTTTCGGAAAATTTTCGAACCCGTAGCCGCTATTCTTAATCTAGCCACTTCCTATTTCGCTTTTCAATTACATAACCCATGAAAAAACCAGAAACTCAAGCCTCCGGTCAATCCAGGAGAGAATTTATCAAAAATGCAGCCATCGCTTCCTCTTTTTTCATCGTTCCTCGACATGTTCTCGGTGGTGTAGGTTTTACTTCACCCTCTGACCAACTCAACTTGGCTGCTATTGGTGCTGGAGGAAAAGGAAAAAGCGATATTCTCAATGCCTCGGTGAATGGTAGAGAGCGCATCGTAGCCTTGTGCGACGTTGATTTTTCTGGTTCTGCCAAAGATTCGGTTGCTAAATTTCCCAATGCCAAGCTGTTTGCAGATTACCGCAAAATGCTCGAAGAGATGAAGGAAATTGATGCGGTCACCATCTCAACACCCGACCATGTGCATGGCCCTGCAGCAAAGTTTTGCATGGAACGTGGCAAACACGTGTATGTACAAAAACCAATGACCCACAATATTCGAGAGGCACGCCTGCTAACTCAGATGGCTAGAGACCAAAAAGTAGTTACCCAAATGGGTAACCAAGGTGCTTCCAATCCTTTGATGGATATGATTAAAGGTTGGATGGCCTCCGATAAAATAGGAAAGGTCGCTAAAGTGCAAATCTGGACCAACCGTCCTGTATGGCCTCAAGGAGGTGCTTTTCCGAAAGGAGACCCTAGCATTAAACCTTCGGACATGGAGTGGAATCTTTGGTTGGGTCCAGCACCAGAGATCCCATTTACCCCCAATTTGCACCCCTTCAACTGGAGAGGATGGTGGGATTACGGAACGGGAGCATTGGGTGATGTGGGGTGCCACTTAATGGACATTCCTTTCCGAATGCTCGGCCTCCAATACCCACTCGATGCAGAATGCTCCGTTGGATCGGTCTATTCCCAAATGTGGACCCCTGATTACCAACCCGATGGATGCCCTGCCTCCTCTTTCATCACCCTTCATTATGGCCCAACTGTCAAAAATGGGGTTCCTCTGGAAATGACCTGGATGGATGGTGGAATTCGACCTTCCCACCCAGATATTATTCCTGCAGACCACGACCTGGGAGGAGCCAATTCAGCGAATGGAGTGATGATGATCGGTGAAAAAGGCATCATCACCCACAACATCAACGACAGCTCCCCACTCATGCCTAAATTGTACCTCTACGATGGTACACAGGAATTTGGTCCAGACCGTATTGAGGGAACGGAACCAGAGTATGGCCACCAGAGAAAATGGGTAGATGCATGTAAAGCAGGATTCGGTTCCTCCGAACATAAGGACCTCACTTCTTCCTTTGACTATGCAGGCCCAATGACCGAAACAGTATTGATGGGAAACCTAGCCATTCGAAGCTTTATGATCCGCAAACCGAATAGCCGAGGACAGCAAGAGTTTTTCGGAAGAAGAAAATTACTTTGGGATGGTGAAAACATGCGGATCACCAACCTCGAGGAAGCCAATCAGTTTGTCGGCAGAACCTACAGACCAGGCTTCGAAGTTTAACTTTTCCCCAACCAATAAAACCGTGAGGGTAGTGCTCACGGTTTTTTTTTGAACTAATCGTTCGACCCCCTACTAATCTGACTCCTTATTTATGAAGGCACTTCTTTTTGAATCCTTTCAGCAAGCCCCAAAAATCACTCAGGTGGCCGACCCCGAGACCCCCAAACAAGGCATTCTTCTGGAGGTGAAGGCTTCTGGAATTTGCCGGAGCGACTGGCATGGCTGGATGGGACATGATCCTGATATTCCACTCCCCCATGTACCCGGACATGAGTTTGCAGGCATCATCCTAGAGGTAGACAAAGAAGTTAAAAATTGGAAGGTAGGTGATCGAGTTACCGTTCCTTTTGTTTGTGCTTGCGGCACCTGCCCCACCTGCAAAAGCGGCAACCAACAGATTTGTGACAATCAGTTTCAACCTGGATTTACCCACTGGGGCTCCTTTGCTCAATATGTGGCCGTGCATCGTGCAGATACCAACCTGGTGAAATTACCAGAATCGGTCATTTTCGAGGCTGCCGCAAGTTTAGGATGCAGGTTTGCCACCTCCTTTCGTGGGGTAGTCGCCCAAGGCAAAGTCAGTGAAGGACAATGGGTGGCCGTACACGGATGTGGAGGCGTAGGCCTCTCTGCCATTATGATCGCTGCTGCACTAGACGCTTCAGTTATTGCGATCGACATAGATGCAGAGAAGTTAGTGCTTGCCAAGGCTGCGGGAGCAGCGTATTTGGTGAATGCAAAGGGTCATTCCGATGTTTCCGCTCATATTTTGGAACTCAGCAAGGGAGGCGTACAGGTGTCGATCGATGCATTGGGTAGTCGAGTAACTTGTTACAATTCCGTTGCCTGCTTAAGAAAGCGAGGCAAACATATCCAAATTGGACTGCTAGAAGGAGCTGAATCCGACCCACCTATTCCCATGCATTTGGTAATTGCGAAGGAATTGGAGATTTTAGGAAGCCATGGTATGCAGGCCCATGCATACCCCGAAATGATGCAAATGATTTTGGACCATAAAATTGCTCCTGAGCAATTGATTGGAAGAAGGATTTCTCTTGAAGCCGCTGCAGAAGCCTTGATGCGTATGAATTCCTTCAAAGAAAATGGGATGGCGATGATCACTCAATTTTAAATAGGTAAATCACTTATGGAAAAAAATAAAAAACGTTGGTTTGTACAGTCTGTGTCTGGCCTTCTCCTCACAGGAGCAGGTTTGTCTACATGCATCCATGCTGGAGTGGAAAAATTAGGAGGAGGAGAATGGTTTTGGACGGGAACCCTTGGCTTAGTAATTTTCCAGGCGGGCCTAAGCTTAGTGATTGATGGGCTGCGATACCGCTAAACCTAAACCTGTTTAAATTTACCTCATTAGTGCTAATTTTAAAATACCTCACCAATGCCTTGAAGACCCCCAATTATGATAAAGCCATTTACTGAACCCGAAGTTCGTTGGGGCGTGTTGGGCGTAGGTAAGGTCTGTGAACTCAAATCTGCTCCTGCGATGAATACCGTCCCAGGCAGTAAACTAGTTGCTGTCATGCGGAGAGATGCCGCAAAAGCACAGGACTATGCGCTGCGGCATGGCGTACTAAACTGGTACAGCCGCACAGAGGACTTGATTGCAGACCCAGAAGTCAATGCCATCTACATTGCCACACCTCCACATGTTCATCTTGAATTGACCCAGTTGGTAGCCGCAGCGGGTAAGCCTGTCTATGTGGAAAAGCCGATGGCAAGAACCTATGCAGAGTGCAAGCAAATGATCGATTTCTGCAACGTAGCAGGAGTTCCCTTATTTGTCGCTTATTACCGAAGAAAACTTCCTCACTTTATCAAAATCAAGGAGCTTCTAGATCAGGAAGAAATTGGGGTGGTGCGGACGGTACAGATCAATTTGAAGCAAGCACTTACCCCAACTTTAGCAAGCCAAAACGAGACGAATTGGCGAGTAATCCCCGAAATCGCAGGTGGTGGTTATTTTTATGACCTAGCCTCCCACCAACTGGACTTATTGGACTTCTTTTTTGGCAAAATCACCCATGCAACTGGCTTTTCTACCAATCAGGCCCAAGTTTACCTGGCGGAAGATCTGGTAACGGGAAGTTTTGTCTTTGAAAATGGGGTGATAGGAACAGGAAATTGGTGCTTTAGCACCTCCGCCCTCACGGAGATAGATGAAGTAGTGATCGATGGATCCAAAGGCCAAATTCGATTTTCCACCTTCGGACAAGGGGCATTTATACTAATTAAAGAGCAGGGAAAGCCAGTCCATTTCCACCTTCAGCTGCCAAAAAATATCCAGCAACCACTTATTCAAAGTATTGTGGGGGAGCTACTCGGTACAGACACCTGTCCCAGTACAGGAATCTCTGCAGCACGTACCAACTGGGTAATGGAAGAACTCGTAAAAAATAGAATAGCCTAACAATTTAATTTTAGATTTAAGTTCACCCTAAACCTATCCCATGCAACAACTCCTAGGATTTTGTGTTTTCCTACTTTTTAGTCCAATTTATACCCAAAGCCAGACCGTATGTGATTTAGAAAGTAAAGCCAAACTGGAGGCTACACTTGAAAAATTTTCACATTCCTCGTATAGTCAACTAGCAGTAGGAGATCTGATAGCAACAGTAGGTAAAAGTTTTTTGGGTACTCCCTATGCAGAAAAAACCTTAGAGCTGCCCGGAGAAGAACAGCTAGTAATCAATTTAATGGGCTTGGATTGTACGACATTTGTAGAATCCGTACTTGCACTTGTTACCTCATTGAAGCAGCCTACCCCACAACTAGAAGAAGTAGAAAAAGCATTGGAAAACTTCCGCTACCTACAAGGTAAAAATTCGGGATATAGCTCTAGACTTCATTATTTCAGCGATTGGATTTACGAAAATGAAAAAGCTGGTAGAATCTCCCACCTCAGTAAATCATTGGGTGGGACAGTATCTCCCAACATTCCATCTTTTATGTCAGCAAATCCAAGATCTTACCCTCAGTTGGCAGATCCTATCCACCTAAAATCCATAAAAGAAAGAGAGGTCCTTCTTGCGACTAGAAAATTTTATTTTATCCCGAAAGAAAAAATCCATCTGATAGAAGGACAGCTTCAAAATGGGGATATTTTAGCGATTACTACCCCCATAAAAAATTTAGATGTAGTCCATGTAGGTTTTGCAGTCAAGAAAGATGAGCGAGTTTACCTAATGCATGCAAGTTCCGTTTCCAGAAAAGTAGAGATCTCTTCCCTCCCATTACAAGAATACCTCATGAAAAATCGATCTCAAACAGGAATCTTGATTAGTAGATTAGTCTTACTCTAACAAAATATTTTCATAAGTATCAAGCTCAATTCCTACCTATTCATTCCAGTTTTATTTAGATTTAAAATCTAATATTCCAATCCCCTATGAAACGAATTTTTAGCATCCTTTTACTCTTCAGTTCGCTAGCTGCACATTCCCAAACCTTTGATTCTTCACTTCCTTTAAAGTACCGCAACATCGGCCCTTTTCGAGGAGGTAGATCCGTAACAGCCACTGGTGTTCTCCAAGACCCCTTGACCTATTACTTTGGCACTACTGGAGGTGGACTCTGGAAAACTAGCGATGCAGGCCAGCACTGGAAAAATATTTCAGATGGATTTTTTACAACTAGCTCCGTAGGTGCGGTGGCGGTGGCAGAAAGCAATCCTAATATTCTTTACGTAGGTATGGGGGAACATGCGCCTCGAGGCGTAATGACCAGCTATGGAGATGGGGTGTACAAATCCACCGATGCAGGAAAAACATGGAAGAAATTAGGGTTGGAAAAAACCCAGTACATTTCCCGTATTAAAATTCACCCAACCGATCCGAATGTAGTCTATGTAGCAGCCCAGGGGGCCCTACATGCTCCTACCGAAGACCGAGGCATCTACAAAACCAGCGATGGGGGATTGACCTGGGAAAAAGTGCTCTATGTGGACTCGTTTACAGGGGCAGCGGAACTCTCCATGGACATGAACTTTCCCGAAATACTGTATGCTGCGATGTGGGAACACCAGCGCTTCCCTTGGCAGGTGAAATCAGGAGGCCCAGGGTCTGGGCTGTACAAATCCATCGATGCAGGAAAAACCTGGAAGAAAATCCACAACGGGCTTCCTGAAGAAAAAGGGAAGATGGGAATCTCTGTTTCTCGCGCCAATTCCAACATTATCTATGCCTTAATCGAAAGCAATACCGAGAAAGATTTGGGAGGCCTTTTTGTCTCTCAAGATGCAGGAGAAAGCTGGAAACTAATCAACAAAAGCAACCGATTGACGCAACGCGCCTGGTATTACATCGAAGTCTTTGCTGATCCAGTCAACGAGCACAAGGTCTATGTTCAAAGTGCCCCATTTTTGGTATCCATAGATGGAGGAAAAACCTTTGAAGACATCCAAGGACCCCATGGAGACTACCATGACCTTTGGATCAACCCCAAGAATCCAAAAAACCTAATCCTAGCAAACGATGGAGGCGGGTCGATCTCTTTCAATGGGGGCAAAAGTTGGTCTACCCAGAGCAACATGCCAACTGCACAGTTTTACCGCGTCAATGTAGATAATCAATTCCCCTACCGTATCTATGGTGGTCAACAGGATAATACCTCTGTGGTGATTTCAAACATAGCCTTGGACAAAGGAGGGATTACTCAGGAACACTGGAACAATTCAGCAGGGGGCGAATCTGCCTTCTTGGCCTTTAATCCAGATGATCCTCGCTATGTCCTGGGTGGAAGTTACCAAGGAACCATTGAAGTATTGGATATGAAAACACTAGGGTCCACCAAAATCATGGAAGCCCCCATTCAGTACCTCGGCATGGATGCGAAGGACATGAAGTACCGGTTCAACTGGAATGCTCCAATCATCTGGTCTCAGCATGAACCGAATACTTACTACCATGGTGCTCAGGTACTCTTGAAAACCCAGGACTGGGGGAAAACTTGGAAAGAAATTTCTCCAGACCTCACCCGCAACGAAAAGTCCAAGCAAGGAAAAGGAGGCATTCCTTTCACCAACGAAGCTGTAGGAGCGGAAAATTACGGCACCCTTGCCTATGTTATTGAAAGTCCTCACGAGACTGGGACTATTTGGACAGGAAGTGACGACGGCCTCGTACAATTGACCCGAGATGGTGGATCTACTTGGAGCAACGTCACTCCCAAGGAACTGAAAGAATGCTTGATCAATGCAATCGAGGTTTCTCCACATGATCTGGCTACAGCCTATATTGCTACCAACCGATATAAATTCAACGACTATACCCCAGCAATTTACAAGACCACAGACTATGGAAATACCTGGACCAACATTTCCAAAGGGATTCCTTACGGTGCTTTCACACGCGTGGTTCGGGAGGATACAAAAATAAAAAACCAGCTATTTGCAGGAACAGAACAAGGCATGTACCTCTCCAAAGATGGAGGACTTAACTGGGTATCTTTCCAACTCAACCTACCAGTTACCCCCATTACGGACCTCAAAGTGGCCCATGATAACTTAATCGTAGCCACAGCAGGTAGATCTTTCTGGATTTTGGACGAGTTGAATGCGGTACGCGAACTGAAGAAAAGCGTAGCACAGCCTACGCTTTACACGCCTGAAAAAGCCCTATTAGGGAATTGGTATTCTTCCATGAATGGGGGTAACCTGGATGGATTTACCGGAACGGACCCCTTCCAAGGCCAAAACCCAGCGGCTGGAATGGTGCTGTACTACCAACTACCTGAAACTTTCGCAGACAGCACCGAATTGACCTTGGAAATTCACGATGCCCAAGGAAATCTAGTACGCAAGCTAAGCTCCAAAAGAAACCCTGATTTTCAATCTTACGCCGGAGGACCATCCCCAGCTCCGACACTTTCTACCCGAAAAGGAGTTAATCGATTCGTTTGGGACCTACGCTATTCTACTGTACCCGGGATACCCACTGCCTACATTGAATCTAGTTTCCGAGGCCATAAGGCCATTCCAGGCACCTACAGTTTAAAATTGACTACTGGAGGGATTACATCAGAAGCTAAAGGAGAAATTCAGGATGTCCCAGGAAGTAAGTTAAGCGCATCAGATTACCAAGCTTATCACCAATGGATGAGCACCCTGGAAGGCGAAGTCACTCAGATGCATCAGCTGGTAAATGCTGCCAAAAAATACCAAGACCAACTCAAGGAACTGACAGAAAAACTTGATACGAAAGTTGAATACAAGGACCTTAAACTGTCTGCACAAAACCTAGTAAAGGAATTGACTGCTTGGGATGAATCCATGGTGCAGCGCAAATCCACTGCCTACGACGACGTGGAAAACTTCCCCAACAAGTTTACAGCCAACTTCCTATTCATGATGAACCATAGTGAAAGCAGTATTCCAAGCATCAACGAAGGCACCAAAGCACGTCATGCAGAGTTGCTAGCGCAGTGGAAACCATTAGAAGCAGAAGGCAAGCGACTAGTGGAGCAAGCCATCCCGGCATTCAATGCCCTAGCCAAAGAAAAAGGAGTTGGTATATTATTTTTGAAGTAAACAAATTTACCCTATCCTTCATATGGCAGGAATCAACTGATTCCTGCTAACTTCATTCATCCGATCTACCGTACACTAGCAAACTGAAACCAATGAGACACCTAGCTTTCTTACTGTCCTTCTTACTTTTTGCTTCCTGTAATTCAAACTCGCCTTCCCTGAAACAGGGCAATGCCTTGTCTACAGAAGATTCCATTTTTACCACGCCCCTAGGCAAAGTCTTTGAGATTCCAGCTCCTAGTGAAGCAGCTCTAACAAACTATGAAGAAGCAAAAAAGAACTATGAAACAAATCCCCAAGAGGTGGATGCACTCATTTGGTTTGGGAGAAGAACGGCTTATCTAGGAAAATACAGTCAAGCCATTGCTATTTACACTGAAGGGATCAAAAACTTTCCCAAAGACGCCCGGATCTACAGACACCGTGGTCACCGCTACCTTAGCATTAGGGAGTATGATAAAGCCATTGCTGACTTAGAAATAGCAGCAGCACAAATCCAAGGCACAGAGGACCAGATCGAACCTGACGGCCTGCCCAATGCACAAAATATTCCCTTAAGTTCCCTTCATAGCAATGTGTGGTACCATCTTGGATTAGCTTACTACCTCACGCACCAATACGAAAAAGCCTACCAAGCCTACCTAAAGTGTAGAGTAAGCGGCTCCAACTACGATAATATCGTGTCAAGCACCCACTGGCTGTACATGATCCAGCAGCGTTTGGGAAACCCGAAAAAGGCAGATTCATTACTAGCTCCAATTAAAAGGGAGGGGATTGTGATCGAAAATCAGGCTTATGCAGACTTATGTCGACTTTATAAGGGCTGGCTATCTCCAGACTCCTTGCTTCAAGCGAGTTCAGGAAATCCTTCCAATGATGCAGTTAATTATGGCCTCGCAAATTGGTATTTGTATCAAGGTGATTCAGCAAAAGCAAAGCAATTGATGGAGGCGCTGGTAGAAGGAAAAGCATTTACTTCCTTTGGTTACCTCGCGGCAGAAAAGGACTTAATGCATTTCTTATCGAGCAAAAAGTAAATAAACCCATGGGCTGGCTCTATCAATAAAAATAAGCCAAGGCCTTTATTTCAAACTTATCTCCATTTTTAGATTGCAGCGCCCATAAGTACCACATTCCAATTCGGCCTGTACGAATCCCAGCCGAGTATAAAGTTTGATGGCTGCCTCCAACTTGGTATGGGTGTAGAGTCGAACTTTAGTAGCTCCCTTTTTTCGGGCAATTTCAAGGATCTGCTTTCCAAGCAGCTGCCCTGCTCCTTTTCCTTGGAACATTGGGAAAACGCCCATTTTGATCATATCCCAGGTTCCTGGCTCACTCGGAATTAGTGCAACCGTTCCTGCAATCTGCTCCCCAATTTTGGCAAAAATAATTTCTCCCCCCTTTGCCAAAATTGTTTGTTCTGGATTTTCCAATTGAGCTAGATCAAATGGCTCCAAGGAAAAATACTGCGTGACCCAGGCCTTATTAATGGATTCAAAATAGGGTTTCAAATCAGGTGAAAAGGGAATAATTTCGAAAGTATCTTGAGCCATATACAGAAAATTTTTACCAAAAGTAAGCTAAATCAAGTAGCTTAGAAATGAAAATAATTTGGATCTCCATGAAAAATGCCTTCTTACTCCTTTGCGTCCTACTCTTCAGTGGTCTCGTGCATGAAGCCACAGCGCAAACTCCTGCAGCAAAACTTCAGGAACTTAAACTTACCCTTCCAGAGATCAGTCAACCCATTGCGAATTATGTGAAGTGGAAGCAGGTGGGCAACTTGCTTTACCTTGCTGGATCTGGTCCCAAAATCTATGGAAAAGTGGGTGCAGACTTGTCTACAGAACAAGGCTACGAGGCGGCCAAGGCCACGGGGCTGGAAATCATTGCCGTGCTCCAAGCCGCCACGGGCGACCTGGGTCGGATCAAACAATTTGTAAAGGTCTTGGGTATGGTAAATTCTACGCCTGAGTACACTGCACATCCTGCCGTCATCAATGGGTTTTCTGACCTAATCGTGGCCGTCTTTGGCGAAAAAGGCAAGCATGCTCGATCCGCAGTAGGTGTGGGTTCCCTTCCCAATAATATGGCGGTAGAGATCGAGGTTATCGTCGAATTGGAAGACAAGTAAGCAGGGCAATTAGCGCATGCATTACACTAGTTTTTAAAACAAGCTCCCTTGAAAAGGATGGCCCTCTAACTCCAAGAGGGTTTTTTTCTTGTCCAAGCCTCCAGCATATCCGGTGAGACTTCCATTCGTTCCGATGATGCGATGGCAGGGCAAAATAATCAGCAAGGGATTGGCTCCAATGGCTGTACCTACTGCTCGAATTGCTGAAGGATTGCCTAGCTGCTCGGCCAACTTGGCATAGGTAGTGGTTTGCCCGAAGGGAATTTTTACAACAGCCAGCCACACCTTCCGTTGAAAGTCCGTGCCTCCCAAACCAATAGGTAGGTTGAAGATTTGTCGTTGCCCCGTAAAGTACTCTTCCAGCTGCTTTTGGGTTTCAAGTAGGAGCGGATCGAGGAGTTCGCCCCCCACTGCCTGTTGGGTAAATTTTAATTCCGAAAGGCAGTCTTCTCGGATGCTCAGTTGGATATTTCCTAGTGGTGAAGGGATGATGGGCATGGATGAGGTGAATTTACCAGCAAAAGAAGGTAGGTTGTTAAGGGTTAAAGGGAGAAGCTGGGTTAACTGATGCACAATCTGTATTTCCATACTTCCCGTACTTGTTCAAAATCCACTTCAAAGGGAGGAAAGATTGGATTGGCGGAGCAAAGTAAGATTTTTTGTTGCCCTTGATGTCGCTTGTAAGCAATCTTAAAAGTAACACCATCCTGCTCGGTCACGATGACATAGCGATCTCCATCCTTTAAGCTAGTCCAGTCGTCTAGGTATTCGCAGACAATCCAGGCGCCATCCGGGATGGGAAGCATGGAGTCTCCATCTACTTGAAAGACCCGGTGTTTTTTATTCGAAGGAAGAAAAGGCAAAGAAAACCTCGGCAAGTCAGAAATAAATTCTGGGTCGGCAAATCCTGCCAGATAACTTGCCTTGGCACGCTGCGAGACAACTTCAATCAGTTCACGTCCCTCCGCATCTACTGTGGTGGAGAGGATCCGGAGGTTTCGCCCACGGAGAAAGTGATCGGTTTCCAAAAGTTGGCGCAACTTATATTCCGAAAAAGAGGCCAGCTCCTCGCGAACCAAAACATCCAAGGACAGCTTGAAGTAATCGGCAAAAAGGAGGAGTACCTCCAAGGGAGGGGTAATGTTGCGTTCGTACCCAGCAAGTTTGGATCGAGAAACTCCCAATGCTTGAGCGAGTGTCTCCTGGGTCAAGCCCTTCTTTTTGCGGAGAAATTTTAAGTTAGTATGGATGCTCATTGCCTCATTTTTTACTAATCGTGAAATACAATAGAAATAAACCCTGCTTACGAACCTATTTTTAGTGTATTTCTATCCCCTCCCCGACAACTTTCGCCTCTAAACAATTCAAAGATAGAAATATTTGTTTAATTTATAAACAATAAAATGTTTAAATAATTAACAATTTTAATGGAAGAAAAGCGAAGTATCGTGCACTTGGATCTGGACACGTTTTTCGTATCCGTGGAGCGGCTTTTTGACGAGCGCCTCAACGGAAAACCCATCCTAATTGGAGGTGCAAGCGACCGAGGTGTCGTCGCCTCCTGCAGTTACGAAGCACGGAGATTTGGCGTGCACTCCGCCATGCCCATGCGCACCGCTAGGCAACTCTGTCCAGAAGCAATTGTCGTGCGTGGAGATTTTGAAAAGTACAGCCAAAAGTCTCAAGAAATCACCGAAATCATTCGAGAGGATGTCCCCCTTTTTGAAAAAGCCTCCATCGATGAATTTTACATCGACCTCACCGGCATGGACCGCTTCTTCGGCTGCTTCAAGTTGGCCCATCAACTCCGAAAACGCATCATCCAGGAGAGCGGGCTCAACATCTCCATGGGATTCTCCCAAAATAAAACTGTCTCCAAAATTGCCACAGGCGAAGCCAAACCCAATAATGAAAAGCAAATTCCGCTTGGGGAGGAAAAATCCTTCCTCTCCCCCCTATCCGTACGGAAAATTCCCATGATCGGTGAGAAGACCTCCCAAACACTCTACAATATGGGCGTGAAAAAAGTACAGACCCTACAGCAAATGCCTGCCCAACTTTTAGAAGCCACCTTTGGGAAAAATGGGAAACTGATCTGGGAAAAAGCAAATGGCATCGACCTCAGCCCAGTGGTTCCCTACACCGAAGCCAAATCCATCTCCTCCGAAAACACCTTTGAAGAGGACACCATCGATACCCGCCTACTCGAAGCTACCCTCATCGCCATGACCGAGCAGCTCAGTACCAAACTCCGGAAGAAAGGGCAGCTGACCGCCTGCATCACCGTAAAGATCCGCTACTCCGACTTTGAAACCCACAGCATACAGCAACGCATCCCCTATACGGCAGCGGACCATAGCCTGTTGTCAATCGTCAAGGAACTCTTTCGCAAACTCTACACGCGACGCCTACTCATCCGACTCGTCGGGGTACGCTTCAGTAACTTGGTCTATGGCAACTACCAAATACAGCTCTTCGAAGATAGCCAACAACAAATACAGCTCTACCAAGCACTGGATAAATTGAATGTCAAATACGGAGATAAAACCGTCTGCCGAGCCGTGGCCATGGGGGTAGGAAGAAGGAGATTTAGCCCCTTCAATGGATTGGAAAATTGAACATTCGCCAAAGCAACACCTAGAAAGATTGGATGCCAGGCACACCGCTTTCAAAAAACTTCCTTACTTTAACTTTCGATTCCATCTAGAAGCATGCTCCCCATGTCAACCTACCTATTTGCTACCCCACGCTTAGGATTTCGACGCTGGCAAGCGACAGACATGGATGCATTCACAGCAATCAATTCAGATCCTGAGGTCATGCGCTTTTTCCAACGACCACTCCCAAAAGAAGATACCCAGGCCATGATGGAGCGTATGGAGCGCCTGTACGACAAAAAAGGCTTCTGCTATTTTGCAGTAGACCACTTGATTGAGAAGAAGTTAATAGGTACCATTGGGCTCGGATGGAAAACCTTTGATGCTGACTTTACCCCTACTGTAGATATCGGCTACCGCATCGGCAAGAGCTGGTGGAACCAAGGCCTCAGCACTGAAGGAGCAGCTGCCTGCCTAGCTTATGCCCGACAACTTCAAATTCCGAAAGTAGTATCCATGGCTTCTGTAGGAAACCTGTCCTCTATCCAAGTTATGAAAAAAATAGGGATGCAGTATTGGAAAGAGTTTGACCATCCCGAACTGCAGGATTCCCCTAGCATCCAACGATGCAGTTTGTATCAGATCTGTCTTTAAAGCCCCGAGAACACGAAATCAACCGAGCGATGTCCTATTTCAGTAAGCAGCATTTTCAACACCTCCGCCCTTCGGATGTCCTTACAGGAGAATACGATGCATGTATCTTTTCAAACTGAAACTTTGCTACCGCCTCTTTCCAACAGGCGAGTTTTGAAAATTGTCTATTTGAAGACTGTGACCTGAGCAACATCAAAGTAGCCAAGGTAAATTTTCAGAATGTCCGCTTTACGCATTGCAAAATACTGGGAATCACCTTTGCTTCTGCAAACCCCTTCCTATTGGAACTCCAACTAGAAAATTGTGTCCTAGACTACTGTAATTTTTACAAACTCCCTCTCAAAAAATCAAAGTTTCTGCAGTCTCGAATGCATGAGGTAGACTTTTCCCAAGCCAACCTGAGCGAAGTAATTTTTCAGGGTTCAGACCTCCTTGGGGCAGTCTTCGATCAGACCAACCTCGAAAAAGCCGACTTTCGGGAAGCCCTTCACTACCGAATTGCTCCCGAGCTCAATACGATCAAGGGTGCACGATTTGAGCTCGCTGGTTTGCCTGGCCTACTCGAATCCTATGGAATCAAGGTGGATTGAAGCTAGAATTTCTTACTTTTTAAAGTAACTGTCTCGGATTGCTTTAAATTCCGAACCTTCCTTCCATCCCGGCCAGCGAGTTGAATTGGCAAGGTTACGACCTACTTGATACAACAATTGCACATCGTCCACTGCACCGTCCAGATTCCATCGCTTTGGATCGTAGGCATCAGCTGGTTTGTGGTAGTACTGGGCCACATATTCCTCATGAAGCTGCTTTCCATACTCCTTCCCCTTCTCCACATGATCAATTCCTGTTCCAATATACAGGGCTGGAATTCCTATTTTGGCAAAATTGAAATGGTCAGATCGAAAATAGTAGCCCACTACAGGATTGGGCTCGGGGGCAGCATAACGTCCTAGTTTTTTCAGTTCTTCGTCCAATAAATCCTCCATTTCGGATTGCCCTAATCCTATGATAGAAACATCTTTCATTTTTCCATACGGATTGACCCCATCCATATTGATGTTGGCGACCGTTTTTTCCTTGGGATAGATCGGCTGCTTCGCATAATACGCCGAACCCCATAGCCCCTGCTCTTCAGCCGTGACCGCCAAAAACACCACCGTTCGATCGGGCTGCTCGTCTGTCTTGAATGCTTTCGCCAAAGCCAAAAGAGCAGCTATCCCAGAAGCATTATCTACTGCTCCATTGTAAATGCTATCACCAGATTCATCAGCCTTGCCTATGCCTATATGATCCCAGTGTGCCGTATAAATGATCACTTCTTCAGGTGCTTTTTTGCCGGTTATTTTAGCTACTACATTTTTTGATAGGTTGTAGCCAGCCTCCACCGCTAAACTAGTGCTTAAGGTCATGCCAGTCGAAAACCCTTGAAATTCCGCAGTACGCGCCTGTTGCAGTAGCTCAGTCTCCTTCTTCCCCATTCGCTCAATGAGCTGCTTGGCCATCGATAAGGTAATCCATCCTTCAAATCCCAATTTATACTTGTCTTGCCCTCTATCGTCGAGGTAGAGTTTAGACGCTTTCCAACTATTCTGTATGTTATTAAATCCATAGCCAGCTGGAATAGTATTATGTATAATTAAGCAACCCAATGCTCCTTGGCGTACCGCCTCCTCGTATTTGTAAGTCCAGCGACCATAATAGGTCATCGTGTTCCCTTTAAAAAATGTGGAGTCTTCTGATCCAAATCCAGGATCATTGATGAGTACGATGACTATTTTACCCTTTACATCCAAATTTTTGTAATCGTCCCATCCAAATTCAGGAGCAACAATTCCAAAGCCAGCAAAGACCACTTCGGCTTCTTGAATGTGAACGAGGGAATCAGTACGCTGAGTCCAAATCACAAAATCTTTCAACCCTTCCCCCACAACGGACCCTTGTGCACTCTTAAACTCCATAGATTGTTCTGGACGACTGATAATCGAAACCATGGGTACCTCTTGAAAATAGGAATCTCCATTGCCCGGCTCAAGCCCCATTCCCTTTAACTTACTTTCTAAAAATGAAGTCGTGATCTCCTCTCCTACTGTAAACGGCATCCTCCCCATAAACTCATCGGAGGAAAGCGTGATCAAATTCGGTTCTAGATCCGCTACCTGGAATTGATACGGTTCCGACTTGGAAGAACAGGCTGTTAGGTATCCAGTAAGTAAAAGGAAGGCTAGGAGATTTTTCATATACGGGAGGGGAAATGGGTGAAACGAAAGTATCAAATCAAAACATTTAGTGGGTGTTTCTGATCTCTGCGCTCAATTTAGGTGTAGCCTATTGCAATGCCTAAATTTTGACCTACATTTGTTGTTGGCGGCACGACTAGCTCCTGCTAAATCCCCCAGGTCCGGAAGGAAGCAAGGGTAGGCGGTCGTAGCGGTGCGATGCCGCCTCTTTTTTTTTGGTGGCCCATATTCACCCTCCCCATTCGCTAACTTATCCTAATTAATCTTCTAACTTTGTTATTCGTTTCGAACTCATTGGGATTGGAACTTCTGCTTTTTTTTACACCTTAAACACATCGTTATGAAATTTTTTATTGATACCGCCAATCTGGAGGAAATCCGCGAAGCCCACGACTTGGGAGTCCTGGATGGTGTGACCACCAACCCTTCCTTAATGGCCAAAGAGGGCATCACTGGGGAAGCTAATATTAAGGCACATTACAAAACCATCTGCAACATAGTGGAAGACAAAGTAAGTGCGGAAGTCATTGCCACCGACTACGAAGGCATGGTACGGGAAGGAAAAGAACTAGCCAAACTAGATGACAAAATCGTAGTAAAGATTCCTATGATCCGTGACGGTGTGAAAGCGATTCGTTACTTCCATAGCGAAGGAATTCGCACCAATTGTACCCTTATCTTTTCTTCAGGTCAGGCTTTATTGGCGGCCAAAGCAGGAGCTACCTACATTTCTCCTTTTATCGGTAGACTAGATGATATTTCCTTTGATGGGCTAGACCTCATCGGACAGATCGTACACATCTACCAAAATTACGACTATGAAACCGAAGTGCTAGCAGCATCCGTTCGCCACAGCATGCACCTGATCAAATGTGCTGAACTCGGGGCAGATGTAGTGACCTGTCCGCTCAAAGTGATCACCGGATTATTAAAGCATCCTCTTACCGACTCAGGGCTAGCACAATTCCTTGCAGACCACGCCAAAGCAGCAAGCAAATAAGCATTGCCCTCAAGTATTCACTAGCGTAAAGGAGACATGTATATCATTAAAGTCAAAGGGAAAGCAAAAATTCCCGATTACATTCAAGTTCGGGATGAGAATTTTGTCCTTGTTGCCTACTTCAGAGCAGATCGCCCCATGAAAAGTGTGGAAAAATTTGGATTGGAAGGCAAGGAAGAACAGCTAGAGGAATTAATCAAATCCCTCCCATTTGGGAAACTTCAAAAACTAGAACTCTAAATCCATGGATTTCAGTACACTACCTGTGTTGTCCATGACACAGGCCACCATCTTCCAAGGAGAAAACCCCGTCCTCAGTGGCGTTACTTTTTCTGTGGAGCAGCATGAATTTGTATTTCTAATCGGTAGAACAGGAAGTGGCAAAAGCTCCTTGCTAAAAACCTTGTATGCAGACCTCCCCTTGAAATCAGGGCTTTCTGAGGTAGTAGGCTACTCCCTTTCCCAAATTGAAAACAAGGAAGTCCCCTTCCTCAGAAGAAAAATAGGGATCATCTTTCAAGATTTTCAGCTTTTTACAGATCGCTCTGTTCATGAAAATCTTTCCTTTGTATTGAAAGCTACCGGCTGGACTGACCCCATTCAAATCAAAGAGCGGATAGGAGATGTCCTCCTTCAAGTAGGCCTCTTGGAAGCCCTAAATAAAATGCCACACCAGCTATCTGGAGGAGAGCAACAGCGCGTTGTAATTGCAAGAGCCTTGCTCAACAACCCGTCCATCCTGCTTGCCGATGAACCCACAGGAAACCTAGATCCTGATGTGGCTGATGGTATTTTCAAATTATTTCAGGACATCAACAAAAAAGGTACTGCCATCTTGATGGCAACACACAATCACGAACTGCTCAGAAAATACCCCTACCGCGTGCTGAAATGTGAAAAAGGAAAATTGCTGGATAGCACCATGGACGACATCTCCTTCGGCTCCACCTTTTGAATTCCCTTCTTCTCGTCTATTCACCGAAAAATGGACTTAAAAAAAATACCGACGGATCGAGATCTCGTCGGTATTTTTTTCCCCTCCTTTGGAATTAATTCGTCTTTGCTAAATTTTCTTTAGCTTGATTAAAGGTAGGTTCCAATGCCAATGCATCTGTAAAAGCTGCTTTAGCTTCTGATTTCGAATTTTGATCCAAAAATACCAACCCCTTCAGGTTAAGCGCAGCAGCTTTCATATTCACTTGTTGAGTCTCTAATTCGGAAACAGTAAATCCTATTTTCTCATCTGGCTTGGAATTTTTGATAAGCATCGTTAGAGAGTTCATCGCTTCAGCATAGCGCTTCATGGAATACTGAAGGTAGGCAGACTTGTACAAACTAAAATTATCACCCGTCAACAGGAATAAGCTTTCATAATACGGCAGGGCACGGTCAAAGGCTCCCAATTGCTCCAATGCATAGGAGGCAATTTGCAAAGCCCCCACATTTTTATCGCTGATTTTCAAAATATCAATCGCCACCAAGGCTGCAGAAGCATTTTGGCCCTCCTCGAAATACAAACTACCCAAAGCTTCCATGTACCGAAGATCTTCTGGATTTCGCACCATGAGATCATAAAGTTTGATTTTGGCGATTGTCAAGTCGCTATAGCGGAGCGCAGCCTGATAGGCCATCTGATCCACCATGTTGAGTGCGTTTTTTACTTTAGGATCAAACTTAGGAATAGAATCGGTAGCTGTTTGAGCCCAGGCTGTACCGATGCTAAAGGTGAATAGAGAAACGAAAATTGCAATTTTAATCATATCTGAACTAGTTTTTTAAGGTTTTTGAATGGGGTAAAGTCCTTTTTCTTGGGCAATTTGAAGCATTAAATTTCGGGCTTCTACCGGATTATTTTGGATTCTGCCCTCCAATATAGCTTCTTTGATCTCTTCTTTTATATCTCCAATGATTTTTGAAGGGGAAATCCCAAAGGTATCCATAATTTCCTCTCCACTCACTGGCGGCTGAAAATTACGAACCTGGTCTTTTTCCTCCACTTGTTTGAGCTTCTCCTCTACCCGACCAAAGTTGTCCAAGTACTTCTGAACCTTCTTGTCGTTTTTGGAGGTAATGTCTGCTCGACACAAGGCCATTAGATCATCGATGTCATCCCCCGCATCAAAAAGCAACCTCCGCAAGGCTGAATCTGTCACCTCATCTTTTACCAAGGCAATAGGTCTTAAATGAAGTCGTACCAGTTTCTGTACATACTTCATCCGCTCGTCCATGGGAAGTTTCAATCGTTTAAAAATCCCTGGCGTCATCCGAGCACCCTTGTCCTCGTGCCCATGAAAGGTCCAGCCCACTTTTGGATGAAATCGCTTGGTGGCGGGCTTAGCGATATCGTGAAGGATGGCCGCCCAGCGGAGCCACAGATTATCCGAGGCTTGACATAGGTTGTCCAGCACTTGGAGGGTATGGTAAAAATTGTCTTTGTGCGATTTATCGTCTACAGAATCTACGCCTTGAAGTTCAACCATCTCGGGAAAAAACTCATGCAAGAGCTTGGAGGCAAACAAGAGTTTGAAGCCGTAGGAAGGCTTTGGGGTTTGGATAATTTTGTTGAACTCATCAATGATTCGCTCCGCAGAAATAATTTGAAGCCGAGAAGCATGCGTGGATAAAGCAAAAAAGGTTTCTGACTCAATATCAAAATCTAGTTGCGCTGCAAACCGAACCGCGCGCATCATCCGAAGGGGATCGTCAGAGAACGTAATTCCAGGTTGTAATGGAGTTTTAATCTGCTTAGACTTGAGATCCTTTACCCCATCAAATGGATCAATCAATTCACCATAATTTTCTTGATTTAAAGAGATTGCCATCGCATTAATTGTGAAATCTCTTCGTTCTAGATCCTCTTGGAGGGTACCGTCTTCAACTAGGGGTTTGCGCGATTCCTGTCGATAAGACTCTTTCCGAGCGCCCACAAACTCAAGTTCCCAGTCGTCTAACTTCAACATGGCTGTGCCGAAATTCTTAAATACAGAAAGAGGAACGAAAAAGTCAAACGTCTTGGCTACTGCTTGCGCCAGATGAATCCCTGAACCAACACAGGTGAAATCAATATCTTTGCTGGGCCGTTCAAGAATCAAATCTCGTACATATCCTCCCACCACATAGGTTTTCAAGCCTTCTTCTGCAGCAACTTTAGCTACACGGGCAAAAATGGCATGATCAACTAGCTTATCCTTTAGATTCATCCCTTCCTAATTTTTACTTCTCCCTCAGGGCCTAAAAATAACTCCTTTGTTCCTAGGTGAAAAAGAGGAAATAAAAGACTAGTTTGTACTGCTGATTCCACGCCCATCTCCTCTGTGAACAGCACGGGGTGGGCGATTTGAAATAAGAGTTTATTCCAATTGGGCTCTCGAATTAAAGAAAAGCGAACAAGTCCGTTCACCACTGCTCCTTTGGGTAATAGAGGATTCGCTGGGCTTTGATAGATTGTGGGCTTAGAGGCGAATTCGACAATATCCAACGATACTTCAGAAAAAGCAACACAAAGCGTACGAATTTGAAACAAGTCAAATAGAAGGTAAATTCCGTTTTCCAGAATCTCCTTTTCAGCGAGAGCTCCCTTGCGCAAGCAAAAAAATTTTCCACTACCTTCTTTAAAGTATACTTTCCCTTTTTCTTTAAGAAGTGCAAGGATGAATGTCTGATCTAACATGCTACAAAAATAAACAGATTATCTATCTAGACTACCATCCCAAAAAATCATTCCCTATCATTTAGTAATCTAAAGGTAGCTCTTTGATTACTGATAACGATGCCTCTTACCTAACGATAAACTCCCTTTAAAACAAAAAAGGATAGCAGCTGCTGTCCTTTTTTGCTTGTTTTTTTTAAGCAAATTAACCTCTCAGCCAGTTGATAAAAGTTTGGTATCCAACACCAATTTCCCGGGAAAACGCCGCTTTAGTCTTTTTCCCAGTTGCTTCTACTTTTTTCCATTCTTCCAAAATTTTTGCCTTTTCTCCATCAGAGAAAGATCTACGCTTCCCTTCTGACTTAACTCTGGAAGTTCCATTCAAAGAAGCAATCAACTCATTTAGGTCCGCTAAGAATTTGTTGTCTGTAAGAAATAAACCAGCAGATTCTAGTTTCTTAATTACTCCGTACTTGGGATTTACTGGAGTTACAGAAATTCCTCTTGATGCAGCTTCATTAAGATCGATTTTCTTACCTTCTGCAGTTACATACACAAAACCATCAGATTTTTTTAAATCTACGATAGACTCTTTAATCAATTCTCTCATTTTCTTATTTATTTATATTAGTTTAAATACGAGTTTGAATATAGTTTAAAAAAATCAAATCCCAA
>JAQCJI010000108.1 GCA_027593175.1 Bacteroidota bacterium | reverse complement strand
AAAAGAAAAAATTGGATTTTTTTATTTTTACCAATTTAAACTATCATAGATAATTCTAACTCAGTATAAAAAAGTTTAATTCTAAAGTTTATTCATTCAATCGTTCTGTTTTAATTCAATTTGATATAGAATCTCTTGAAACTGCAGAAAATGGGATTCTTCAGGTGGTGTTGCTGTTTATTTTTCTTCTGTCAATTTTACTTTGAAGACCTCAATTGCATTCAACCTAAAAAACTCATGATGGATATTAAATTTAGCTTCTTCCTCATTCGGTGTTTTATCCAAATAAGTTCCATCCTCTTGCATGGTATAGGAGTTAGCATTATCTCTCAAGTTATAGGACAGGATATTCATCAGTTGCTTCTCGAGCAGAGGAGATTCTACTTTAAATAAAGATTCGAGGCGTTTGTCAAAGCTTCTAACCATCATGTCTGCGCTACCCGAGTAGGTGCGTGTCACTCCATTGTTGTGGAAATGGAAGATACGACTATGCTCTAGGAAGTCGCCCACAATGGAGAGCACTTCAATATTTTCGCTCAACCCTTTTCTTCCGGGACGGAGGCAGCATATACCACGAACAATAAGCTTGATCGGAACTCCTTGTTGCGAGGCACGATAGAGCGCATAGATTATTTCAGAATCTTCTAACGAATTGACTTTGATAAAAACGCCACTTGAAAGTCCATTTTTTGCATGGATTGCCTCTTGCTCGATAAAGGAGATCAACTGGTGTCGCATGTCTCGAGGAGCAGTAATCAAATTGCGGTAGTCGCTCGGAAGAGAATGGCCAGTAATTACATTGAAGAATTCCGAAACATCATTGGCCAGTATCTCATTGGTAGTCAACAGTCCGATGTCTGTGTAGAGTCGGGCAGTATCTTCGTTGTAATTACCCGAACCGAGGTGCACGTAGCGGGTAATCTCCTGATTATCTTTTTTAACGATAAGTAGCAATTTGGTATGCGTCTTCACATTAGATATCCCGTAAATGACGAAGCAGCCCGCTTTTTGGAGTTTCTTGGCTTCCAAAATATTGTTTTCCTCATCAAAGCGAGCTTTTACTTCAAACAGTACAGATACGTGTTTTCCATTTTCTGCAGCTTGAAGTAAGGCTTTTGTGATTCGGCTATCATTTGCCAAGCGGTAGATAGTCATTTTGATAGCCATCACGTCGGGATCTTCCGCAGCATTTTCGATGAGTTCCAGGATAGAGTCAATGTTATTGTAGGGATGGTGGAGTAGAATATCCCGTTCCTTAAGCACCTCAAAGATATCTGCCCTCCCTTCTTCGGGGTATGAAAGTGGCTTCACTGGGTCAGGAATCTGGGGAAGTTGATCTCGAAATCGCTTATTTCCCACGATCTGCCACAGGCCAGTAAAGTCAAGAATACTTGCTCTTTTGACTAGAAAAACCGAATCAGAGCGCAAATTCCAACGATCCAAGAGGGAATTAAGCATCCATTTGGAGTAGCCTTCCTCTATTTCAATGCATACCACCCTTCCGGTCTTTCGCTCCATGAGTTTGCGCTTCACTTCTTCGAGAAAGTTGGCATCCATGTCGTCGCTTTCATCCAACGTAAAATCCCCATTTCTAGTGATTCTGAAAAGGCTTACAGATTCAATTTCTACATTTCTAAAAAGTGAAATTAAATTTTCACGGATAACTTCTTCAATGGGAATGAGTGTCAAGGAATCCTCTCGCTCGATTTCAAAAAAACGAGGTATATTGGCTGGAATCTGCACAAAACTCATTTTGCGCATGTCCTTCCGCTCACCGGGGCTGGTGGTTACCACACCAAAGACGAGCAGCTTGTTCATCAATATTGGAAAAGTACGGTAGCCATCGTAAACCATGGGAGTGAGCATGGGATAAATGGCCTTGAGGAAGTATTGTCTTACTTTTTCCTGCTCCTCCGAAGTAAGCTTGGAAACATTGATTAGGGAAATCCCTTCTTGGTGGAGCTCCGGCAGGATGGTTTGAATAAAATGCTGCTCTTGCTCCCCATGGAAGCGTTGGCATTCATTCATCAACTTTTCCTTGAAGGGCTCTTCCCGTAAACCGGAGTAGTCTACCCTTTCCTTTTCGTAATCCAAGTAATTGTAAAGTGAGCCTACCCGAATCATAAAAAACTCATCCATGTTGGATGCGGTAATGGCAAGGAATTTGAGCTTTTCGAAGATTGTGCGGAAGGGTTTTTTGGATTGGTCCAAGACCCGCTCGTTAAATTTAACCCAACTCAAATCTCTGCTGATCAGGTCACTTTTTTGTATGATCGACTCGTACTTATGTCCTACTGAAAGTTTCATAATGTTACAATTTCAACGTGATTATACGTTAATCTCAAGAATTTCAGATTTTTCAGAATTAAATTTTTGTTAAAAAAAAGGGGCTGAAAGCCCCCAGAGATTAACTATCAATTTTGGCATACTTCGCATTTCGTTCGATAAAGTCTCTTCTAGGTGCTACTTCATCACCCATCAACATACTAAATAGGTGATCTGCCTCCGCCGCGGATTCGATGGTTACCTGCTTGAGCGTACGGGTATTGGGATCCATGGTAGTAGACCAAAGTTGCTCGGGGTTCATTTCTCCAAGACCCTTGTAGCGCTGCATCCCAACACTATCCTCTTTCCCTTCTTTTGCCATCTCTAAAATAAGTCGCTTTCGCTCCTCTTCCGTCCAACAGTAGCGCTCGTCTTTACCTTTCTTCAACAAGTAGAGTGGTGGCAAGGCAATGTAGACATAGCCTCTCTCAATTAGCAGACGCATGTATCGGAAAAATAAGGTCAAAATAAGTGTTCGAATGTGAGAACCATCGATATCAGCATCCGTCATGATAATGATTTTGTGGTAGCGAAGTCCAGATACATCTAGCTCCTTGTCGTCATTGACGGTACCAAACCTAACTCCCAGGGCGGTTAAGATATTTTTGATCTCGTCATTGTCGTAAATTTTGTGCTCATGGGCTTTTTCCACATTTAGGATTTTCCCTTTCAAAGGGAGGATAGCTTGGAAATCCCTGTCCCTACCCTGTTTGGCTGAACCCCCAGCCGAGTCTCCTTCGACAAGGTAAAGTTCACAAACCGTAGGGTCAGAGTTAGCGCAGTCGGCCAACTTCCCAGGAAGTCCGCCTCCACCGAGGATACTTTTACGCTGGACCATTTCCCGAGCCTTACGGGCGGCATGTCTTGCTTGGGCAGCAAGAATTACCTTACCAACGATGGTTTTAGCTTCTCTAGGGTGTTCTTCCAACCAGGATTGCAAGACTTCTGATACAGCTGAATCCACGAATCCCACCACATCTGAATTGCCCAGCTTAGTCTTGGTTTGTCCTTCAAACTGAGGCTCAGCAACTTTCACGGAAATCACTGCGGTGAGTCCTTCTCTAAAGTCATCGCCTGAAACCTCAATTTTTAATTTTTCCAACATGCCGGATTTGTCTGCATAAGACTTCAGCGTGCGGGTTAGCGCCCTTCTAAAGCCGGTCACATGACTGCCTCCTTCGTAGGTGTTGATAGTATTGACGTAGGAAACTACATTTTCGGTGTAGGAACTGTTGTAGTTCATCGCCACTTGTACCGGAACTTCCTGATTGAGGGATTCAATGTAAATGGGGCTTTCGATAATTTTTTCGCGGGTTTCGTCCAGGTATTGAACAAATTCTACTAGGCCGCCCTCAGAGAAAAATTCATCAGACTTGGCCACTCCCTCTTCCATATCGCGAAGGTCTTGCAAATGAATGCGAATGCCTGCATTCAAAAACGACATCTCACGGAGACGGTTGGCGATAGTTTCGTATTTAAATTCCGTGCTGGCAAAAATGCTATCGTCGGGTTTGAAGTGAATAGTGGTACCTCGCTTGTCTGTTTTCCCGATTTCTCTAGCGGGATACTGAGGTGCACCTATTTTAAATTCTTGCTCGGTAATCACTCCATTTCGGTAAACCGTTGCTTTGAGGTCTGTGGAAAGGGCATTGACGCAGGACACACCCACTCCGTGAAGACCACCCGAAACTTTATAGGTGTCTTTGTCAAATTTACCTCCTGCATGGAGGACCGTAAGTACTACCTCGAGGGCTGACTTCTTTTCCTTTGCGTGCATTTCAGTAGGAATTCCACGGCCATTGTCTTCTACAGTAATGGAGTTGTCCTCGTGCACGGTCACCCGTATGGTATCGCAATGACCTGCTAAGGCTTCATCGATGGAATTGTCAACTACTTCCCATATCAGGTGGTGTAGGCCTTTGACCCCTAGATCGCCGATATACATGGCAGGACGCTTTCTAACTGCTTCTAGGCCTTCTAATACTTGAATATTACCAGCGTTATACTCTTCTGGATTGCTTAGTGTTTCTTCACTCATGGTTTTGGATAAATCCCTTGATAGGGAGGATACAGCTTAGGGTGAACTTACTTGAAATATAAGTTGCAATTTAGAGAAAAAAAGTGAGTTCTGAAGTGGATATGGGAAAGACTTTGCATTCCCCTATTCGAGAAAAATAAGATGCGTTAAAACCAAATAATATTCTTAAAAAAATTGAGCTAGTAAATTTAATGAACAATATTTTTCTTTGAAAGAGGAAAGTTATTTTGCTGATTTTTTTCATTTTTTCTAAGATTTT
>JAQCJI010000107.1 GCA_027593175.1 Bacteroidota bacterium | reverse complement strand
CCATCCCCAATGTGAAACGCACGGTGGAAGCAATCCAAAAAGTGTTGTACAAAGCCTAAGTACTTTCGTATTCCTCTAAAAATTACCCGGGTCCAATTGATCTGGGTTTTTTTATTGACTTTAAAATTCACAACCCTTTTAATGAAAAAATCCCAAGTTTATCAAACTTGGGATTAATCCTTCACCTATCTAGTAATTAATTTATTCACATGATTCTTCGTTAGCGGTTTCGAACCGTTGGAGCTCCTCCTTGTTCGCCTTGTCCCTCACCCCCATCTTTTAAGTCGTCGTTGGTGATGGATTTTCTCTTTTTAGGGCGCTGATCCAAACTCATCTTGCCTATTCGGTAATTGAAATTGATCTTAAAATTCAAATTTTGAAGACGAGAAGTACTGTTCTGTACAATGCTTGGCGTCACAATTTCGTTGCGAATGACAATCTCTTTGAATAGGAAATTTTCTGCCCCGAACCCAAAGGAGCCTCTCTTCTCTTTGAATTGCTTATTGAAATTCAATCCATAGGCCGCAAAGCCTCCCGAGGAACCTTGCAACTGGACCTGATTGCCACGTGCAAAGGTGAAGAGCTGAATTTGCCAATCTTTGGGAAGGGTATAATTTCCAAATGCGCGTCCACCGCTCCTTTATTGTTTCGCTGGATCATATTGAATCCATTTCCAAAAATGTAATCCACATTGGAACACAACAAATTGCTGTGGGTGATTTGTACAAAGAGCAGTTTACAGAATTTATGAGTCGCTGGACAAGTTGATTGAAGCTGCCCTGAACTCGCTCCTAGAGCAAGTCTTGAAAATCTCCCAGCCCTTCGCGCAGACAGACCACCTCTTCCCCTGTGCAATCCAATACCGTGGAAGGGATCATTCCCCCATAGCCTCCATCGATAACCAAATCCACCTCGTGTTGGTATTTTTCAAAGATAAGCTCCGGGTCAGTGCTGTACTCCAAAGGGTCTTCGTCTCTATGGGGCAAGGAAGAGGATAAAATTGGATGCCCTAAGGCCTCCACAATCGCGCGGGGAATCCCGTGATTGGGCACACGGATTCCTACTGTTTTTTTCTGACTATGGAGCAGTTTAGGCACCTGAGTATTGGCTTCTAAAATAAAGGTAAAGGGTCCTGGTAGCCCTTTTTTCATCATTTTGAAAACGGGCTTGGAAATCACGCGTGTGTATTGGGCCAAGTGACTGAGATCGGCGCAGACGATCGAAAAATTATGTTTTTTGGGGTTGATGCCTTTGATTCTACAAATTTTTTCAACGGCACGCGCTTGGGTGATGTCGCAGCCTAGCCCATAGACCGTGTCCGTTGGGTAAATGAGTACTCCACCAACTTTGAGCACGGCTACTACCTGGCTAATCCTTCGTGGATCTGGGTTTTCTTCGTACAATCGGATGTATTCCGCCATGATTTTTTAGGTTAATCCAAAGAAAAAATCCCAGTTCTCATTTAACTCATGCACGATGGGAATATCGGCAGGTGCCCAATCCAAAGATAAGAGGTCTTTTTGCGCCAACCACCGCCTCTGTGCGTGTTCGGTGAGCTGCAAAGTCCCAGATTCCCAAGTAGCTAGAAAAGGAATTAACTGGATAGCCTTGTTGGGATAGGTATGCAGTACCGGCGTCAAAGGCCTAGAAATTCGAATTCCAATCGATAGCTCTTCCCAAATTTCCCGAATCAAGCAGTTGGTCGGGCTTTCTTCGGGCTCCATTTTTCCGCCAGGAAACTCCCAGTATCCTGGCAAATCCATCGTTGCAGAACGCTGGGTGGTGAGGACTTTCCCCTGATGCAAAAGGACAAGGCAGGTAACTTGGATGGTTTTCACAGCAAAAACGGAGTTCGGGAAGATACGGGAATTAAATTGCCTAAAATTAAGTAAGCAAAGGGGGCTCAATCCAAAACAAAGGGAGTACTCGCATGAATATAATTTTCTATTTTTACTTCCATGCAACTCGAAAAACGCAAAAAATTCATGCTGGTCTTCCTGATAGCAGGATCGGTACTGACCATCTCCTTATCTTTTTATTTCTACCAGGTGTTTTTTAGCCCCAATACTTTATGGGAAAGCAAGGAAGCCTACTTTTTAGAAATTCCTACCGGAGCAGTGTATTCACAGGTAGCGAATCAACTTTATGATGAAAAGGTGATCAATGAAGCCTTGAGCTTCAGTTTTGTGGCCAAAATTTTAGGGTACCAAGAAGCGGTTAAGTCAGGTTTGTATCGGATAGAGCCCAACATGAATAATCTAGATTTGGTACGAATGCTTCGAGCTGGGAGACAAGTTCCGGTACAGGGCACATTTAATGCCATCCGAACCAAGGAGGAGCTGGCTAAAAAATTCACTGCCAACTTAGAAGTCAGCGAAGCACAGTTTTTGGCATTACTTCAGGATTCGGTGTATATCCGAGGCTTCGAGTTTGAGGAGGAGACAATCCTCAGTTTATTTATTCCAAACACCTATGAACTTTGGTGGAACACCTCGGCAACAGGTCTCTTTGATCGCATGCATGAAGAGTATCAAAAATTTTGGACTGAGGAGCGGAAACAAAAAGCAGCCGCCTTGGGGCTAAGCCAAAAGGAAATCAGCACCCTCGCTTCCATAGTGCAGGCAGAAAGTCAAAAATCAGATGAGCTCCCAAGAATTGCAGGGGTCTACCTTAACCGACTTCGTACGGGAATGCCCTTACAGGCAGATCCAACCTTGGTTTTTGCGGCAGGTGACTTTACCATTAAGCGCGTCACTGCCAAACAGATGGCGATTGACAGCCCTTACAATACCTACAAATACACGGGGCTACCCCCTGGGCCGATCAATCTTCCGGACATCAACTCCTTGAATGCCGTTTTGAATGCAGAAACACACGATTACCTTTATTTTTGCGCCAAAGAGGATTTTTCTGGCTACCATTCCTTTGCAGTGAGCTACAACGAGCACCTCAACAACGCGAGGCGCTACCAAAAGGCTTTAAACACCGCTAACATTTACTGATATGTTTAAAGCCAAAACACAAATTCGAGTACGCTACGCCGAAACAGATCAGATGGGCTACGTCTACTACGGCAATTACGCTATGTATTTTGAAGTGGCACGAGTAGAGGCCTTGCGGGTGGTGGGATTTTCTTATCGAGAGATGGAAGACAGTGGCATCTTGATGCCTGTTTTGGAAAGCCACATCACCTACCTCAAACCAGGCAAATACGATGATTTGCTTACCATCCACACGGTAATTCCTGAGCTTCCAGGTGTAAAAATTCGCTTTGAATACCAGGTAAGCAACGAGTCAGAGGAGCAAATTGCGAGAGGATGGACTACCTTGGCCTTTATTAGAAAGGAAAACCACCAACCTACTCGGCCTCCAAAAAGTTTGATGGAGGTGATGAACCCCTATTTTAACTAAGCAACTGTTAGTGGAGCCCAGGGAAAAAATTTTAAAATGGAGAATACGGCTACAGTTCAAGGCTAGAGCGCTCAAGAAAATTTACTTTGGCAGCAAGAGCAAAAACCTGTACGATGTGATCCGTATTTTTATTCAGCAGCTCAAAAAGGATAATATCAACGAGCGTGCTGGCTCCATGGCTTTTAGCTACACCATCGCCCTGTTTCCCCTGCTTTTATTTTTACTAAACCTGGTTCCCTACTTGCAGGATTTTTTTCCGATGGTGACCACCAGCAATATCCTTTTGTTTGTACAGGAAATCATGCCTGTAGATGTTTATGAGACGATAGAATCTACCTTGCTGGACATTGTTTCCAAGCCGAGACAAAGTCTCCTTTCCTTGGGTTTTTTCTTTGCCTTCCTTGCCTCCACGCAGGGGGTAGTATCTATGATGAATTCGTTTAATGCCGTCTATAAAACGAAGGAAAATAGAAGCTGGCTCAGTGCCAGAGCAATTGCCATTTCGATCGTTCTGGCTTTGGTGGTCACTATTCTTGTCGCTAGCTCGGTGATGATCATTGGTGGGTTTTGGATTGCGAAGTTGGAGGATACACAGTTGTTCAGTAGCGACTTTGTTATTTTCTTATTTAAGACACTCAAGTTTTTTATTTTGCTATCGGTATTCTACATGACCTCTGCATTTATCTTCCGGTTTGCGCCTGCGATTCACGACAAGTGGCACTTTTTCTCTACGGGTGCTCAACTAGCAGGGCTTTTGATTACCCTATCTTTTTATGGCTTTATCTTCTATCTAGAAAACTTTGCGAGTTACAACAGGCTCTATGGCTCCATCGGTACCATCATTGCTTTGATGCTGTGGCTGTACTTGACTTCTATGATTATATTGGTTTGCTTTGAGGTAAATGTCAGTTTTGATCTAGCAGAAGAGAAGCAGCGGCATCGAGATAATTGGAAAAAAATTGCTAGGTAGATCCTCCGTGTAATAGGTAATAAAATTATGCTTACCACCATTTCTTCTTTGTGCAGGTAAATTTAAAACGGTAGAACCCCAACAGAGATCGAATGAAATTTAAGCCTTAAAAAATCAAGTAGTTACGATAAAAAGAAGGAAAGATGTTAGCATAACTAGTTAAAGCAACTATTTTTGCACTCTCGATGACCAATCGACACGTTTAGAGGAGTGGCAGAGTGGTCGATCGCGGCGGTCTTGAAAACCGTTGTACCGTGAGGTACCGGGGGTTCGAATCCCTCCTCCTCTGCAAATTAAGCTAAAAAA
>JAQCJI010000106.1 GCA_027593175.1 Bacteroidota bacterium | reverse complement strand
CTAAAATTTAAACAGGAGGTATTTCATGTACTTGTTTTTTTATATTTCAAAAAATTTGTTTTTATGCTTCCCATTTTTACCCAGGCCCAGCGTCATCCGCATTCCACCGCAATTCTTGATTCTTCGGGTGAATATACCTATGAAAGCCTTTCGAATAGAAGTTCCCAGATCGCAGTCCACCTACTTCAGGGACAAGCAGATTTGAATGAGCAACGCGTGGCATTTATGGTATCTCCAGGGTTCAATTATGCCGCTACCCTTTGGGGCATTTGGAAAGCAGGAGGCATAGCGGTTCCCCTCTGCTTGAGCTACCCTTTACCCGCTCTCGCCTATGTGATTGAGGATACCAAGGCCGCTTTTTTGGTTATAGAAGGGATATATCAAGAGATGCTACAGCCTTATGCCTTGGAAAAAGGGATTCCTTTAGTGGATGTAAATCAGGTTCAGCAAGAAATAGAAGCAGCTCCACTTCCACAAGTAAATGCCGAACGAGGTGCATTGATCTTGTATACCTCTGGCACAACCAGTTTACCCAAGGGGGTACTTTCTACCCATGCCAACTTGGAAGCTCAAATCTCTACCTTGATTCATGCCTGGGAATGGACCTCTTCAGACCATACTTTGTGCCTTCTTCCACTGCATCATGTACACGGGTTGGTCAATGTCACTTGCTGTGCACTTTGGGCGGGTGCTACACTACAGTTTCTACACCCCTTCCTTGCAGGAGAAGTATTTTCAATCTTTCTTAATGGCAAGATCAATGTTTTTATGGCCGTCCCTACCATTTATTTCAAATTGATTGCAGAATTTGACTCCTATTCGGAAAATAAGAAAAAAACCCTTAAAGACTGCATGAGTGCCTTCAGATTGATGGTTTCGGGTTCTGCCGCATTGCCTGCATCGGTTATGGAGCGCTGGCAAGAGGTATCTGGGCATACCCTTTTGGAACGCTATGGAATGACTGAAATTGGGATGGCCATCAGCAATCCTTATCGAGGCGAAAGAAGAACTGGATTCATCGGCAGCCCTTTGCCTGGAGTGCAGGTTCGCTTGGTGGATGAAGCCAGCCAAGAAGTAGCTATCGGAACCCCAGGGGAAATTCAAGTGAAAGGCCCAGCAATCTTTTCAACCTATTGGGGAAAACCCGAAGCTACCAAAAAGGCTTTTACCGAAGGCGGATGGTTTAAAACAGGGGATATCGCCGTTATAGAACAAGGGTATTACCGAATTTTGGGACGAGATTCGATCGACATCATCAAATCAGGAGGCTATAAGATCTCCGCCTTGGAGATTGAGGAAGTCCTCCGTAGTCATTCCTCCGTAAAGGACTGTGCGGTGGTAGGTATTGCAGATCCCGAATGGGGTGAGCGAGTAGTTGCGGTGCTCGTCGCCTCGGATGAATTAGACCTTGAATCCCTCAAGTTGTGGATTCGTGGGGTTCTACCCACTTACAAAACGCCGCAGGGGTACCTTATCCTTCCTGAACTTCCAAGAAATGGCTTAGGTAAAGTGGTGAAAAATGAACTAAAACCCTTATTTTCCTAAATCTTAGCCCACCCAGTTTTTATCCATGATTAAAGGTTTAGCGATTCTTTCGTTTTGTTTTCTGATTGGCATGTGGTGCGGTGCACTATTGGGCAGCTGGCTGGGAATTGATGCCAATGTAGGAGGTGTAGGTTTTGCCATGATTTTCTTCCTATTGCTCAAGGAAGCATCGGTAAAGAAAGGCCTCTGGAAAGGAGAATTTGCATTTGGAATTGAATTTTGGAACAAGCTGTACATCCCTATCGTCATCGCGATGGCCGCCAGTTTGAATGTAAAATCGGCGCTCTCCTCTGGACTCTTGGCAGTATTGGCAGGACTACTGCCTGTACTGCTCGCCTTCTGGGTGTTCAAACTACTAATCAAAAAACTGGGGACCCCTTAGGATGGAGGAGCTAGAACAAGTACTTGAAAAAAACGGCTTAATTTTCGCCTTTTTAGCGGTAGGTCTACTAACTTGGGGGACAGATGTACTTTCCAAAAAGGCGTTTTCTTCTAAAATTCCAGGTTCCGCACTCGCCATTTTTTTGGCCTTAGGCATGGGGTACCTCGGAGGACTGATTGCCGATGGAGAACAGGGGCTTGCTGATCTACCTGTTTTCAAGGGTTTGTCGATCTTGGGTGGGGGCATGTTTCGTGATTTCGCCATTGTCGCTACAGTAACAGGAGCCAGTTTCCTACTCATTCGAAAAAGTGGTTGGATTGGCTTTATTTCCTTAATTCTGGGCATTGGCGTATTCTTTATCTCAGGAGTAGCCTTGGCATGGGCAATGGGTTACCGCGATGCAGTAAGCCTGTGTACCCTGGGTGCTGGAGCTTGCACGTACATTGTCGGCCCAGTAACGGGAGGAGCATTGGGTGCTAGTTCGGAGGTAATCGCACTCAGCATCGCTACAGGGGTAGTCAAAACCATTGCGGTCACTATACTCACTCCCCTGTTGGCCAAAAAGATAGGCTTGCAATCCCCCGAATCGGCTATGGCCTTTGGGGGCATCATGGGAACTTCCAGCGGAGTGGCTGCCGGCTTGGCTGCTACACATCTCAGCTTAGTTCCTTATGGATCTGTGACCGCCACCTTTTACACAGGATTGGGTTGTTTGATCTGTCCCTCTTTGTTTTACCTGCTTCTATCCACTTTATTGGGGGTATAGGGCTTAAATTTCTCAAATTATGAATCAATCCTTCCGCTATTCTCGATTCGCCTTGGCATCGCTTTTTCTATTCACCTTGTACTCCTGCAGTGCTCCTGAAACTGCTAAAAATAAAACAGCAGCTCCTTTGTCTATTGCTGAAATTGAAAGTGAGATCAAAAACTACATTTCACAGAAGACCCAAGAGCATGGAGGTCTTTTTCCTATAAAAGACGAAAACCATGATCTAAAAATGAAGTTGGTCCGCGTACACACCGAATACCTTTCCAATCTAGGACCTGAAAGCCATTTTGCTTGTGTAGACTTGGTTGATGAGAGTGGGGATGTATACGATGTGGATTTCTTTATGGAAGGGAACCCTGGAAACATGGAAATCACAGTCACTTCGGTTCACAAGTTGAACGGAAAGCCCTTTTACAGTTGGAAACAAAAACAAGATAAAACCTGGTATAAAATGCCCTTAGAACAATCGGATAATTCCCTGCTTGGGGTGAAAGAAGGAAAAGATAGTTTCGAATTTTACTACACCGTCACCTTACCTACTCTTACTGAATCCGCGGAGATCTGGATTCCAATGGCCTTGTCAGATGCATTTCAAGAAGTTAAAATCTTGGAAAAGAAAGTTCCTGTCAATTCCAAATTATTGAAAGACCCGGTTAATAAAAATGAGGTTTTATATGTGGCCTTGGGACCAGACAATAGTGGACAAATTATTTCTATTTCCTATGCAGTAGAGCGGAAGGAAAAAGGCCCTTATCCAGCTACTTTGACTGATGCCTCCCTTTACCTTCAAGGAAATAAGTTGATGCCGGTGGGGGGAAGATTTGAAGACATCGCGAAAGAAGCCTTGGGAGAAAAAATAAAAGAATCACACTTGATCCAAGCAAGAAGCCTTTACGATTACATCATCGAAACGATGCGCTACATGAAGTTTGGGGACTTTGGAAATGGGGACTCCAACTATGCTTGTGATTCCAAGACCGGCAACTGTTCAGAGTTTCACTCTTATTTTATTTCGTTGGCTCGTTCGGTAGGGATTCCTGCTCGTTTTGCGATAGGCGCTTCCATTCCTTCCGACCGCAACGAAGGTGGCATGGATGGTTACCATTGCTGGGCGGAATTCTATGCGGATGGAAAATGGTGGCCAGTAGATATCAGTGAGGCAAATAAATACACCGCTTTGGCAACCTATTATTTTGGAAGGCATCCTGCCAATCGAATCGAGTTTACCCGGGGAAGAGACCTAGAACTCAATCCCGGACCCGCTTCAGGACCGATTAACTTTTTAGTTTACCCCTACTTGGAGGTGAATGGAAAAGAGGTCAAAGCCCCTACTACCTTTACCTTCCAACGGAAATCTTAATCAAAAAAAAGGCTGTCTCCATTTACTGAGACAGCCTTTTTTTTAGTTTTATGCAGGAGTATCCTTGGATGTAGTGTCCTCTGGATGGTCACCACCTTCAGCTGGATGTTCAGCAGCTTTTTCTGTAGAATCCGTAGTTTCCGTAGCCTCTTCCTTTTTGGCTCCACAAGAAGTCATCAAGGTCATGGATAAGAATCCAAGAAGAAGCAAACTAGCAAGGGTGAATTTTACTTTTATCATAATTAAATAAGGTTAGTACACCCTTAAGATACCACTTTACAAAAAAAAACAAGAGAATAGGAATAGATTTTTTAGTGTTATATCGAATTGGGCGCAATTTACCCCTTTATATTCATGCATTCACGCCATTAACTACCTCCCGAAAAAGATGGGAATGACTTACCACTTGGGTTGAACTTTTCCACTAGCAGGAATGAAACCTATACGGCTATAAATTAATAAATCACGAATTAGTGGATAATCCTACGAATCTCCTTTACATTTGAACTAAGATCGTATGAAATGAGCTACTCTGGGCTATTTAAAAATCCGGACAAACAAATTTTAGCCCTGCAGTGGGTAAGGAAAGCAAATAGCGTTGTCAGGGTAATTTTTACCTTGCTGATCTTTCTCGTTTGGATTTTGGACTTGGGTTTTCCAGA
>JAQCJI010000105.1 GCA_027593175.1 Bacteroidota bacterium | reverse complement strand
AATGGGATAATTCTTTTTTTAGATAAGCCTATATTTTATTTAAGTAAATCCTAAATCGATTTTCCCCAGCAAATTGGAGTTTTCCACAATTGTTTTAGTGTAATTAAAATTATTTTTTAGTTTAACCTAATTTATTTTTTATATTTGTCTTATAAATCCCCTATCCCATGGAGTTGACTACTGCCGAAGAGAATTACTTAAAAGCCATTTATCACCTTTCCGTAGAAGGAAAGAAAAGCGTTTCTACCAATGATATCGCTGCCGAAATCCGGACCAAGCCCGCCTCGGTAAGCGATATGCTCCGAAAGCTTGGCGAAAAAGAGGTCATCCAATACCGGAAATATTACGGCCTTCAAATCACCCCTCTCGGAATACAACTTGCACTTCAAACCATCCGCAAACACCGACTTTGGGAGGTGTTTTTGGTAGATAAGTTGAACTTCGCATGGGACGAGGTGCACGAGGTAGCCGAGCAACTGGAGCATATTCAATCTCTGCTTCTTATTGAGCGCCTAGATGCCTATCTCAACTATCCCAAGTTTGACCCCCATGGCGATCCCATCCCTGATGCTTTCGGAGATGTGCGCTCCCGCCCTCGTATCGCCTTGCAGGAAATGGAAATCGACCAATCCGGGCAAATCGTCGCAGTCAAAGACAGTTCCCCCGCCTTTCTGCGCTACCTAGACAAGGTAGGTGCCTACATCGGTGCTCGCATCAAAGTCCTCGACAAGGTCGAGTTTGACGGTTCGGTCGAAATCCTTGTCGACCAAAAAAAGACGCTTTTCATGTCCAAAGATGTAGCCAGCAACATTCTCGTTCTGACCGCATGAGTTTCATCCGACCGCTTTTACTTCTTGTTTTTGCCTTAACCCTCTGGGGTTGCCGTTCCAACACGGAAACTACCCGGAGCAAGCCACTGATCGTGGCTACCACCAGTATCCTAGCCGACGGCATACAGCAGCTGGTTGGAGATCAGGCAGAAGTGGTCTCCCTAATGCCTCCTGGAGTGGATCCTCACCTCTACAAGGCTTCCGTGCGCGACCTGGACCTGCTCACCCAAGCTGACCTAGTAGTTTATCACGGATTGTACCTCGAAGGAAAAATGACCGAAATCTTTGAAAAGCTCGCCCTCAGACAGCCCCTCATCGATGTGTCTCAAGGTATCCCAAAGGAGAAATTGATTCGCTCAGGACCTGAAGCACATAGTGTCGATCCCCACGTCTGGTTCGATATTTCACTCTGGTCTGCAGCATTGGCGTATGCCAGCGAGGAGCTGCAAGCATGGCAACCCACATGGAAGCCTATACTGCAGCAAAATACCCGTGCCTACCTACAGCAACTGGCAGCCCTCGATCAGCGGACACGCAGTCAAGTGGCCGAATTGGTAAAAAATAAGCAAGTGCTGGTGACTGCCCACGATGCTTTTGCCTACTTCGGCAAGGCCTACGGACTACCCGTCTACTCCCTACAAGGCCTCTCCACGCTGAGTGAACCGGGATTGCGGGATCTAACTGAACTTATCCAAATTATCCAAACCTACCGCGTCAAAGCCATTTTTGCCGAGCAGACCATCTCTCCCAAGGCCCTAAAAGCAGTGGTTAGAGGTGCCGCAGAAAAAAACCAGCCGGTGGAGCTTGCGGGCCCACTCTACACGGATAGCCTCGATGCAGTCCACACCCCTGCCGGAACCTACCTCGGTATGTTTGAAACCAATCTTCAACTTATCTACAGCCAACTTCTTCCATGATCACACAGGTACCCCACCCCGTCTTAGAAGTGCATGACCTCACGGTCAGCTACGGCCAGCAGCCCGTGCTTTGGAATGTGGACTTGAGCCTTCCAGCAGGCCAATTGATTGGCATCCTCGGCCCCAATGGCGCCGGCAAATCCACGCTCATCAAATCCATCATGGGCTTGATCCAACCGACTTCAGGATACATCAAAATTTTTGATAAGGCACTGCCCGAAGTGCGCTCGCGAATCAGTTATGTTCCCCAGCGGGAATCTGTGGATTGGAACTTCCCTGCATCCGTCTTGGATGTAGTCGTCATGGGAACCTATGGAAAGTTGGGTCTGTTTCGCCGCCCCGGCAAAAAGGAGGTACAAATTGCACAAGAGGCCTTGGAACAAGTAGGCATGACTGCCTTTGCCAACCGGCAGATCTCTGAACTCTCTGGCGGACAGCAGCAGCGTGTGTTTATTGCGCGTGCACTGGCCCAGCAAGCAGATTTGTACTTGATGGACGAACCCTTTGCAGGGGTGGACATGGCCACAGAAACCGCCATTTTCCAGTTGCTCCAAGACATGGCTCGCGCTGGAAAAACAGTTTTGGTGGTCCACCACGACATCCATAGCGCCATGAACTTCTTTGAATGGGTGATCATGCTCAACCTGCACTTGGTGGCTTCCGGTCCCAAGGACAAAGTAATGACAGAGGAGCTGCTCCGAAAGACCTATGGAGGAAAGCTCAACCTGCTCACCCAGGTGACCGATTTGATTCGTAAACAAGATTTCAACCCATTGAAAAGCTGATATGGAAGACTTTCTGTACTTCTTCACCTTTCAAGATCCCTCCATCACCTGGGTGGTGTTAGGCATCACGCTACTGGGAATCGGTTCGGCCTATGTGGGCACCTTCTCCTTTTTGGACAAGAAAGCCCTACTAGGTGATGCCATCTCCCATGCGGTGCTGCCTGGGATTTGCTTGGGTTTTGTCTTGGCTGGAGAAAAGGATCCGCGCTTCATCGTCACAGGAGCTTTCTTATCGGGTGCCTTAGCTCCCTTTTTGTCTTCCTGGCTCAAACAAAACACTAAATTGAGTGAGGATAGCATCATCGCCAGTATCCTTTCCGTATTTTTTGGAATTGGTATTGTAGCATTGACTGCAATTCAAAAATCTGGAAATCCGGAGGTTGCCGGCCTCAATTCCTTTATTTTCGGAAATGCCATTGGCATTGCTGAAGCCGACCTATTTCTGTATGGAGGCTTGTCCTTGGTTATTCTGCTTGTGCTGAGCCTATTTTTAAAGGAGTTTCGTTTGATGGTCTTTGATTCTGGATTTGGCAAGGGCGGCGCATGACCGATGAAGGGCATCCGGTTTGTCTTCAACGTACTCTTGATACTTGCTGTAGTCATCGGCATCCAAGCCATTGGGGTGGTCTTGATGGCTGCCCTATTGATTACCCCAGGAGCGGCAGCACGCTTTTGGACCGACCGTCTGCAGCCTTTGCTCCTGCTTGCCGCCTTTTTCTCCATTTTATCTGGGATCATGGGTACCTACATTTCTTTTGTGCTGCCACAGATGCCCACAGGACCTTGGGTAGTGGTCTTCCTGTCCTTGATTGCGCTGCTGTCCTTTATCTTTTCCCCAAAAAGCGGGATTATTCGACGCTTCCTAGCCCGCCGAAGCTACCTCAAAAAAACACACCGCGATCACTTGATGAAGGCACTCTTTAAAGCCAAGGTAGCCAAGCAGGAGGTTTTGAGTTTGGAAGAAATTCGTGCGTTGTACCCTTTTCACAAAAAAGAAATTGAACATTCCCTGCAATTACTTACCAAGCAAGGCTTGGTGCTACAGGATACCCAGGGCGTTCGACTCAGTTCCCAAGGTACTTCGGATGCGATGCGCATTGTTCGTCTCCACCGCTTGTGGGAAGTTTACCTCAACGAGTCCATGAACATTGCTCCTGACCACGTGCATGAATCTGCCGAACAAATGGAGCACCTACTTACTCCGGAGCTGGAAACCCTGCTTGAGCAGCGGCTAAACTATCCTAACCTCGATCCTCACCAAGAACCTATCCCCAGAGAATCCAATGACTCTTGATACCAATGCCCTATTGATTATCCTGACTGGAGCCTTAATTGCAATCTCCTGTGGTTTTTTGGGCGTATTTCTCCTGCTCCGCAAAATGTCCATGACCGGTGACGCCATCTCCCATGCCGTACTTCCGGGCATTGTGATTGGCTTCTTCGTGTCTGGAAGCCAGCGCAGTTTAGAAGTCATCATTGGGGCAGGCCTACTCGGGATCCTATCCACGCTGATGATCGATGCGCTTCGAAAAAAAGCCAAGGTGCAACTCGACGCCTCCATTGGCATCACTTTCACGCTCCTTTTCGCCATTGGCATCATCCTGATCAATCTCTTTGCCTACAAGGTGGACCTGGACCAGGAATGTGTGCTGTACGGAGAGATAGCCTACCTGCCCATTGACCTCTGGATTACCCCAAGTGGGCTCAATTTGGGTCCACGCATCACCTGGTTGGCCGGGCTCAACTTCTTCTTGGTCACCGGATTTGTCTACCTGCTGTTTAAGGAATTATCTCTGACCAGCTTTGACGAGCACTTTAGCTCCTCCATCGGCATCCCTGCGAAGGGGGTAAACCTAGCCTTAATGAGCATGGTGTCCTACACCACCGTCAGCAGCTTTGAGTCTGTGGGGGCAATTCTGGTAGTTGCCCTGCTGGTGGTACCCCCATCCACAGCCTACCTCTGGACCAAGAGTTTGATCCCCCTTCTTCGACTTACTGCAGCCCTAGGAATTTTAATTGCCATTCTTGGTTATTATCTTGCCTTTTGGATAGACAGTTCCATCGCAGGAATGATGGTGGCCGTAGCCGGTGCCTTCTTCTTTGGTACTGCCCTAATCAAGGGGAAGTGGCCTCAGGTGCTGCGTGGAACTTCCCCTAGCCCAGAATCGTTACTTTCCTGAAATATGAAAACCATGAAAAGCGCAAGTCTTTTT